>JAUNNT010000009.1 GCA_030531305.1 Akkermansia sp.
CAGGCCGCAAAGCCGAACGGCTTGTGCGGGGGTAGCTGGGCACCCTGGCGCTGGAGCAGCCTCGCGATGGCTTTCGCGAGGTCGGCTTCAGCTATACTGTCGTGGCGGGCGCGGGCCGCGCACATGGCGGCTTCGTCCACTACGTGCGTCACATCGGAAAGGGGATGGTTGAGCAGCAGCTCCGCGTGCGGCGTGAGCGCAAACTCCGCATGCGGGCGCTTCTCCAGCGCGTACGCCAGCACGTCCTCCACCTCCGCCAGCGAGGGCATGTCCACCTTGATGTGGGTGCCCATGCGGCCCGTGCGGAGAACGGCGGGGTCCAGCGTGGAGATGAGGTTGGTCATGCCCGCCACCAGCACGTGCTTCTCCTCGGCGGTCTGCAGGCATTTGAGGAAGCTGTCCACCTCCTCCTTGCTGTGGGTGTTGTGGCCGGGCAGGGTGGCGCGGTTGGGCATGAAGGCGTCCATCTCGTCGATGATGAGGATGGAGGGCGCGTTCTCGGCGGCCTCGTCGAACTTCTCCTCAATCTTGCGCGCGGTCTCGTGGATGAACGAGCTGCCGACCTCTGCGGAGGTAATGCGCACCACGTTCCAGCCGAGGTGCTCCGCGAGGCGCTCCACGGCGAAGGTCTTGCCGCACCCCGGCGGCCCCTCCAGGATGAATCCCTTGGGGAAGCGCACGCCCAGCCTGGCGTAGTCCGCGCTGTGGTTGACGATGTCCACCACCTGCTCGTTGAAGAAGGTTTGCAGCTCCTCGCGGCCGCGGAGACGGAACTCACCGGCGGTGGGCTTCAGCAGCATGCCCTCCTCCCTGCGCTTCTCCAGCTCGGCGCGCAGCTGCTCCGCCTCCGCCTTCATCTCGTCCGTCACCTTCAGCGGCTCCACGTCCACGTAGTCGTCGAAGTAGTGCACGATGCTGTGGTAGAGCCGCTTGCTCATGCGGTGCGTGGCGAAGGCATCCGCCAGCTCCGCATTGAAGTGGTGGCGGATGAGCACGATGAACGTGGCCTCGTCCATGCCGTCCAGGTTGTCGATGCAGTTGTCGTCCACGAATTCCTCGATGGGCGGGGTCTTCTCGGCCTTGTCGCTCTTGCGCGGGTGCCGGAAGATGTGCAGCGCGCGCTCCTTGTGGTGTTCCACGCGCTCCATGAGACGCTTCTTGCGCTCCTCCGGCTTCGGCGCGCGCTCGTCCAGGGTCATTTCATCGTCCTCCCGCTTCTTTTCCAGCTTCTCGATGGACGCGCGGAGCGTCCGCAGCTCGCGGCTGTGCGCGGCGTTCAGGTGCTTCATCTGGGCGACGACGTCTTTGAGCAGTTGTTCTAGTTCGGTCTTTTTCATAATGATGGTGATATTGTTGAAAATTTGAGTGTGGGTGAAAATCGGGCGCATGAGCCTCCTCCCGGGGTGCAGGGATGGCGGGCGGCTCAACTGTCTGGCAACGCTGGTGTTCCGTTAGAGGAACGGCATCCAGGAGTCCAACAGGCAGACGGCGGATGAGCGGGTGGTTGGGGCGGGTGTGTGTGTGATGCAGTGTTTCATAGGGGCGAAGCGCATTGTACCACAACGGGAACTAAAGTCAAGAAAATTCCGCTTCGATTTCCCGGAAAAAAATCGTCATGCGCCGCGCATTCCGCAACGGCGCGGGATGGCGGGCACGGCGTGGTGTCAGTCGGTGAATCCGATGGGTTTCTTGGATGCGCTCTGTCCGTTTTCGCGCTGCAGCAGGCGCTCCACGGCCTGGGCCAGGTCGGCCTCCTCGATTTGCCCGCGGCGGGCGCGCGCGGCAACCATGGCGGCCTCGTCCACCACGTGCGTCACGTCGGAGAGCGGGTGGTTGAGCAGCCGCCCCGCGTAGGCGCCCAGCGGGAACTCCGCGTGCGGGCGCTTCTCCAGCGCGTACGCCAGCACGTCCTCCACTTCCGCCAATGACGGCATGTCCACCTTGATGTGGGTGCCCATGCGGCCGGTGCGGAGCACGGCGGGATCCAGCGTGGTGATGAGGTTGGTCATGCCCACCACCAGGATGCGCTTTTCCTCTGCGGTCTGCAGGCACTTGAGGAAGCTGTCCACCTCCTCCTTGCTGTGGGTGTTGTCGCCGCTGAGCCCGGCGCGGTTGGGCATGAAGGCGTCCATCTCGTCGATGATGAGGATGGTGGGTGCGTGCTCAGCGGCCTCGGCGAAGCTCTCCTCGATTTTCTTGGCGGTGGCGTGGATGTAGGTGCTGCCGATGCTGGAGGAATCGATGCGCACGGTGTTCCAGCCGAGGTGTTCGGCGAGGCGCTCCACGGCGAAGGTTTTGCCGCATCCGGGCGGTCCCTCCAGGATGAATGCCTTGGGGAAGCGGATGCCGAGCTTGGCGTAGAGCTTGTTGTTGTTGACGATGTCCACCACCTGCTCGTTGAAGAAGGCCTGCAGCTCCGCGCGGCCGCGCAGGCGGAACTCGCCCGCGGTGGGCTTCAGCAGGTTCTTGGCCTCCTCCGCCTCAGCCGCGGCGGCGCGCAGCTGCTCCGCCTCCGCGCGCAGCTCGTCCGTCACTTCCACCGGCTTCGCCTTGGATATGACGTCGAAATACCGCACCACGCACTTGTAGAGGCGCATGTCCATCTGGTGCACGGCGAATGCCTGCGCCAGCTCCGGGTTGAAGCTGCGCGCCACGAGCGCGGGGAGGACGTCGTCGCTGATTCCGCGCAGGTTTTCCAGGTTGTGCTGCTCCACGTATTCCTCCAGCTTGGGGGTGTCGGCGGCCTTGCCCTTGTGGTCGGCCAGCTCCAGGGCCTTCTTGCGGAGGCGCTCCGCATCCTCCATGATGCGGCGCACGCGCGCCTCCTCCGCCATCTGCTCCTGCCGGGCCTGGGCGTCCTTCATCTCCGCAACGGTCCCGCTGAGGGCCTTGACCTCCGCCAGGAGGTCCGTCACGAGTTTTTCCAGTTCTGTCTTGGTCATGGTGTCTGGGGGTTGGGTAAAATAAAAATGCGCATGAGCCTTCTCCCGCATCGGGGCGGGAGGACATCATGCGCAGGTGGGAGAATGTCACAGTCCGCCGTTAGGGGAATGGCGCGGGGGAAAAGCCGGGAAGCTGGTGCATCTGGGTCTTCATACGGGTATTGGGTGCGGCGTTTGTACCACCGCCCGCGCATTCTGTCAAGCGAACTGCCGTGATTTTTTCAAAAAACTTCCGCGCACGCATCCCGCACGCGTGTGAATATCCTTGACGGCGCATGGAAATTTCGGCATGCTATGCGCACATGGACAAGGTACTCATCATCGGAGCTGGAGGCGTGGGCCACGTGGTGGCTCACAAGTGTGCGCAGATGGCGGACGTCTACAAGGAAATCCACCTGGCATCCCGCACCAAGAGCAAGTGCGACGCCATTGCGGCGGACGTGCTGGCGCGCTCGGGCGTGACCATCACCACGCATGCGGTGGATGCGGACGACGTTCCCGCCACGGTGGCGCTGCTGAAGGAAATCAAGCCGGACCTGGTGCTGAACGTGGCGCTGCCGTACCAGGACCTGCCGCTGATGGATGCCTGCCTGGAGGCCGGCTGCCACTACGAGGACACGGCCAACTACGAGCCGCGCGACGTGGCGAAGTTCGAGTACAAGTGGCAGTGGGCGTACCACGACCGCTTCAAGCAGGCCGGACTGTACGCACTCATGGGCTCCGGGTTCGACCCCGGTGTGACCAACGTCTACACCGCCTGGGCGCTCAAGCACCATTTCGACGAAATCGAGTACCTCGACATCGTGGACGTGAACGGCGGCGACCACGGCCAGGCCTTCGCCACCAACTTCAACCCGGAAATCAACATCCGCGAGGTTTCCGCACCCTGCCGCCACTGGGAGAACGGCGATTTCCAGGAGACCCCGCCCATGAGCATGCACCAGCCCTTCGCCTGCCCGCAGGGCGTGGGCACCTATGAAATCTACCGCATGTACCACGAGGAGATGGAGTCCCTCGTCAAGCACATCCCCACCATCAAGCGCGCCCAGTTCTGGATGAGCTTCTCCCCCAACTACATCAACCACCTCACCGTCCTCAAGAACGTCGGCATGACCAGCATCGAGCCCATCATGTACAAGGGCGTGGAGATTGTGCCCCTGCAGTTCCTCAAGGCCGTGCTGCCCAACCCCGGCGACCTCGGCAAGACCACCCACGGCCGCACCTGCATCGGCTGCATCATCCAGGGCAAGAAGGACGGCAAGTACAAGGCCGTCTACATCTACAACATCTGCGACCACGAGCAGTGCTTCAAGGAGGTCGGCTCGCAGGCCGTCTCCTACACCACCGGCGTTCCCGCAGCCATCGGCGGCCGCCTCATCCTCTCCGGCGTTTGGAGCGGCAAGGGCGTCTTCAACATGGAGCAGAACGACCCCGATCCCTTCATGGACGCCCTCAACAAGTACGGCCTGCCCTGGCAGTGCGTGGAGCTCACCCGCGAGCAGGCGGAAAGCCTCTCGGTCCCGCTCTGATACATTTTCCGTCCTTTGCAGATGAAAGGTTGGTACAGCGCAGGTCTCCTGCCGCTGCTGGCGGTAACGGCAGCGTGGCTCCCCTCTGCGTGCGAGGAGCGCGCGGAGGCTGCCCAGCACCCGCAGGCGCAGGCAACCCACGCAGCCAATCTCACGCCGGACCAGGCTCTCATCTACCATGCCGCACACGGCAATGCCGGCGGCGTGGTGCAGGCATTGGACAACGGAGCGGACATCGAGGCTCGCGACGAGAACGGGCTCACGCCGCTCATGTGGGCATCCCAGCAGGATGTGGCCGCCGTGGTGAGCCTGCTGCTGCAGCGTGGCGCCAACCCCTACCTCACCGACCGTGCGGGCTGGACCGCGCTCCATTGCGCCGCCAGCAACGGCTCCGTGGATGGCATGCAGGAGCTGCTGAAAGCGTGCAGGGACGGCATGGACGCCGTCAACAAGGACGGCGAGACCCCGCTGATGCTGGCCATCCGCATGCACCGGAAGGAGCTCGCCCGCGCCCTCATGGCGGCGGGGGCGGATGTCCGCGCCAGCAACAACGAGGGGCAGAACTCGCTGGATGTGGCGCGCAGCGAGAAGCTGCACGATTTGGTGGTGGAACTCCACAATCTGGGGGCCTATCCCCACAAGGACCGGGCGCTGCTGGATATGGCGCGCGACGGCCGCCTGGACCGCATGAAGGTATTCTTTGAGAACAATCCGGATGCGGGGGCGGATGTGCGCGACGAGAACGGCATGACACCGCTGATGTTCGCCGCCGCCATGGGGCACACGGAATGCGTGGAGACGTTGCTGGGCGCGGGGGCGGACGTGAACGCGCGCGACCATGTGGGCATGAGCCCGCTGCTGTACGCCGCGCTGGAGGGGAGGATGGATGCCTTGAGGCTGTTGCTCGCCAAGGGCGCGGATATGCAGGCGAGCACCAAGGGCGGGTGGACCGCGCTGCTGCTGGCCGTGGGGCACCGCAAAACCGGCATGGCGCAGTTCCTGATGCAATGCGGCGCGAACGTGAACACGCCCAATTTGGAGGGAGCCACGCCGCTTCATGTGGCCGCCACCAACAACCATTGCGTGATGGTGGAGCTGCTCATCGTCCACGGTGTATCCCTTGAAACGGAGGATTCCTACGGCTGGACCCCGCTCATGGTGGCCGCCGCATACGGCCACGCCAGCGTGGTGAAACTCCTGCTGCAGGGCGGCGCGCGCGTGGACCACCGGGATGAAAACGAATGGAGCGCCGTACATTGCGCGGCCTCCGCCGGTTCCGTGGAGACGTTGCGCCTCCTGGCCGGGCGTGGCGCGGATATCGCCGCACTCAACCAAAACAGGCGCACAGCCCTCTCCATCGCCTCCGGCCTGGGATATCTGGATATGGTGCGCTACCTGGTGGAGGAGCGCCGCCTTCCGCTCAACGAGGGTGACTACCAGGGCTGGACTCCGCTGATGCACGCCGCGGCGCTCGGCCAGGAAAGCGTGGTGGACTACCTGCTGAACAAGGGGGCGGACGCCACCCTCAAGAACACGAGCGGCGAGACCGCGCGCCAACTGGCGGAACAGCGCGGCCAGCAGGCCGTGTTGAATGTGTTTGACGGCGCGGGAATTTCCGAATGACGGCCATGAAGCGCGATTGGCAGACGGTGGAGCTGGCGTCCTGCGATTCCACGTTCACGGAGGCGCGGCGGCATCCCGCATGGACCATCGTCGCAACAAAATCCCAGACCAACGGGCGCGGGCGTTTCAACCGCGCGTGGTTCGGGGAGGAAGGCGGCCTGTGGATGAGCTGCAACCTGCCGCTGCAGGGCGAGCGCCCGTGGGGGCTGCTGCCGCTGGTAGCGGGAGCCGCGCTCTACCGCGCGCTCGCGCCGTTCCGCATTGCCGGCTTGCGCCTGCGCTGGCCGAACGACCTCATGGTGCGCCGCGGCAAGCTCGCCGGCATCCTCGTGGAGCGCCCAGCCGCGGATTTGGCATCGGTCGGCATCGGCATGAACGTCTTTAACAACGTGCTCGCCCTGCACGGCCGCACCACGGATGTTCCCGTGCGCCTGGCGGACTTGGTGGCGGACTGCCCGCCGCTGCCGCGGCTGCGCGCTTTGGTGGCGGATGCGCTTGCGGAAACGTTTGATGCATTCGCGGGGCAGGGGGCCGCCGCGTTGCTTCCCCTGCTGGAACCCGCCTGGGGTCCCTCCCTCCCGGTGGTCGCCATCACGGATGAATCCCGCATCTGCGGCTTTTTCCACGGCATCCGGGAGGACGGCTCGCCCGTCCTCCGCCGCGCGGACGGCTCCCTGCTCGCCATCCCCGGCATCTCCGTCAACGCCCTCCGCGAACTTGTGTAGCGGCGGGGTATACCCCTATTTGGCCTGAAAGGATTTGAGCACGCCCTTGGGGTCTTCGGGGTGCGCGGCCAGCTCGGCGAACAGGCGCTCGCGCGCCTCCAGGGCCTTCAGGCGCGCCGGTTCCTCGCCGCCGTATTCGGCATCTGCAAAGTAGGCGGTGAACTGGTAGCCGCGCCGCCGCAGGGAGAGCCGCCAGCCCTGAAAGGTGCTGTTCTCATATGTGAAGCGCGCTATGTTCCGCATGTCCATGGCTGAGATTCACAGGGCGCTTTGCACCATCACTGCGCCAGGGCGGTGAGCAGCTTCTTGTGGATGCCGCCGAACCCGCCGTTGCTCATCACGAGCAGTACATCGTCAGGATGCGCGCGCGACACCACGTTGGCCACGATGTCGTCCGCGTTCTCGCCCAGGTAGCAGTCGGTGCCGGTGGCTTCGATGTCGGCCTTCAATTTGGCCTCGTCCAGCTGGTCCTCTGGGGCCACGGTCTTGTGGTTCTCCACGCGGGAGATGACGGCCAGGTCCGCCTGTGAGAGGGCGTCGGCCAGCTCGTTTTGGAAAAGGTTGCGGATGGTGGTGTTGCTGCGGGGCTCGAAAAGCACCCAGAGGCGGCGCTTGGGGAAGCGCTGGCGCAGGCCGGCGATGGCCTGGCGGATGGCAGTGGGGTGGTGCGCGAAGTCGTCCACCACGGTGACGCCGTTGACGGTGCCGCGGACCTCCTGGCGGCGTGCCACGCCCTCAAAGGATTTCAGGCCCTCGCGGATTTGGTCGGGCGTGAGCCCGGCCACGCGGGCGGCGCAGGCGGCCATGGCGGCGTTGCGTACGTTGAACTCGCCGATCATTGGCACGTCGAAACGCTCGTTCACCAGCTCCCAGGCCTCGCCCGTGCCGCCGGTGAGCGTGAAGCTGGAGCCATCCGTCCGCTGCTCCACGTCGGAGATGAGGATATCGGCCTCCGCGCCCATACCCACGCCCACGGTGCGCACGGTGCGCAGCTCCTTGGCGGCGCAGGCGCGCACGTCCGCGCAGTTCGGGCAGTCCGCGTTCATGAACACCACGCCGTTGCGGGGAACCACGCGCAGCAGACGCTTGAACGAGAGCTTGATTTCCTCCACGTCCGCGTAGATGTCCGCGTGGTCCATCTCAATGTTGTTGACGACGACCACCTCCGGCAGGTAGTGCAGGAACTTGGAGCGCTTGTCGAAGAACGAGGTGTCGTACTCGTCGCCCTCCAGCACGCAGAACGGCGAATCCGTGAAACGCCCGCCGCGCTGCAGGTTGCGCGCAATGCCGCCTATCATGAAGCTCGGGTTGAGCTTGTTGGCCTCCATCAGCCACGTCAGCATGGACGTGGTGGTGGTCTTGCCGTGCGTGCCCGTCACCACAAAGTTGCGGTGCCCCCACAGGAAGAACTCCTTCATGGTCTCCGGCAGGCTCATGTAGCGCAACCCGCGCTCCAGCACGGCCTCCACTTCCGCGTTGCCGCGGCTCATGGCGTTGCCGATGACAATCAAATCCGCGTCGGCGGGGATGTTTTCCGCCTTGTAGCCTTGGAAAATCTGGATGCCCTCGCTCTCCAGGAAGGTGGACATAGGGGGGTAGACGTTGGCATCCGTGCCGGTGACCTCATACCCCTTGCGGGCCATGGCGGAGGCCACCGCCCCCATGGCGGTGCCGCATATTCCTAGAAAATGAACCTTCTTCATCTGTAGCAGTGATTCCGAGAGCGCGCAAAGGGTAGCCCAATTCTCCCCCGTTGGCAAGCTTTTTCACCAATCGGGACGGCCCGGAGCCGCTGCGTACACGGTTAGGCGTTCATTCAGCGCGCTCTAGCGCGTCCTTGGTGGCCTCTTCCCATTTGCGCTGCCAGTATTCCGCGGCGGCGGGGTCCGTCACTTTCAAGGTGGCGGTTTTCATGAGGCGGGAAGGGGGTTAGGACATAATGAAGTAGCCGCCGCAGCAGCGGATGATGATCAGCGTGACGAACGGAATGGAGAAAACCAGGGCGGACTGCCATTTCCACCTTTGTTTCAGGAAGACGGCAACGGCGAAGACGAGCATGAGTACCACCAGCAGGAATAGCATCAACCCTTGGGCGGTTTCGCTGAAATCGTCAAAAAAGACGGAGAAGAACCACAGGAAGCAGTTCAGGCAAAAGGCTATGGAGGTCCGAAGCAGGATGGTCTGTTTCCAGCGCTGGATGTCCCCCACGCAGATGATGCAGGTCAAGATGAGGACGGTGTAGAATGCGGCGGCGAACATGGCGGTAACGGATAAACGTTCCTATACCCATATAAGCACCCAATCGCCAAAATGCACAAGAAAATTGCTAAAAATGACAAAATTACCCTGCGCGTCCCGCCAACATGTGCAGCCTAGTGGCAAGAATTCGGGTTGATCGGCCGGTTGGCGTGGTAGAATTGGCGGTCGTGGTCGCCGATGGGGCGGAGGATGCGGCAGGGAACGCCCGCGGCCACCACGTTGGCGGGGATGTCGTGCGTGACCACGCTGCCCGCGCCGATGACCGAGTTGTCGCCGATGCCGACGCCGGGCAGCACGCACACGTTGGCACCCAGCCAACAGTTCCTGCCGATGCGGATGGACAGGTTGTACTGCATGGCGTGCTCGCCGCGCAGCTCCGGCAGGATGGGATGCCCCGCCGTGGCGAGGGTGACGTTCGGCCCCAGCTTGGTGCAGTCGCCGATGTAGATGTGGGTGTCGTCCACCAGGGAGAGGCCGTGGTTGATGTACACGTGGCTGCCGAGATGCAGGAAACGCCCGCCCCAGTTGGCTTTCATGGGCGGCTCGATCATGCTGCCTTCTCCAATCTCCGCGAGCATCCGCCGCAGCAGCTCCGCCCGCCGCGCCGTCTCCTTCGGGCGCGTGTGGTTGAAATCGTACATCACCTCCAGGCACTCCTGCTGCCGGCGGAAAAGCTCCTCGTCCGTGGCGCTGTATAGGGTGCCGTCGTGCTGGTGGTTGGGTGTGTTCATGGTCGCTACCCCTTGTAATGTTCGCAAACGTATTCGCCCACATCCTGCGGCAGGTACATGAGCTTGATGCGGGATACAGCGTCCGCACTTTCATCGGCGGCTCTCCCGGTGAGAATCAAATCGCAGAGGGAGTCCGCCCGGTGTGATATCGATACATGGCGCAAATCCCTGTACCAGTAGGAGGTGTCGTCGTCGACTACCCTTTGCGAGGTGACGGTGTACGTCTTGCCTGCCAACATGCGGCGGATGATGAACGGGTAGAGGAAGAATCCTGCAGCCAGGACACAGAAAACGGTTTTGGCCAAGGAGCTTGAGAAGAACTCCAAGAGGTCCTGCGGAATCTCTTTCATCCATTCGCAGTCCCCCGCAAGCGCGGGTGCCACGGCTGCCGTGAGAAGAACGGCCCCCAGAATCCAGACTCCGATGCAAGTTGCAACGGGAGCGCTGGTTTTCCCCGGCTTGCCCGACCAGACCAGGCTCTCTCCCTCATGGAGTTCTAACTGTGAGTTTTCCATGAAGCCATTGTAGGCCAGCCCGCCGTGGCGAGTCAAGTTGAATCACGGGGTGGATACACGCCAACGCTCAGCGGGATTGCATGAATTTCACGATACCGCGGCCGATGGCCTGGGCGTAGCGGACGGCGTTGGCATCGTTGCCGAGGAACTTGGCGTGGTCGGGGTTGGAGAGGAAGGCGGCTTCCGTGATGGCGGCGGGCACGCAGTGTTCGTTGCAGGTGTTGAGCCAGTCGCCGCCGCCGCGGTGGCCGTTGTTGCGGATGATGACGCCGCAGGGCACGCCGTTGTTGTTCATGCCGCGGGCGTAGATGGAGCGGGTGATTTCCTGCGCCATGGCGGATGCGAGCCTGGTGCCGCACTCATTGCAGTAGATGGCTCCCTTGTTGTAGACCTGCCAGTGGTCGGAGTTGCTGTTGTGGTGGAGGAAGACGATGCAGCCGGGCTTCTGGTCGATTCCGTAGTCGGCGCTGAGGATGCCGACGGCCATGCGCTCGGGGTGGTACTTGGAGCGGTAGACGCCGGTGACCTCCGGCGTGTTGATCTGGTGCACGCCGGCGCGGCGCCCGTAGGCGGCCAGCGCGGGATTGGCGGGTGCGGCGCCGCGGTTGCAGATGCGGCAGGTGTAGCCCGCCTGCTCAATCACGCGTTTGGTGTGGATGGCGTACTTGTACCAGAATTCGCATTCCTCGATGTTGCCGTAGCGGGCGTCCGGCGTACGCGCGCCCTGACCGCCGCGCTGCGGGTGGTAGTAGTGGCCGATGTCCAGCACCACCACCTGCGATTCCCTGGCCTGGGCGCGCAAACGCTGCTGCACGCAGCTCGGCAGCATCGCCAGCGCAACCAGCGCCGCCATCAGCAGGAAAAATTTTCTCATGGCGGTTAGAGCGGAAGTTCGGCCTGCCCGTTGCGGGTGAGCGTGGCGCCGATTTTGGCGTAGGCGGAGGGCAGGGCCTCCCTGCCGCGCGGCGTGCGCTTGATGTAGCCCTGCATGATGAGGAACGGCTCGTGCACGTCCTCGATGGTGGATTCGTCCTCCCCAACCGCCACCGCCAGGGACGACAGCCCCACCGGGCCGCCGTTGAACTTGTACACCATCGTCTCCAGCAGGCGCTTGTCCATCTCGTCCAGCCCGTCGTCGTCGATGTCCAGCATGCTGAGCGCCGCCTGCGCCACGTCGTCGGTGATGCGGCCGTCCGCGCGCACCTGGGCGTAGTCGCGCACCCAGCGCAGCAGCGTGTTGGCCACGCGGGGGGTGCCGCGCGAGCGCCGCGCGATGGCCATGGCGCCCTCCGGCGCGAGGTCGATGTCCAGCAGCCCCGCGGAGCGCTGCAGGATTTGGCACAGCTCGTCCGCGGAGTAGTAGTCCAGGCGGTTGACCAAGCCGAAACGCGAGCGGAGCGGCCCGGTGAGCATGCCGGCGCGCGTGGTGGCGCCCACCAGCGTGAACTTCGGCAGGTTGAGCTGGATGGAGCGCGCGTTCGGCCCTTGGTCGATGATGATGTCCAGCCGGAAGTCCTCCATGGCGGGGTACAGGTACTCTTCAATCGCGGGGTGCAGACGGTGGATCTCGTCGATGAAGAGCACGTCTCCCTTCTCGATGTTGGTGAGGATGCCGGCGAGGTCGCCCGCCTTCTCGATTTGGGGCCCGCTGGTGGTGTGCAGCTTGTGGCCCACGGCGTTGGCGATGATGTTGGCCAGCGTGGTCTTGCCCAGCCCCGGAGGGCCGCTGAGCAGCACATGGTCCAGCACGTCGCCGCGCAGCTTCGCGGCCTCCACCATCAGCAGCAGACGCTCCTTCACCTTGTCCTGCCCGCAGAACTCGCTGAACGCGGGCGGGCGCAGGGTGATGTCGAAGCTGCTGACGGGTGTCTCCGCCACTCGGGTGTATAGGGATTCGCTCATAAGGCAGGGTGGGTTGTTCAGTGCGCCACGTGCGCGGATTCCACGGAGCCCGGCGCGGTCATGTACTCGATCGCCTCGTCCCAGTCCGCCTGGGTGCAGGAACCCAGCAGCACCGCCGTTGCCGTCATCAGTAGAATCTTCGTCTTCATGGTACGTCCTCCATTATAGGCGCGCCCCCGCCCGCGCGCAAGGCGAAATCTCGCGCCGCCCGCATTTTGCTTGCCGCCGCGCGCTCGGCGGCGGTATAATGGACACCATGAAGAGGTGGCACATTCGCACGCTCGTGATTCTGCTCCTGGGCGCGGCGGGCATGGTGGCGCTGGCGTACCGCCCCGCGCTTGTGCCGGACACCGTGCAGTGGGAGACCGAGATGCCGCTCGGCATCGCCCTGCGCGAGGATTATCAGGAGAACCGCGCCGACACCGAGGTGGAGTACCGCTGGAGCTTCAAGCACAGCCCCTCCCGCACCGCATTCTTCCACGCCGGCGCGCAGGACGCCTTCTCCCTGCTGGCGGGTGACCCCGTGTGGGTGCTGCGCTTCAAGGCGCACGACGGCACGCTGGTGCTGGACGGCGAGCTGCCGCTGATGAAGCTGGACGGCATGTCGGGCGAGGTGGGCGCGCACTTCCACGTCTTCCAGAACGGCGCCAGCACGCTGCGCCTGCCCAACGGCAAGGTGCATTTCCAGCGTCACTTCATGCTCATCTGCGAGCTGGTGGTCACCCCCTGCCTGTGGGGCGAGCGCGTGCATTCCATCGCCGCCCAACAGATGGTGGCGGATTTCTACGGCGACGCCATCGACCTGGCGGACCCGGAGCTGCCCTACGCCGCCATGGGTGAAATGCGGCGCGTGAACGTGGTGTCCGCAGTGCCCACCGGGCTGCCGGAGCGCTTTTGCGGCAACGCCTGCGAGCGCGAGCTCACACGCTTCCTCTACCAGGTGGCGTCCATCGACCGCAAGGGCGTGGCCGACATGCTCGTCCCCATGCTGGAGGCGCGCGGCAGGGAACTGGCCGACTCCTTCGCGGAGGGTGAGAAGCCCTGGCCGGAATGCTGGGGCGACGCCGCCGACACCGTGCGCCTCAACGCGCAGAAAATCATCCCCCTGCTGCAGACCTTCAAGGAGCAGCACGCCTACGGCAGCGAGAAACTGGTGGATTTCGTCAACGGCCCCGTCTTCCAGCGCATCTTCGGCGAGAACCTGATGGACATCAAGCTGCAGGAGCCGGAACCGCCCAAGGAACAACCCGAGGAGACAGCCAAATGAACGAGAACGCACCCATGCCCGCCTGGCGGCGGATTTACCGCATCTGCCGCGACGCCGTCCTGTTCGCGGTCGGCGTGGCCGTCACCGTGGCGGGAGTGCGCATGGTTGTCCAGGCGCGCGATGCCGCCGCAGGATTGGCGGAGGTCGCGGAATCCTGGGTAGCCGCGCCGGCGCAGATTCGGGAAGCGACGGTCAGCCGCAGCCTGAGCCACGCCTTCTGGCAGTCCCGCACGGACAAGCGCCTGATCTCCGCCACGTTTTCCTACACCTTCGCAGGGCGGGAGTACGCATCCTCCGATTTGGGATGGTACGCCCGGCGGGACGCAGAATCCCTGGTGCCGTTCTCCCTGCAGGTCGGCACGCAGACCCTCGGCGCCTCCGCCTACGCGGATATGGCGCTCACCTGCCGCGTCAACCCCGCCGACCCCGCGCAGGCCAAGTTGTTCTGCAACCCGGAAACGGCCTCGCTCTCCAAGCCCGTTGCGGTGACCGTCTTCGGACTCCTGATTGCCCTCGGCACCGCCGCCAACCTCATCTCCTCCATCCGCGGCAAGGATGAGTCCCCGCCGGGAAAGGCTTGACGCGAAAGTGGAACTGGTCTAATATGATGGCCGTGCAAGCGTTCGCGAGATACTGCATGCTGGTGTTGGCGCTGCTGCTGATGCCGGTGTTGGCGACGGGCTCTCTGATGGAGGGCGCGGGGCCGCATTGCACGGAGGCGAACTGCTGCCTGCTGGCGCACTGCCATTGCGATTGCTGCGGCTGCGCGGGCTTCTACCACCGCCACGAGGCGGACCATGAGCACAACGCGGACCAACATCACCACCACCATCACCACGGCGTGTTCGAGCTGCTGGGGGATGCGTGCGAAACGCTGCCGCACGCGGCGGCTCCCGCGGTGGCGGTGCTGTGCGTGCCGCCGAGCCTCACCCCGCGCCAGACGTGCGCGGAAGAATTGCCGCCGTATGCGCCGGAAGCGCGCCCGCGCGGCCCCGGCGGGGGATTCACCCCGCTGCGTTGTTGAAGGAGGACTGTACCCTGAACCCGGCCGTTCCCATGCGGGAGCGGTGTAGTATGATACAGTCCAAACTGAAAAATCCTTCAACCATACCATGCTTAAATACACCTTTCCGGCGATAGCTGCGCTCATGCTCACCTGCTGTGTGGGCTACGCGCCGCTCGCCATCGATTTGAACCGCGACACCGCCGAATGGCGCGAGTTGTCGCAGAACCTCTGCCGCGGCGGTGCGCTCTCACGGGCGGACGCCTGCCGCATCGGCCTGCTGCTCAACCCGGACCTCAACCGCGCGCGCCTCACCTACGCCCGCACCACCGAGGCCGCCAAGTACGCTGGCCTGTGGGACGACCCCTCGCTCTCCGGCAGCCTGGAGCGCGTGCTGCAGGGCGGCTTCTTCAACCACGGCATCGCGCCCTCCCTCTCCATCCCCGTTACGGGAACCAAGAGCCTGGCGCGCCAGGTGGCCGAGCAGTACAGGGAGGCCGACTACTGGCAGATGCGCGACAAGGAGCGCGTGTTCCTGGCGGAGCTGAACGCGCTGTGCAACGAGGTTCTGGTCACCCACGCCAAGTTGGAGCTCATGCGCGGCCGCCTCGCGCAGGCGCGCGACGAGCAGCGCCGCGTGGAGAAACTGCAATCCCTCGGCGAGGTGCCCTTTGCCGATATGCAGGTGGTCAACACCCGCGTGAGCGATTTGGTGAAGGACGAGCAGGAGCTCTCCAACCGCCACCTGGAGGTGCACCAGCGGCTCACCCGCATGCTGGGGCTGCACCCCTCTGCGGGCGAGGTGGAGCTGGCCGCCGAGCTGCCCCCATCCCTGCCGCAGAAAGCGACTGCGTCCACGGCGGAGCTTCTGCTGAGCCATCCCGCCCTGCTGGCGGAGCAAGCCAACCTGGGGGCGGGCGAGCTGGAGCTGAAGGCGGAAATCCGGCGCCAGTTCCCGGATGTCTCCCTGGAGCCGGAATGCCGCCGCGAGGACGAGGCCAACCGCATTGGCCTCGGCCTCAGCTTCACCCTCCCCGTATGGAACCGCAATCGCGCCGCCATCCACTCCGCCCAGGCCGACCGCGCGCTCGCCTGCCAGAAGCTCGTCGCCACCTGGCGCGGGCTGCTGCAGGATGCCTCCGACCTCGCGGCGCAGCAGGAGCTGGCCTACACCCATTGCCGCGAGGAACAGGCGCGCATCGATGCCCTCGCGGGCGCGGAGGCCCGCCAGGAGCAGCTCTGCAGCATGGGCGAAACCGCTTTCCCCGCGCTGGCGGAGGCCCGCCAGGAAATCTACACCCGCCGCCTCAACTATCTGGACTGCCTCGGCAAGCTGCTGGACATCCGCGTGAAACTCCAATCCCTCAACCCCACCTCCTTCCAACAATGAAAACCTCTTTTTTGACCGTTCCCTATCTCCTCTACGCCCTCATGCTGCCCCTCGGCGCACATGAACATGATGGACACGAGCACTGCGAACACGAACACGACCACGAGCATGAGCACTGCGACCATGAGCATGAGCATGAGCACTGCGACCACGACCACGAACATGAATCCGTGGTGGTGAAGGCTGACGAGCATTCCCGCCACATCCTGGCCATCCAGACGGAGTCCGTGCCCGCCGCGGGGCAGCGCTTGGTGTATTCCGTTTACGGCACGCTCACCGTGCCGCAGCACGCGCTCCGCACCTACGCCCTGCCGAGCGCGGGACGCGTCACCCTGCACGTGAAATCCGCCCAGGCCGTCCGCAAGGGCGATTTGCTCTACACGCTGGAATCCCCGCAGGTGGCGGATGCCGTGGCGGAGCGCGACCGCGCGGATGCCGCCGCGGAACGCTGCTCCGCGGAAATCGCCGCCATGGAGCAGCGCGTGAAGCGCCTCAACGATGTCGGCACCCGCAACAGCGACCTGGAGGAGCAGCTCCTCTTCAAGCGCGCGGAGCTGCGCCAGCTCACGCAGGATGCCGCCAGCGCGTCAGCCCGCCTCTCCATGCTCTGCCTGGGCGCGGAACTAGCGCAGGAGAACGGTGCTCTATCCGTGCGCGCCGCAGCCGACGGCATCGTGCGCAACGTGGGCTTCACCCAGGGCGGCTGGGGAGAGCAGGGGACCGCGGTTGTCACCATGGCGGACACCGCCGCGCTGGAGGTGGCGGCCCCGCTGCACGCCGCATCCGTCCCGGAAATCGGCACCGTGCGCTCGCCGCTCTCCGATGAGGGAACGTGGCGCCTGGACGAGCAGGTAGACCCCGCCACCCAGACCCGCACGCTCTACTTTACCCCCGCGCATCTGCCGCAAGGCGCGCGTGCGGGGCAGCTCTGCCGTCTGGACATCTTCAACGGCACCTTGGATGACGACGACATCGTGACCATCCCGGATTCCGCCATCGTGAAGGTGGGCGCGGACGACCTGGTGTTCGTGGAGGTGGCGGAGGGCACCTACGCCGCGGTGAAGGTGCACGCAGGCGAGAGCCGCTTCGGCATGACGCCCGTGGAGGGGCTTGCCCCCGGCCAGAGGATGGTGGTGAAGGGCGGCCACGAGCTGCGCAACCTGCTGCCCGCGGACGGCGCGGCCAAGAAGGCCGGGCACTTCCACGCGGACGGCCATTTCCACGAGGGGGAGGACTGATCCATGAACCGTCTCATTGCCTTTTGCCTGAAGAACCGCCGCCTGGTGTGCATCGCCACGACGCTGCTCGCGCTGTGCAGCCTGTACGTGGTGCTGGGCCTGCCCGTGGATGTCTTCCCGGAGCTCAAGGTGCCCCGCGTCACCGTGCAGACCGAGGCCCCCGGGCTCTCCGCGGAAGAGGTGGAGCAGTACGTCAGCATCCCCATCGAGTCCGCCCTCAGCGGCGCCGCGGGGGTCAAGGGCGTGCGCTCCTCCTCCGGCGGCGGGCTCTCCTTCGTGTGGGTGGACTTCGACTGGGACACCGACATCTACCGCGCCCGCCAGATTGTCTCGGAACGCCTAGCCGCGGTGCGGGATTCCCTGCCGCAGGACGTGGAGAGCGAGCTCGCGCCCATCGTTTCCGTCACGGGCGAAATCATGCTCGTTGCCGTGACGGGGGACGAGGGAACCGACCCGCTGGAGATGCGGCGCGTGGCCGAGTTCGGCCTGCGCAACCGCCTGCTCTCCGTGCCTGGTGTGGGCCAGGTCACCGTGCTGGGCGGCCGCCTGCCGGAGTACCAGGTGCTCTACAATCCCGACAAGATGCTGCGCAGCGGCGTGACGCTGGATGATATCCGCGCCGCCGTGCAGGATGCCCAGAGCACCGCGCCCGCGGGATACCTCGAAGACGTGGCGGGGATGGAGCTGCCCGTGCAGCAGGCTTCCCGCGCCGCCTCCCCGGAGCATCTGCGCCGCGCGCTCGTCAAGTCCCACCCCGGCGGCGTGCTGCGTCTGGAGGACGTGGCGGATGTGCGCATCGACGGTGCGCCGCGCCGCGGCAACGCGGGTTTCAACGGGCGGGAGGCTGTTATTCTCGCGGTGCTGAAGGTGCCCGGCGCCAACACGCTGGAGCTCACGGAAAAGTTGCAGAAAGAGGTGGACGACTTCGCCAAGAGCGCGCTGCCTTCTGGCATGCACCTGCACGCGGACGCCTACCGCCAGGCGGATTTCATCCAGCTCTCGCTGGAGAACGGGCGGCAGACGCTGTTCATTGCCGCCATCGTGGTGATGCTGGTGATTGTGCTCACACTGCTCAACCTGCGCACGGCGGTCATCACGCTGGTGAGCATGCCGCTCTCCGTGCTGTTCGGCATGGCGTTCTTCCCCGCCTGCGGGCTGTCGGTGAACATCATGACCCTCGGCGGCCTGGCCGTGGCGGTGGGTGATGTGGTGGACAACGCCATCATCTTCGTGGAGGTGGCCTGGCGCAACCTTTCCCGCAACGCCGCATTGCCGCCGGAGCAGCAGAAATCACGCTTCCAGGTGCTCATGGAGGCCAAGGGCGAGATTGTGAGCTCTATCACGTACTCCTCCGTCATCATCCTGCTGGTGTTCGCGCCCGTGCTGTTCCTGGGCGGGCTGGAGGGGCAGTTCTACCGCCCGCTGGGCGTGTCGTACATGCTGGCGCTGGCGGCGTCGCTCCTGGTGGCGCTCACCATCGTGCCCGTGCTGTGCTTGATTGGGTTCAAGCGTTCCAAGAGCGCATCCGACAACGGGGATTCCGCGACCGCGCGCGCCATCCGCGCCGCCTACCGCCCGGTGCTGGCGTTCTGCATGCGCCGCGCGGGCTGGGTGTTCGCTTCGCTGTTGGTGGTGACTGCGGGCTTCATGGCTCTGGCCTCCACCTACGGCACCAGCTTCCTGCCGCCCTTCAACGAGGACTGCTACACCGTCTTCGTGAACACGGTCCCCGGCACCTCCCTGCAGGAGACCGAGCGCATCTCCAATCAAGTGATGCGCGAGCTGCAGCAAATCGACGGCGTGAAAACCGTGGCCCAGCGCACGGGGCGCGCCGAGAGCGACGAGCATGCCGAGCCCGTCAGCGCTTCCGAGCTCCTGGTGCGCGTGGATCTCTCCAAGGACCAGAAGAAGATTCGCGAAGCCATCCATGAGGTCATCCACGGCGTGCCCGGCACCAGCGGCATGATCGGCTATCCCATGGCCCACCGCATCTCCGCCGTGCTCTCCGGCTCCAACTCCGAAATCGCCATCAACATCTACGGCGACGAGCTGCCGCAGCTCCGAAAGGCCGCCAAGAAGGCCGCGGAAATCCTTTCATCCATGCCCGAGGTGGCCGATGCCCGCGCCAACCGCGAGGTGATGGTGGACACCATCTGCGTGGATTACAACCGTGAGGTGCTGGCCGCCTACGGCCTCACCGTGGCGGAGGCCGCGGAGCAGGTGTCCGCCGCCCTCCACGGCCTGAAGGCGGGCGAGGTTATCCGCAACCTCGACCACTGGAACATCATGCTGCGCCTGGACCCGCAGCTGCGCATGGGTGTGGACGATGTACGCCGCCTGCCGCTGCTGGCGGGTGGCGGAAAATCCGTGCCGCTCGGCGAGGCCGCCCAGGTCTACCGCGCGGAGCAAACCAACCTCATCCTGCGCGACAACACACGCCGCAAGGCCATGATTTCCTGCAACCCCGCGCCCGACTCCAACCTCGGCGACCTTGCGCAGGCCTGCCGCGAGAAGCTGGATCCCGCCATGCACGAGCTGGGCTGCACCGTGGACTACGACGGCACCATCAAGAGCCGAGAGCAGGCGGGGCGCCGCCTGTACCTGCTGGGTGCGGCGGTGTGCGTGCTCATCGTGCTGCTGCTGGCCGCATCGCTCGGTAGCGTGCGCCGTGCCGCCGTCACGCTGGTGAACATCCCGCTCTGTTTGGTGGGCGGCATCGCCGCCGTGTTCCTTGCATCGCCCGACACCGTGTCGTCCGTGCTGCACGGCGGGTACGTGCCGCCCATCCTGTCGGTCAGCTCCATCGTCGGCTTCGTCACGGTCATCGGCTTCGCCATCCGCAGCGGGCTCATCCTGCTCAACCGCTACCGCGCACTGGAGCAATCCGGCATGTCCGCCGCGGATGCCATACGCAACGGCTCCGAGGAACGCCTCATCCCCATCATCATGACCAGCCTCACCACCATCCTGGGGCTGCTGCCATTGGTGTGGGCCCGCAACCAGCCCGGCGGCGAGCTGCTGGCCCCCCTCGCCATCGTCCAGTTCGGCGGCCTCCTCTCCGCCACCGTCCTCAACCTCCTACTCGTCCCCGCAACCTCCTCCCTCTTCGCCAGGTGGCTTGCTTCACGTAGGTAGTGCCGGGCTGCGCCGCCGGGGATGTGTAAGAAGCGGGAAGTTATCAGAGCTGCCCGCTATCGGGAGTCTCCTTGTATTTGGGGGAAACACCCCACTGGTTGGGCTCCCTTCGGGAGTCCAGCATGCAATCGAAGACAATGACGGCGGGGACGATGAGGGAGGCCCAGCGGATGTCGAACTTATCCGGTGAGGGTTCGTTGCAGAAGCAGATGAGGGCCACGGCGAAGGCTGCGGCGATGAGCAGGCCGCTGCGCCCGGTGTCGTGCAGGCGGCGGCTCACCGTGCCTATGCCCGGCAGCACCAGGAGGAACACGCACAGCCCCTCCAGCACGTAGAACTGCACGTCCACGTCGTCCGTGTAGTGGCGGCACAGCTCGAAACCGCCGTAGACAATGGCTGCGGAGACGATACCCAGAATGCCGCCGCCGATCCAGAATTCGCGGCGCGTGGCGCGGCCCTTCCAGTTGAACCAGGCGGCCACGAATGCATGCGCCACCAGGGAGGGCACGCTTGCGGTGTTGGGATCGTAGGGAACCATGGACTACTTCTTGCGCGGCTTCTTGGGTTCCTTGGCGGGAGCCTTCTTTGCCGCGGGTTTCGCGGGCTTGCGCTTGGGCTTGGCGGGCAGCACCTCTTGAAACTCGATGGCATCCGTCTTCTTGTTGCGTACGGCCACGGAGTTGTGGCCGGGAGCCAAATCCCCGCGCAGGATGGCCTCCGCGATGGGGTCCTCCAGCAGGCGCTCGATGGCCCTGCGCATGGGGCGCGCGCCGTATTCCGGGTTGTACCCCTTGTCCACCAGCAGGGCCACCACCTCCGGCGCCAGGCTCAGGCCGATTTTCTTCTCCGCCAGGCGGTCGATGAGCTTCTGCGCCTCCAGTTTCACGATGTCCGCCAGGTCGTTGCGGTCCAGCATGCGGAAGACGATGAGCTCATCGAAGCGGTTGATGAATTCCGGGCGGAATTCTTTCTTGGCGGCCTCGGTGATTTTCTCCTTGAGGGCCTCGTAGTCGGCCTCGGCGTTGTCGCCGGAGGCGAATCCCATGCGGCTGCGGGAGCTGCCGAGGCTGGCGCCCACGTTGGAGGTGAGGATGATGATGGTGTTGCTGAAGCTCACCTTGCGGCCCAGCGAATCCGTCATGGCACCTTCCTCCAGCACCTGCAGCAGCAGGTTCATCACGTCCGGATGCGCCTTCTCCACCTCGTCGAACAGGATGACCGCGTACGGGCGGCGGCGCACCTTCTCGGTGAGCTGCCCGCCCTCGTCGTGCCCCACGTACCCGGGGGGCGAGCCGATGAGGCGGCTGGTGCTGTACTTCTCCATGTACTCGCTCATGTCCACCTGGATGAGCGCGTCCGCCGTGCCGAACATGATTTCCGCCAGGTTGCGCGCCAGGTAGGTCTTGCCCACGCCCGTGGGGCCCATGAACAGGAACGAGCCGATGGGGCGGCGCGGGTCCTTCACGTCCGCCCTGCTGCGGCGCAGCGCGCGGGAGATGGCGGAGCAGGCGATGTCCTGGCCGATGACCTTGCTCTTCAGCTCGTTCTCCATCTGCAGCAGGCGCTCCGTCTCCTTTTGCTCCATGCGTGCCAGCGGGATTCCGGTCCACTTGGAGACCACGGCCATGATGTCGTCCTCCGTCACGTCGGCCACGGTGGTGTCCATGTCTTTCTTCCACGTATCGATGCCGGAGCTGAGCTTGCGGCGCAGCTGGGCCTCCATGTCGCGCAGCTTGGCGGCGCGCTCGAAGTCCTGGCTCTTGGCGGCGGCCTTCTTGTCCTCCTCCAGCTTGGCGCACTGCTGCTCGATGCTCTTGAGCTCCTCCGGGCGGGTCATGTGGGCCACGCGCAGGCGGGAACCGGCCTCGTCCATGATGTCGATGGCCTTGTCCGGCAGGAAGCGCCCGGTGATGTAGCGCTTGGAGAGGTTGGCGGCGGCCTCCAGCGCCTTGTCGGTGTAGTGCACGTGGTGGTGCTCCTCGTAGCGGGGAGCGATTCCGTGGAGGATGGCGATGGTGTCCGGCAGGGAGGGCTCGCCCACCTGCACCTGCTGGAAGCGGCGCTCGAAGGCGGCGTCCTTCTCCACGTGGTTGCGGAATTCGTTGAGGGTGGTGGCACCGATGGCCTGCATCTCGCCGCGGGAGAGGGCGGGCTTGATGATGTTGGAGGCGTCCATGGTGCCTTCCGCGGAGCCCGCGCCCATCAGGGTGTGGATCTCGTCGATGAACAGGATGATGTTCTTCTCCTTGCGGATTTCGTCCATCACGGCCTTGAGGCGTTCCTCGAACTGGCCGCGGTACTTGGTGCCCGCCACCATCAGCGCTAGGTCCAGGCTGATGATGCGCTTGCCCAGCAGGAACTCCGGCACGTCCCCGCTCACTATCATCTGCGCCAGCCCCTCCACGATGGCGGTCTTGCCCACACCCGCCTCGCCCAGCAGCACCGGGTTGTTCTTCGTGCGGCGGCACAATATCTGGATGACGCGCTCAATCTCGTTGCGGCGGCCGACGACGGGGTCCAGCTCGCCCTTGGCGGCGCGCTCCGTCATGTCCCGCCCGAAGGCGTCCAGCGCGGGCGTGCGGGAGCGCTCGCCGCGGCTGCGCTGCGCCTCGCGTCCCTCCTGCTGCTTGGCGGCGTGCAGGAAGGCGTTGGGGTCGTCCTCCTCCTCGTCGCCGGGGCCTTCCGGTCCGCGGTTGCCGCCGGGCAGGGGATCGGGCGGCGGGGGAGGCGTGGCATCGTCGTCGTCCGTGGTGTCGAAGTTGGTGCCGATTTCCTCCATCACGCCCTTGCGCGCGCCCTCATAGGTGAGGCCGGAGGAATGCAGGGCCTGCCAGGCGAGGCCGTCCTCGTCGCGCAGGATGGCGAGCAGCACGTGCTCCGTGCCGATGTAGGAGTGGCGCATGTTGCGGGCCTCCTCTCCGGCGAGGGTGAGCAGTTTTCTCACGCGTGGGGTGCAGGGCAGCTCGCCGTCGGTTCCGGCGGCGTTGCCCTCCACCATGGAGGCCTCTATCTGCTGCGCGAGGGTGCCGATGTTGATGCCGGCGTTCTCCATCACGCTCACGGCCACGCCCTGGCCGAGCTTCAGCAGGCCGAGCAGCACGTGTTCCGCGCCGATGTAGTTGTGGTGGAAGCGGTCCGCTTCCCTGCGTGCCAGGTTCATGACCTGCTGCACCCTGGGGGTAAAGTTCTTCATGGCTTAGTCGAAATCGGAATCTTTGGGTGAATGGAAGGTGTGCGGGGTGGCCTTCAGGAACGCGCGGCAGCGTTCCGCCAGCATGAGCGGCGCCGCATCCTCGTCGTCCATGGTCGCGGCCTGCACCGTGAGCTCCAGCTCCAGCGCGCTGAGCGACTCGATGAACTTGCGCGCGCCGCGAGCCCACTCGATGATGTCCAGCACCGTGCCCAGGCGCAGGATGGAGAACGCATCGCGCATTTCCTTGATGCTCAGGCGGCGCGCCTGCTTGAGCATGCCGTACGTGCGGCCCACGCGGTCGAAGATGCGCTGACCCGGCTCGTAGAGCAGGTGGTTGCGCACGCCAACCTCGCGCTCCACCACGCGCTCCACCACCTCGAAGAAGTACTCCTGGATGTCCTTCAGGTGGACGCCCGGCGCGGGGAAGGTGTAGAGCATGAAGCGGTTGGCGGTGTCGTCGCTGCCGTCGGAATAGTACGGGGAGATGCTGACGTGCAGCTTCTCCATGGCCTTGGTCACCTGGCCCATCATGTGGGAGAGGTTGAGGGCGGGCAGGTGGAGCAGGGCGTATATCTGGATGCCGCACCCGCATTCGGAGGGTATGCTGGTGAGGTAGTGATCCTTCGCGGCGTCGCCGGCGAAATCGAAGACGTCGTCCAGGCTGCGGTTCATGGTCTCCACGGACTCAAGGAAATGGCCCACGCGCAGGTTGTCCCCGCGCTTGCAGGGCGGGTAGCCCTGGCGGAAACGGTGGATGACCAGGTGCTCCTCCTCGTTCACCATGGCCACCGCGTTTTTCTTTTGGGAGATGATGATGTGGCAGCCGTCCTGCCGCGCGGCAAGTGAGGGGGAAATCAGGTTGTAGAGCAGAAGCTGCTGCCGCGTGTCGAAATCCAGCGCCGGCATTTCCGCGTGGAACGCGCCGCGCTTGAACTCCGGCAGCTGCAGAAGCCCCGGCACCAGCGCCTCCGCCACCGCGCGACGCCCTTCCGCCGTGCTCCAGCCGGGGAACGGATGCCCCTTCAGGTTGCGCACCGTGCGCACGAAGACTCCCAGCAGGGTGTCCTGGCGGTCGCCCGCCTCCAGCAGGTGCGCGGGCGGCTCCTTCAGCAATGTTTCAAGCTTCATCATGCCTTGGATGCGTTGTTGAGTGCCTTGATTTCGTCGCGCAGCACGGCGGCGCGCTCGTAGTCCTCGCGCTCCACGGCCTGCTGCAGCTCGGCCTCCAGGTCCTGGGTGCTGCGCCGCGGCTGCTCCTGCTGCGGTGTCTCCCCGTCCTCGGCATCCTCGCAGGACGCGTTGAGCTCCGATGCCAGGAAGGTGTAGCAGTCCGGGCAGCCCAGGCGGTTGGTGCGGCGGTAGTCCTCCAGCGTGAAATGGCAAACCGGGCAGGCGGTGATTACATCACAGCCCTCGGCGGCGGGCTGGCGCTTCTCCTCCTTGTCGCCCTGCACCAGCTGCCGCACAATCTTGTCCATCTGCCGCTGCAGCTCCTGCGGGAAAAACTTCTCCGCGAAGGTGAGCGACTGCGGGTCGAACAGACCGCGCGCCTTGGCGCACTCCTCGCACAACGCCATCTCGGTTACCTTCCCGTTGACGATTTGCGTTAGAAACATCGAAGCCCTCCGGCCGCATATCTGGCACTT
This sequence comes from Akkermansia sp., assembly GCA_030531305.1. Classification (GTDB taxonomy): domain Bacteria; phylum Verrucomicrobiota; class Verrucomicrobiia; order Verrucomicrobiales; family Akkermansiaceae; genus Akkermansia. The sequence continues at coordinate 25,099 of JAUNNT010000009.1, forward strand.
CTTCACGTACGTGAGACTACTCCCATGCGCGCGCGTTTTCCAGTCCCTGCCGTGTCTTTCTGTGTCAGCGCGGGCCGCCTGCAATTGCCGCTTGCGGAGGGTGAGCGGGAATGGTACCATAGGGATGCTGTGTTGAAACGCATCACCAGGTCATGGTGGGCGGTGCCGCTGCTGAGCTTGGCGGTGCTGCTGTGCAACGCGTGCGGCCTGTGCCGCGCGGGCGGGGCCGTGTGGTTTGCGTGCTGCGTTTTGCTTGGCCTGCTGCTGGTTCCCGTGTGGCTGGCGGCGGTGGCGCTGCTGCGGAGGAAATGGCAGATTGTGCGCGTGTGGCGGCATGTGCTGGCGGGGTGCGCGGCGGAGGCGCTGCACCTTGTATGGTGCGTGGCCATGGTGCTGCTGTATTCCGCGGTGGTGCTGTCCGAGCCCGTGGCGCGCGACACCTTTGCGGACGGTTTACAGGTGCCGCAGGGAGTGCAGCTGTTGTCGCCGCAGGACGGGGCGTCTGTTTCCGAGGCACCCTGCATCCGCCTTTCGGGCAGGGCCGGCATCTATGATGTGCTGCTGCGTTTGCCGCAGGATGCCAGTTCGGAGGGCGCGTTCATGGTGCGCGCGGAGGAATACACCACGGGCAAGGATGTGGAAACCGACCCCATGGTGCACCGCGTTTCCGCAGAGGACCGCGCGGCCGCCAGGGATGGCATCATCGAGATTGCCTTCCCGCACACCCGCGTGTACAGCGGCGACGAGGGGCAGTTCTACGGCTCGCGCTGGCAAATCATCTTTCTGCCGGACAGCGGTGAGCCCGAGCAGGTGTGCGAGGATTTGTACCTCATGGAGGGTTCGTCCTTGACATCTTCCGAAGCTGCTCGCTAGTATTCCTGTCATGAGCGCATCGCCCGATTTGTTTTCCTGGTTGTTCAGCGAGCCCCGGCATATAGTCCAGGCTTTGTTTGTGGTGGCGGTGCTGGTTTTCTGCCTGGTGAAATTTATCCGGTGGCGCCGGCGGAGCGCTGCGGTGGAGTGGTACACGGCGGAGGAGATTGGCAGCTTCTCCGATGCCGCGGAGGAGGCCTTGGGCAAGAGTTCCAACATTTTCGTCGAGAAGGAATCGACGGAAATCCGTGTGGACATCCTGATGATACCGCCGGGGGAGCACTGCCCGTTCCTCACGCTGTGTACCATGGGCGTGGGGGCGCACCGCATGACGGTGCCGCCCACGGACGGCATGGAGCTGCAGACGGATGATGGAACGGTGGACTTGCATCCGCTGGTGTTCCCCGGGTGGGACCGGGTGGAGCTGATGATGTACCTGCCTGCGGATTGGGTTCCCCTGTGGATGGAGGATGGCGCGACCGAGGAGGAGATAGAGCGCAGCTATTGGCCTATCCTGTGGATGAAGAATTTTGCGCGTGGAATGGTGGCCATGGACTGGTGGTTCGCCTTTGGCCAAACGGTGAACCCCCAGGAGAAACTTGGGGATTTCTCCGCCTTCGCCCTGGCCTCTCCCCTGCCGGATTGCACCAAGCCCGGTTTCACCCTGAACGTGGGTGACAAGGCAGTGAGTGTGCTGCAGCTGGTGCCGATTACGGAAAGCGAGTATGAGTCTGCCCGGAAAGGCAATATCAACACATGGGTGAAGGAGCTCCTGCCCGGCACGCCGGAGGAGATGCGGGAGTTCCTGGCGGAACGCGTGCAGCGCATGGGCGTGGTGCCCCGCAAGCCCAAGCCCTGAGCCTGTCGCCTCATGGCAGAACGTCCATGTAGGCATCGAAATCCTGCGGCTCGCCCATGATGGGCGCAAAGAGCAGCACGCGCAAATCCGCAATGGCTGTGTGCGGTGCCACGGTGAGGGTGGAGCCGTTGTACCAGAGCAGCACGTTCGGGATGTTCGGCTCGCGGCGGCGGACGATGCGCTCCGCGTTCTCCGCGCTGATGGGGGCTTCCGCCAGCATGCGGCGCATGGATGTGGCTCCCAGCGCGCAGTCCAGCATGCGGATGCGCCCTGCCGCCACCCATTGCTCTCCGCTGAAGAAGAACTGCAATTCAATGTTGGGGTCGGCCAAATGCCCCTCCATCTCGTCCGCCCAGCCCCAGTCGGTATTCCATTGCGCCAGGCGCCGCAGGCGGTAGCGCAGCACGGTGGCTGGCACATGCGCGGGCAGCGCGGCGGGTGCGGGGTTGGCGTAGGCTTCCAGCTCCTGCGGGGTGGGCTTGCGCGGCGTCCCGGCCTCAGCTGCGCGGCGCGCGTGTTGCATCACGCGGTTGGAGACATAGGCCAGCGCGGCGATGCCCAGGATGATCCAGCCGAGCGAGCGCATGGCCAAATCCTGCCGCCCCATGATGAAGCAGCCCGCGGCCGTGGCCAACGCCACGCCCAGCACCGCATACTTTGCCGTTCGGGGATTCACGGGGATGCGCGCTAGTTGTGGATGAGCCCGGTGGTGATGTCCGCCAGCTCGTAGCGCACCACCGTGGCCAGGTCTTTCAGGCCCACCTGCACCTGCAGGCCGATGCGCCCGCCGGAGAAGATGATGGAGTCGAACTGCGCGGCGGTGGCATCAATGGTGGTGCGGAACGCCTTTTTCATGCCAATGGGCGAGCAGCCGCCGTGGATGTAGCCCGTGAGCCCCAGCAGGTCCTTCTGCTTGAGCATCTCCAGCGATTTCTCCCCCACCGCCTTGGCCGCCTTCTTCAAATCAAGCCCCGCGCCCACGGGTATCACGAACACGTAGTGCTGCCCGCTGCGCCCCGTGGTCACCAGCGTCTTGAACACCTGCGCCGGGTCTTCCCCCAGGATGGCCGCCACCTCCAGCCCCGTGATGGCTCCCGCGCTTTCGTACGAGTACGCGCGGAAGTCTATCTTGCGCTGCTCCAGGGTGCGCACCACGTTGGTCTTTTCGCCCGGCTTCATAACCGCATCAGTACCCTTCGTCGTCTATCAGCCTGGGCAGGTCGGCCTCCGTTTGGCGGCCCTTGCCGCGCATGCGCAGGGCGGAAAGCACCACGCACAGGCTGCTGGCGCACATGCAGCCCGCCGAGAACGCCGGCGTGGGCGTCCATTGGAAGAACGGGTAGAACGCGCCCGCCGCCAGGGGGATGGCCACAATGTTGTACGCGAGCGCCCAGAAGATGTTGCGGCTGATGTTGTTCGTCAGCTTGCGGCTCAGCGTCATGGCATCCGCGGCGTTGACGAGGTCGTCGTGCGTAAGGATGATGTCCGCGCTGTTGAGCGCGGCGTCCGTGCCCATACCCACGGTCATGGAGACATCCGCCGCGGCGAGCGCCGGGGTGTCGTTGATGCCGTCGCCCACCATGAGCACCCTTTCGCCCGCGGCTTGCAAATCTTTCACCAGCTCCACCTTGCCCTGCGGTTGCACCTCCCATCTCGCATTCTCGATGCCGCACTGCAGTGCCACCTCGCTGGCGGTGCGCTGGCAATCGCCCGTCACCATGATGGTGCGCAGTCCCAGGCGGTGCAGCTCTCTGATAGCCTCCGTGCTGGTGTCGCGCAGGATGTCGGCCACGGCAATCATGCCGCAGAGGATACCGTTGCGCGCCACGTAGAGCGGGCTGGCTGCGGGCGGGATGTTCCAGAGGTCCACGGCACTGATATCGACGCCGAGCTCCTTCATGAAGGTGGCGCTGCCGGCGGCGCAGGGCTGCCCGTTCACCGTGCCCTGCACACCGCGGCCCGGCGTGTTGGTGATTTGCTCCGCGTGGAAGGGATTGGGCTCACCCTGGGGCAGGGCGGCGCACACGGCGGCGGCGTAAGGGTGGTTGCAGCTTCCCTCCAACGCGGCCGCAAGCTGCAGCAGCTCTGTCTCTGTGATGCCAACGGGTATTGAGCCGCACGCGTGCGGCTGCCCCTGCGTGAGCGTGCCCGTTTTGTCCAGCACGGCCACGGTGGCGCGCCAGGCGTTCTCCATGGCGTGGCCGTTGCGGAAGATGATGCCGTCGCGCGCGGCGCGCCCCGCCGCCACCATCACGGCTATCGGCGTGGCGAGCCCCAGCGCGCACGGGCAGGAGATGACCAGCACGGATATTCCGCGCCGCAGGGCAAACGACATGTCGTCCGCGTAATGCATCCACGCGGCGATGGAGGCAATGGCTATCAGGATGACCGCCGGCACGAACCATGCGGCTATTCTGTCCGCCGTGCGGGCGATGGAAGGCTTGGTGATTTCCGCCTCCCCGACCATTTTGATGATGCGGGAGAGTGCGGATTGCTGCGGCGCTGCGGTGGCGGTGATGGTGAGTGGTCCGGAGCCATTGACTGTTCCGGCAAAGACCTTGCTGCCGCGCTCCTTGACCATGGGTGTGCTCTCGCCCGTGAAGGTGGACTCGTCAATCTCGGAAACTCCGTCCACCACAGTGCCGTCGGCCGGCACCAGCTCGCCGGGCTTCACCAGCAGGGTGTCGCCCGGCATGATTTGCGCGGCGGGGATGCGCTCCTGTTTCCCGTCTCTCTGGATGGTGGCCTTGGCTGGCATGCGGCGGCGCAGGGCGGCCATGGCGTCGCCGGCTCCGGCGGTGCAGCGGGCTTCCAGCCAGCGGCCGAAGGCGACAATGGTGAGGATCATGGCCGCGCTGTCGGCGTAGGCGTGCCCGGCGTGCAGGTGCACCACATCCGCCATGCTGTACACGGTGGCGGTGGCGGCACCTAGTGCCACCAGGGTGTCCATGTTGGGTGCGGCGTGCAGCAGGGCGCGCAGCCCGCGCGTGAAGTAGCCGAAGTTGAGCACCAGGATGGGAGCCAGCAGGCAGAGCTCTATGCCCGGGTGGTCTTTGTCGATGAACCAGTGGTAGTGCAGCGCCAGCAGCGGCAGCAGGATGATGGCGGAAAGCGCCCACGGCAGGCAGGATGGCTTTCGCTTGGGCGCGGCAGGTGCCGCGGCTTCCCGCAGCTCCGCATGGAAGCCCGCCTTCTCCACCGCAGCCGTGATGTCCGCTGCGGCCAGCTTCTCGCCGTCATAGCACACGCGCATGAGCCCGGCCACCAGGTTGACCTCCGCGCGGGAGACGCCGTCCAGCTTGGAAACGCGGTCCTGCACACGGGAAGAGCAGACCGCGCAGCGCACGCCATCCAACACGAAAATCTGTTGCACCTCCGCCATGGCCTATTGCTCGTTGTCGTTTTCCTGCGGGGCGAGCAGGCGCTCCACATCTTCGCTGCGCGTCATGGAAGCGGCGTCGCGCCCGTCCTGCGGGTTCTTGTATGCCGGGTTCGCGCCGTGCTTGAGCAGGAGGCGCACCATGGGCGCGTCCCCGTTGAGGGCGGCATGCATGAGCGGGGTGTTGCCGTCCGCGTCCGCAGTGTCCACCGCGGCTCCGCGTTCCAGCAGCAACTCTGCAGCCTTCAGCTTACCGTTCACCACGGCGGCGTGCAGCGCGGTGGTGCCGCCGCAAAGGGCATCCCCGCGCATGCCGGATTCCAGCAGCAGGCGCAAGGTTCCAATTTGCCCGCTCTCCGCCGCCGTTTGCAGGGCGGCCAGGAAATCATCCGCATGCGCCGCTGCGTTCGGCTGGGAAAGCGCGCGTTCCAGCACATCCGTGCGCCCCGCCTTGGCCGCCAGCTGCAGCAGGCTCTCATCGTTCTCCGAGCGCGCTATGAAGGGGTATTCCGCATCGCCCGCGGGCCAGGCGTCCACCATGGCGCGCAGGGCGGCGGCGTCCTCGCGTGCGGCCTCGTCTGAATTGGTGGTGAGCACCCACGCCCCGCAGCCCAGAATGAGGAAGAACACGGCCCACACCGCCAGCATGGGTGCGCCGGCGCGGTGCGCGAGCGCGCGGGAGAGCGCGAGCACCCCGTTGACCAGCATGCCCACGGCGCACAGGGTCATCACCCACGCCGCCACATTCACGGCGGCGGCTTCCCCCGCATCCGCGGAGTATCTCACATGCACCGCCAGCATGATGATAACCGCCAGCAGCAGAACGGGATTGGCAAAAGATTTCACGTCTTTCATCATACCAAACGCGCACGCGCGTGACAAGCCTATTTCAGCTTGGCGCGGAAGGGTATGGCGGGTAGGTTTTGGCGGTTCACCAGGTTGGGCTCCACGAACACGGCCCAGTTGTAGCGCACCTCCACCGGCTCGTCCACGTAGTCCGCCGTCAGCTTCACGGTCTTGCCCTTCACCACGGCGGTGGCGGGCTGGAATTGGCCGTCACGCCCCGCCAACTCGAACCCGCGAACGGGCTTGCCGTCGGCGGCGTGCAGGCCGTCCGCGTGGGCGAAGGTGATGTACACGTCCTCCTCGTCAACGCGGGCCTTCTGGAACTCCGGGCCACGGCAGGGAACGGATTTGCGGTAGACATCCGCCAAGGCGCGGTTGGCGAGGCGTTCCGCCACCTGGTCCTTGTGGGGAGGGTGGACGTTGGCGTTGGTGGTGCCCAGATCGATGGTGCAGACGCATGCCACGCCGGGCATGGCGTTGGCCACCTTGGCCTGGAGCTCTCGGAATTCCGGCCAGAAGGCGCGCAGCTTGGAGTTGTCTTTTATGCGCGGCAGCTGCACCATGATGAACGGCAGGTCCTCCCTGGGCGAGGCCGATACCTCGCGCCAGCCCTTGATGAGCTCCGTGAGCAGCTTTTCCGATTGCACGGCGTCCGGGATTTCCGCATCCGCCTCTCCCTGGTACCAAATCACGCCCGCCACGTTCATCTTGAGCCACGGGGCCACGCCCGTGCGGAAGAGGTAGCCGGGCTGGAACGGGTGGGCGTTGGTGAGATGGTCCTTCCCCAGGTTCCCCTCCACGCACTCTTGGTGCCACGGGGTGATGAACGGGCTCTGCCGCCACGTGCTGTCCAGCACCCCGGCGTACTCCTGGCGCAGCTTCTGCTCCGGCACCCAGCATATCATTTCCGACCCGCCCAGGGCGGCGTCAATGATGCCCACGGGCACGCCCAGCGCCTTCTGCAGGCGGCTGGCGAATAGGTAGCCCACGGCGGATGCACGCGTGATGCTCTTGGGGCTGCTCACCGCCCACTGGCCCTCGAACATGCGGCCCTCCTCCAGCAGCTTCAGCTCGCTTTCGGGAAAGGGCTTCTTGCCCATGTACGGGCGCGGCTCGCTGTGCCGCACGCGCAGCAGCGGGTTGTCCGCTCCCGCCAGTATCTCCTTGGCGTTGTCCGTCTCGTCCACGCGGAAGAGCATGTTGGATTGCCCGGAGGCAATCCACACCTCTCCCACCAGCACATCCGTGATTTTCGCGCGGTCCGCGCCTTGCTCAACCGTGAGGTCGTGCGGGCGCGCGCTGGCCTGCATGGGCGGCAGTTCCGCCTGCCAGCGGTTTTTGTGGATGAACGCCTTGGCGCGCTTGCCGTTGAAGATGACCGTGATATCCCGGTCCACGCGCGTGGTGGTGCCCGCCACAATGACGGGCTTGCCCTGCTGCAGCACCATGTGGTCCGCGTAGATGGGATCCAGCGTCACTTCCGCGTGCAGGAGCGTGCACGCCGCCAGGAGGATGAGTAGGGCTTTCATCAGGATTCCACGTTGGAGACGTAGAAGAGCTGGTTGTCCAGCCGCACTTCATAGCGCCCGCCGGGGACGATGGAGATGTTGAGCGTGCGGTTGGAGTAGTCCACGGGCGTGTTCACGCGGTAGCGGCGGATTTCCGGCGCGCCCGGTTGGTCGGGGTCGCGCACCACCACCACGATGGGCCACTTGATGGGCTCCGCCTTGGTGAACGGCGTGTTCCACGTCTTGTTGGGCGTCATGGGCCCGCACGGGTAGATGGTGCCCGCGGAGTCCTGCGCCTCGATGAAGAGCTGCCCGGAGGTCTTGTTGGTGATGGACACGGTGTAGTCCAGCTGGCCCGTGGGGTGCGCGGGCGGCAGGCTCACCGTGGGCTTGCTCTGCACGGGCGGCAGCGCGGCGGGCGGTGCCGGCTGTGGCGCGGGAGTGACGTAGGCGGGTTCAGGCGCGGGCTGCTGGGCGGCCGGCTCTGGTATGTTCACCTGGGTGCGCTGCTGCTGGTTGGCGCCGGGCGTGGGGTCCAGGGCAGGGGGCTGGAATCCCGCATCCCCGCCGGGAACGGCTCCCTGCCTGTTGCGCGCGTACTCCGCCGCCTGCCGCTCGAATGCGGCGTCCGGGTCGGAATCCCTGGCCTCCGTGATGGCCTGGCCGGGCAGGGCCAGGTAGCGGCCCAGCTTGTGCGTCTCCTTCAGGCGGGCGCGCGCGTCTGCCTGCGGGTCGAATTCCGTCACGGTCTGCTGGCAGGCGGTCAGGCCCACGGCAGCCAGGACGACAAGGAGCGGGGTTTTCATCATAACGCCTCCATTTTATTACAATCTCAAGTGCTTGGCAAGGTTTGATGAAAGTCATGCCTGCAGGCCGGGCGGTTTCTCCGCTCCATGCCGCCGCAATTTGGGCTTGCTTTTTCGGGCGTTTCGGTATACCTTGCCGTGTCGCTTCGGCGGTATAACCACAGATTCTCTACTATGGAAAACTCCAAGATTGAACGCGCCCTGCTTTCCGTATCCGACAAGACCGGGCTCGACAAGTTCGCCAAGGGCCTGGTGGCCCAGAATGTGCAGCTGATTTCCACGGGCGGCACCTGCCGCTACCTCAAGGAGCTCGGCCTGCCCGTCACCGAAATATCCGACTACACCGGCGCGCCGGAACTCTTCGACGGCCGCGTCAAGACCCTCCACCCCAAGGTCCACGGCGGCCTCCTCCAGCGCCGCGACCTCCCCGAACACCAACAGCAGGCCAAGGACAACAACATCCCCACCATCGACCTCGTCTGCGTCAACCTCTACCCCTTCGAGGAGACCATCGCCAAGGACGGCGTCACCCTCGCAGAGGCCATTGAGAAAATCGACATCGGCGGTCCGTCCATGCTGCGCTCCGCCGCCAAGAACTACGCCAGCGTCACCGTGGTGAGCGACCCCGCGGACTACGACACCGTGCTGGAGGAAATGGAGAACCACAGCGGCAGCACCACGCTCAAGACGCGCGAGAAGCTGGCGGTGAAGGTGTTCATGCGCACCTCCGGGTACGACACGGCCATCTCCAACTACCTGGGCCACCGCGCGGAGGAATCCACCCGCAACAACTTCTCCCTCTCCCTGCCGTTCAGCCAGGCCCTGCGCTACGGCGACAACCCGCACCAGCCCAGCGTGCTCTACGGCAACTTTGATTCCATCTTCACCCAGCTGCAGGGCAAGGAGCTTTCCTACACCAACGTGCTGGACCTGGATGCCGCAGCCTCCCTCATCATGAACTTCCGCCGCCCCACCGTGGCCATCCTCAAGCACACCAACCCCTGCGGCGTGGGCCAGGACGACGAGGATCTCGTGGAGGCCTGGAAGCGCGCGTACCAGACCGACACGCAGGCGCCCTTCGGCGGTGTCATCGTCATGAACCGCCCGATGACGGAAGCCCTCGCACGCATCGTCGGCGCCATCTTCACGGATGTCATCATCGCCCCGGACTACGAGCCGGAGGCCCGCGCCATCCTGCAGAAGAAGAAGAACTGCCGCATCATGAAGATCGACATGGAAGCATGGAAGGAATTCTGCAAGCTGCCCATGGTGCGCACCGCGCCCGGCGGCATCATGACCATGAAGCGCGACGACATGGCGCAGGGCCTGGACAACCTGGAGGCCAAGGTGGTCACCAAGCGCGTGCCCACCGCGGACGAGCTGGAGGCCATGCGCTTCGCCTGGCGCGTTTGCAAGCAGGTCCACTCCAACGCCATCGTCTTCACCGACAAGAACGGCACGCTCGGCATCGGCGCCGGACAGATGAGCCGCGTGGACTCCGCCAAGATCGCCGTGTGGAAGGCGGAGCAGGCCGGCCTCACCCTCAAGGGCAGCGTGATCGCATCTGACGGCATGTTCCCGTTCGCCGACGGCCTGCAGACCGCCATTGATGCGGGCGCCACCGCGTGCATCCAGCCCGGCGGCTCCATCCGCGACGAGGAGGTGATTGCCGCCGCCGACGCCGCGGGCATCGCCATGGTCTTCACCGGCGCACGCCACTTCCTGCATTAACGCTTACCGCACCCGGGCGCGCATGCACCATGCCGCCCGGGTGCCTTGTCTTCACACCCCACACCACACCGCCATGCATCTCGGAGTCAACATCGACCACGTCGCCACGCTGCGCCAGGCGCGCTACGCCACCATGCTCCACCTTCCCAACGCGGAACCCTCCGTGCTGGATGCCGCGCGCGCCGCCATGCTCGGCGGCGCGGATTCCATCACGCTCCACGTGCGCGAGGACCGCCGCCATATGCAGGACGACGATGCGCGCGCCGTGCGCCGCGAGATTGCCCTGCCGCTCAACCTGGAGATGGGAGCCACGCCCGCCATGCTGGATTTCGCGCTCTCCCTCAAACCGGATTTCGTCTGCCTCGTGCCGGAACGCAGACAGGAAATCACCACGGAAGGCGGGCTTGACGTCGCCGCGCGCATGGATGAGTTGAAGCCGCTCGTTGCCGCGCTCATGGGCAACGGCAGCCGCGTGAGTATGTTCATCGATCCCGATGTTGCGCAGGTGGAGGCCAGCGCCGCCATCGGCGCGCCCATGGTGGAACTGCACACAGGGCGCTTCGCCAACACGCAGGGCGAGGAGCGCGCCGCGGAGACCGCGCGCCTTGTGGCAGCTGCCACGCGCGCACATGAATTCGGCGTGGAAGTGCATGCCGGACACGGCATCCAAATCGCCAACCTGCAGGACTTGAACAACGTTCCCTTCCTTACGGAACTCAACATCGGGCACACCATCATTGCGCGCGCCGTCTTCATCGGATTGTCTGCCGCGGTGCGTGAGATGAAGGACGCGGTTTCCGCGCTGCAATGGTGATTCCACGCTTGTCAAGCCTTTTTTTTCGTGCGTTTTCCCCGTGAAAACGCACTTTTTTTGCACTTTTTGGCACTTTTTTGCAATTTTCCCCTTGAAATGGGGGAATAGCATGCTAATATGAAGCCCTATGAACAAGACTCAACTCGTTGACCTGATTCAGGCGAAACTGGGCAAGGAAGCAACCAAGAAGTGCGCCGAGACCGCACTCTCCGCTGTCCTTTGCGCTATCTCCACCGCTGTCAAGAAGGACAAAGTCCAGCTTGTCGGCTTCGGCACGTTCGAGATGAAGACCCGTGCTGCTCGCACCGGCCGCAATCCCCAGACGGGCAAGCCCATGAAGATAGCCGCCTCCACCACGCTTGCTTTCAAGCCCTCTTCCGTCTTCAAGAAGAAGGGTGGCAAGAAGAAGTAAGATTCTTCACAACGAATGTTTCACAAGCCGTCCGGTTCACGCCGGGCGGCTTTTTTCTCGCCCGAATTTTTTGTTGACAATGGCAGGGTGTTTGATTAGAGTACGCGCGTCATGAAAAAGAGACTTCGCAAGAAATACCGCGTGGGAGAGTTCCGTGAGCTCTGCTTCAAGTTTTCTTTTGAATACAAGGGTGACGTGGAATCCCCGGAGTGCAGGCAGTTCATCCAGGCGTTCGACACCGAGTGCCTGGAGCCCAACGGCCTCGTCTGCGTCGGCCTTTTCCAGAACACAGGCTGCAACATCACCGTGCATGATGCCGACCCCACGCTGACCACCGAGGCCCAGCGCGCCGCCGTCAAGACCTGGGTGGAGGCCCGTCCGGAGATCGACCTCAAGGAATTCGGCGAGATCGAGGACGCCTGGTACGGCGATTTGTGAACGCTAGCCCGCTGCATGACCGATGAGTGATAAACCGATAGAGGAACCCGTCTTCAAGAAGGGACTGAAAGGCGTGGTAGCCAACGAGACCGCGCTGACCGATGTGCGCGGCGAAGAGGGCCGCCTGTTGTACTGCGGCTACGAGATTGAGGATTTGGTGGACCTGTGCAGCTACACGGAAATCATCTACCTGCTCCTCAACAAGCGCCTCCCCAACCGCGAGGAGCTGGAGGGCCTGCAGCAGCGCCTGCGCCACGACCGCGAGCTGCCGCAGCCCATCCTGGACTTCTTCAAATCCGCCACCAAGACCGCGCGCCCCATGAGCGCGCTGCGCACCGCCGTCTCCATGCTCGGCATGTACGACGACCGCACCAAGGACCCCAGCCAGATGAAGGAAATCGGCCTCTCCCTCATTGCCAAGCTGCCCGTGATGGCCGCGTATTACTACCGCATCTGCCAGGGGCTGGACCTGCCGCCCATCCGCACGGACCTGGGTGAGGCGGAGCACTTCCTCTGGCTGCTCAAGGGCAAGGAGCCGGACCCCGCTGAGGCCCACATCTTGGACGTGGCCTACATCCTGCATGCAGACCACGGCATGAGCGCGTCCACCTTCGCCTCCCGCGTCACCGCGTCCACGCTGTCGGACATGTATTCCTCCATCACCACGGCCATCGGCACGCTGAAGGGCCCGCTGCACGGCGGCGCCAACGAGGCCGTCATCGAGATGCTCACCGAGATTGGCGACGAAGACAACGTGGAGGCGTACGTCAACGAGAAGCTGGCCCGCCACGAGAAGATTTTCGGCATGGGCCACCGCGTGTACAAGACGCTGGACCCCCGCGCGCCGCAGCTGCGCCGCATCGCCATCCGCCTCACCCAGACCATGGGCGAGCCCAAGTGGATCCGCATGAGCGACATGATCGCCAAGATTATGCGCGCCCGCAAGGGGCTCAACGCGAACGTGGACTTCTACTCCGCCACGGTGTACTACAGCCTTGGCATCCCCACGCGCATGTTCACCACCGTGTTCGCCATCGCCCGCTGTGCCGGTTGGGTGGCGCAAATCCTGGAGCAGCTGGAGGACAACGCCCTCTTCCGCCCGCTCTCCCGCTACGTCGGCCCGGATGAACCGCTCCTGGTGCCCGTTTTGGACATGCGCTGATGCGCGGGATTTAGGTCATGGATGTCAGCGCGGCGGCAATGTCGCGCAGCAGGTCCCATATGCTCTGCGCGCACGCCAGCAGGTCCTTGGCGTAGCCGCGGAAGGTGATGACGTGGAAGACGCGCAGGATGACCAGCAGGATGCCGATGTTCATCAGCAGGATGATTTGCGTGGAGAGCAGGGCTCCCTTCTCTAGCAGATCGGGCTGCTCGCGCGGCATGATGCGCAGCGTCCAGTACACGTGGAAGCACCACCAGAAGCCGAACCCGGCGTAGAACCACGCCGTGTATTCCTCAAAGGGCGCCACGTAGTTGATGCACCAGAGCACGCCCATCCAAAGGAGCATCCACAGCGGCACAAAGTACGGGGAGAGGGCGATGAACATGTTGTCGCTCTCCGTCTCCACGTAGCCGCCCTCCGTGTCGATCTTGAAATCCCTCACCGTGCCGCCGCTCAGGAAGATGGCGATGGCGTGCGTTAACTCGTGCCCGAGCACGTACGTGTACATCAGCAGCGGCTCCAGCAGCCGCATGATGGTGAGGGATATGAACACCAGCACGCCCACCAAGGTGAACCACACGGGGTCGCTCAGCCAGAAGCCCCACCGCCCCAGCGCCGGCGCCGCGTGGTACAGCTGCATGATGAGCGCGAACACCATCACCACGGAGAGCGGCAGCAGCACGCACAGCGCCACCAGCACGCGCCAGAAGCGCGTCCATCCGCTCGGCAGGCTCAGCCGCGCCTCCTCCGCGCACTGGTCCTGCAGGATGAGCTGGTGCAGCGTGGTGCGCGGCCCGGACTGCAGCTGGGCCATGCGGTTCTGCATGCGGCGGCGCAGGCGCATGGAGGGGTTGAGGATGTGCTCCGCTTCCGCCGGCTTTTCCACGGGCAGCCGCCAGGAGCCGAATTCCGGTTCCTGCTGGCGCGGTTTCTGTCGGCGTGCTGCCATGGGAAAAAACTATTGCGCGGGGCGGATGTCCTGGATGGAGATGGAAAGCGATTCCCGCCCGTTCCAGATGTTGCGGTCGATGGTGAAGGCGATGTCCCACGGCGGGTCCGGCAGCGTCACCTCGCCGCCGCCGAAGTACATGGCGTAGCGCTCGCAGAGCCCCTGGCGCAGGCTGAGGCGCAGATGGTTGCCCCGCAGGTGGTACGGCGGCGCGGTGGGCATCACCCCGCGGCTCATGAACACAGGCTGCGGGTTGGAGTTGCCGAAGGGTTCCAACAGTTCGTAGCTGTCCAGCAAGTCCAGCGTGAGCTCTTGGAAATCAACCTCTGCATCCACGTGCAGGGTGGGCAGGCTCGGCTCCGCGGGCGTGCAGTCCCGCGCAAAGGCGTCGAACTTCTCCCGGAACGCGTCTATCTGGTCCTCGTTGATGACCAGCCCGGCGGCCATCTCGTGCCCGCCGCCGGAGACGATGGTATCTGCGCAGTGCTGCAGCGCCTGCACCAGGGAGATGTCCGGCACGGAGCGCCCGGAGCCCTTGCCCACCCCGTTCTCGTCCAGCGAGATGACGATGGCGGGCTTGTTGAAGCGTCGCATCAGCATGGAGGCCACAATGCCCACCACGCCGGGATGCCACTCGCGCGAGCCCAGCACAATCACCCGGCAGTCCGGCTGGTGCGTGAGCGGCAGCATCTCCAGCGCCTGGTTGCGTATCTGCTCCTCCGTGTCCTGGCGGTAGCGGTTCAGGTTGTCCAGCCGCCGCGCCAGGCGGTCCGCCTTCTCGGGGTCCTGCTCCAGCAGGAGCTCCAGCGCGGCCATGGGGCTGTCCATGCGGCCGGCGGCGTTGATGCGCGGCCCCACGCGGAAGGAGACCTGCGATGCGGAAAGGCGTTCCTTGAGCCCGGCAATGCGGGTGAGGGCCTGCAGCCCCACGTTGCTGCCGCGCTCCATCACCTGCAGCCCGTAGCGCGTGATGAGGCGGTTCTCCCCCACCAGCGGAACAATGTCCGCCACCGTGGCCACCGCCACCAGGTCCATGTACCGCCGCAGGTCGAAATCCATCAGCCGCCGCCGCTTCAGCAGCGCATGCGCCAGCTTGAACACCACGCCCGCGCTGCACAGGTACGTCAGCGGGCTGTCCTCCTCCATCTTGGCGTTCACCACGGCCACGGCCGGCGGGCGCCCGTGCGCGCTGCTCTCGTGGTGGTCCAGGATGATGACGTCAATCCCCCGCGCCTGCAGGGCGGCCACCTCCTCCACGGAGGAAGTGCCGCAGTCCACGGTGATGAGCAGGGCGGGCTTGCAGCCGCATTGCTCCAGCGCGTGCTCGATTCCCTCCTCGCTCAACCCGTAGCCCTCCTTGGTGCGCACCGGGATGAAGTAGCTCGCCGCTATCCCGTACGCCCGCAGCATGGTGTAGAGCAGCGTCACGGAGCTCACGCCGTCCACGTCGTAGTCGCCGTAGATGCACACGTGCTCCCCGTTGTCTGCCGCGCGGAAGATGCGCTCAACGGCGGCATCCATCTCCCGCATCGCGAAAGGGTCGCCCAAGTCGGCCAGTTTCGGCCTGATGAATCGCTGGGCCTGCTCCGGGCCGGATACACCCCTCTGGGACAGCAACCGCCGCACCAGCGGCGGCAGCGTGCCGTTCAGCTCTTCTCCAAAGTCGGCGTTTCCGTCCGTTGGGGCTAGCTCCCAACTGAACTTCGTACTCATGGCGCGGAGTCTACCACCCCCGCGCGCGCGAGTCAAGGATATATGGTGTCCGCCGGGGCTGTCGCACATGTGTCCCAAAGGTTTTTTGCAAGGCGTGGTAGGTATGCAATGATTGGTGGCAACGAGCGTGATTAGTAGGCATGCGTTGGCGCTAATCCACCCTGCCATACGGCAGGGTTCTGTGCCGAGACGTATCAACGTGGTTACCCCCAAGGCTCCCGCCTTGGGCTAAATTTGAGTTCGCCATTGAAATGGCTCCAAGTTAGCCGCGCCGTCGGTGCGGTGAATGACAAGTTTCATCTGGCATCCTGCCAGATGAAACATTTCGCCTCGCGCCATCAGGCGCGCTATAATGGAGCCACCCTGGTGGCGAACTCAAATTTAGCCCCACGCGGGAGCGTGGGGGGTGTCCCCCTTCGCATTTCCATAAACGGAACCCCGCCTTGCGCGGGGTGGATTAGCGCCAACGCATGCATCTCTCATGCGTTCGTCCGCGCAAATTATTTCACACCAATCACGCCTTTTCCCAAACATCATTAGGACACATGTGCGCGCTTCACCTCGCTTGTTGCTCAATCCTCTCCAACCAGCCGTTGGCGGAGGTTTTGGGAGTAGTTTTGGAGCGGGATGTCATACCCGACCTTGGCGCGTTCGCGGAGGGCGGGCAGGGTTTCGTTCTCCCTGTGGTGCAGGAAGCCGTGGTTGTAGAAGACTTCTGCAATGGCGCTGTTGTAGACGGGCAGGAGGATGCTGCGCTTGGGGAGGTCCGGCACGGCGCGGTGGAGCATGGCCACATACGGTGCGGAGCAGTTGGCGGTGACGGTGTTGTAGTGGGCGCCGTTCTCGTTGGCATCGGTTGCAAACTCCAGCATGCCGAGCAGGATGGCCAGGGCCTGCTGCGGTGTGGCGTCCAGTGGGTAGAGGTACAGGTCCTCGTGGCGGTAGTTGGTGCGCAGGGCGAAGATGTCCTCCTCGGTTCCGATGAGGTAGGCGAGGCCGTAGCGCTTGTACAGGCCGCCGAGGGCGGTCTGCTCCTCGCCCTCCGGCACGCGGGTCTCCACGGAGAAGACGATGTGGCGGCCGTCCGCGAAGGCGAAGCTCATCATGGTGTGGCAGATGGCCTCGTGGCCGTCCCAGCGGCATTCCGCGAAATCCGCGCCCACTAGGGTGGAGAGGTCGTAGGTCTGCGTGGTGTAGCGGGGCTCGTAGTCGTCCACCGTGGTGTAGCGGAAGTCGCGTAGGTCTTGGATGGTGAGGATGTTGCCGTCCAGCGTGCAGTGGGGCGTGCGCGCCCAGGGGGGTTGCCACGGGCCGCGCGGGTTGGGCAGCAACAGGTAGGCGCACGCGCACACCAGGAAGCAGCCCCAGAGCCACCCGCGCGCGCTGCGCGCCCTGCCGCTGCGCCACAGCCACACCGCCACCGCCGCCAGCACCGCCACGGGGATGATGCACACGGGCTGGTAGACGAGCAGACCCAGCGACCACAGCAGGACGATGGCGAGGAGGACATCCTCCAGGAATTGGGCGGTGATGGAGAGGATGCGGAGCATGCCGGGTTAGAAGCGGAAGATGACGGGCACGCGGGGGCCGCCGGGGGCGAGGGCGCGCACATCCGCCGCGTTCACCCAGCCGCGGATGCCCGTGAAGGTCTCCACGTAGCGCCAGTCCGCGCGCTCGGCCAGCAGGTGCACCGGGGTGGACGCGGGCAGGGTCACAATCGCCGCGCCGTCGGCATCCGCGGAGCTGCGGGCGGGCGTGGCGTTGATGATGTACGCCAAGTCGCTGGGCGGCAGGGAGGCGATGTTCGGGACCTCTCGCGTGCCGTAGTACACCCAGTCCGCCACGCAGAGCAGGCTGAGCAGCGCGGCAGCGGCGGTGCAGGCGTGCAGCCACGGCTTGTGCGGCTCGCGCCGGCGGTAGACCAGCAGGGCGATGCAGAACGCCAGCACCGCCGTGCAAACGACCGTTGCCACCCAGAGCTGGCTGGGGTTCAGGTAGGTGAAGGCGTCGTCCGCCGCGGTGTTGACGGGCAGGATGGCTCCCTCCTTGCGCTGGATGAACTCCAGGTTGGCGCGCGCCTCGGCGAATCCGGGGTCGATTTGCAGGGCCTTGGCGTACTGGTAGGCGGCCTCGCCGCTGTGCTTGAGGCGGTACTCGCAGTTGCCGATGTTGTAGAAAACGTCGGGACTTCCCGGGGATTCGGCGTCGTAGGATTTGAGCGTCTCGATAGCCTTGCTGAACTGCCCGGCCTCGTAGGCGTTCGCGGCATCGTCGCCCGCCGCCAGGCTCACGGGCAGCAGGGCCGCCAGCAGCAGAACGGTTGTGGTGCCGATGCCCGCCAGCGCCTTGCGGATGGCGTGCAGCATGCGTTCGCGGTCTCCCTCGGTCAGCTCCGCGTGGGCGTCGGGGCGGAAGGCCTCCACGTCGCGGCGGTTCAGGATGTCCTGCAGCTCCGGCGTGATGTCCTTGGCCTCGAAGTGGGATTCAATGTACGCCCCCGCGCCCTTGAGGAAGGCGAGGCCGTCCGTGGCCTTGGCAAGGGCGTCCAGCTCCCTGGCTCTGGCGCGCTGGTCGGCGCCTGCGGCCAGGCGGCGGGTAAGTGCGCGGTTAGCCATATGGCCGAAGAGCGCGATGGCCGGCACATAGAGCAGCAGCCACAGGCAGCGCGGCAGCGTCACGGGGGCCGCATACTCGTCTGAGGGGATGAAGCCGTAGATGTCCACCATCTCCGCCACGGGCACAGTGCCGGCGGGCGGGGGCTCCGCGGCGGCAGCGGCCTGCATGCCGGAGCCGCTGCTCTCAGTCTCTCGCCAGGGCAGGGCGATGGGCGCGGTCTGCGCCTGGCGGTACTCCAGCGATTGCGGGTCGAAATAGCTGAAATGGAAGGCGGGGATGCCGCTCACCTCTTGGGTGGGGCGCATGAGCTGGGTGAAGACCACGGCTTCCGTGATGCCGTTGGAGTTGACGATGGGCTTGCGGGTGGCGGGCACCAGCTTCCAGCTGTCGGCATCCTCCGGCACGGGCGGGGTGATGGTGTCCAGGTTGCCTGTTCCGGCCACGGTGATTTCCACCTCCACGGCCTCGTTCATGGCCAAATCCTCCGCCTGCGTGGCGGCCTTCATGCGGTACTCGCCAACCGCCTTCGCGTAGTCACCCGGCGTGCCGGGCGGCAGTGGCAGTGCGCTCGTCCGGAACACCGGCAGCTTCACCTCCACTTGGGATGTTGCGAAGAATCCGCGGTTCTGCACCACGGGCACGCTGCCCGTGATGTCGGAGTTGCCCTCGCGGAACGGCGTGTAGCTGCCGATGCAGTCCGTGGTGAGCCAGTTCTTGCTCTTGGCGTAGGCGGTGGTTTCCGGGAAGAGGGCGTTCTGCACCACGGCAGCCACACCCTCCACGGGCGCGCGGAACGTGCCCGCCCGCACGCCGACCGAGTTGAACTGCGGCGGCACAGGCAGCGCGCACCCGCCCGGCATCAGGAACTTCATGGCCACCTTCACCTCCTGGTCCACGTAGCCGTCGCCGTCCACGTAGGGATGCCACAGCACGCCGTAGGTGAACGGCTCGCTCATCCAGATGATCTTGCTGGTGGATTCCACGGGCAGGGCGGGCACGCTCACCTTCACCTTGCGCCCGTTCTTGTACTCAACCTCCAGGTCCTTCACCTCGATGCTTCCCGGCGCGTCCGGCGTCACCACGATGGGGTACACCTCCGCGTTGCGGCGCTGCGGGTCCGTGGGGTTCACGCCGGACTGCGGCTGGCGCAGCTCCACCTGCGCGTGCTCAACGTGCGGCTTCTGCTTGATGAGGAAGAGGTCGCCTCCCACATCGGGGTCGATGAGGTAGAGCACCGCCCTCTCCCCCGGCAAGGCCACGCCGGTGGACCACACGGCCTCTATTTCCGCCTGCAGCGCGCCCGCGAACAGCGCGAGCATGCCGATGATGAACGTTGCAATGTGTCTGTACATGTCGAAAATGGTGTTTAGTAGTCCTTGCGGGGCGGGCGGACCGTGTTGGCGGGCGCGTGCGGGATGGGCGAGCCCTTTTCCTCGTCCAGGTGCATGCGGAGGATATCCGCGGCGGACTGCTGGGCCTTCTCCTCCTCGGTCATGGGCTTGGGTTGCTCGCCCTCCCTCTCGGGCTTGGCCTGCTGCTCCTTCTGCTCCTGCTGTTGCTGGCGGTCCTGATTCTGCTGCTGCTGCTTGTCCTGATCC
>JAUNNT010000065.1 GCA_030531305.1 Akkermansia sp.
GGACTTTTTCCCAACTGCGCCGCCGCGATACACAGGACTTCTCCTTCTCCACCGGCACCATACCGCACGACGGGCGGGAACGCCCCTGCATGGCATTGTCCTACCAGGGGAAAATCACCGCCGTTACCATATTCGACGACTACCGCGGCATGATCGGCCACATGGAGAACCTGCCCAAGGAATGTTTCAGCCGGTATCGGCAGGAGACGCCCTCCATCTCCCCCGCGGATGAGGACAACGACGGGCAGGAGTAACCCGGGGGCACGAAACACGGCCTAGCAAAACGCCATCCCGCGGTTTCCGCGGGATGGCGTTTGAAATGGGTCTATTCCTGCGCTGTTAGTTGGCGAGGACGATGGCGCCGCCGAGGACGATGACGGCGATGACAATCCAGATGATGACGAGGCCGCGTCCCTCAGCGGCGTCGCCGGTGCCCTGGAGGTGGCCGTACTTGCCGCGGATGCGGCCCTTCTTCATGAAGCCGTCGTAGTTCTTCTGCAGGAGGGTGGCCTCAATCTGGCGCATCATGTCCAGCAGCACGCCCACCAAAATCAGCAGGGAGGTGCCGCCGAAGAACTGGGTGACAATCTGCGGCAGGCCGCCGAAGACGGTCAGCAGGTTGGGCAGGAAGTACACCAGCGTGAGGAACAGGGAGCCTGCGAAGGTGAGGCGGCCCATGGTCTGGTCCAGGAAAGCGGCGGTGGGAGGCCCGGGGCGCACGCCGGGGATGTATCCGCCGCTGCGCTTGAGGTCCTCGGAAATCTGCGGCGGCTGGAACATGGTTGCCACCCAGAAGTAGGAGAAGAAGTAGATCATGATGGCCGAGATGATGTAGAAGTACACATCATTCGGGGAGAGCCAGTTGTTGATGATGCCGTTGATCCAGCTGTCCTGTGAGAAGACCTGGCGGGAGAGCATCTGCGGCAGGGCCATGATGGCGGTGGCGAAGATGACGGGCATCACGCCGGAGTAGTTGAGCTTGAGCGGGAGGTACTGGGTGCCGCCCTGGGTCATCTTGCCCTGGCCGAGCACGCGCTTGGCGTACTGCACCGGGATGCGGCGCTGCGCCTGCGTGATAATCACCACGAAGGCCACCACCAGCACCATGAACAGGATGAGCGCCACCATGCCCAGCGAGCCCAGCGGGTCAATCTCCGTGCCGCCGTGCATCACGCAGGTCTTCCAGGCAATGGAGAACGCACCGGGCAGGGCGTGGATGATGTTCACGGAGATGATGAGCGAGATACCGTTGCCCACGCCGCGCTCCGTGATTTGGTCACCGATCCACATGAGGAACATGGTGCCGGTGACAATGATGAAGATGGTGGTGAAGGTGAAGACGGTGCCGTTGACGGTGGGCATCACGAGGTCCGGCACATCCAGGCCGATGGCGCTGGGGTTGTGCAGGGTCTGGGTGAGGAAGTAGCCCTGGATGACGGCAATGATGATGGCCAGGATACGCGTGTACTTGGTCATCTTCTGGCGTCCGCCCTCCTCACGCAGCATCTTCTGCCAGCTGGGCAGCACGGCGCCCATGAGCTGGGTCATAATGGATGCGGAGATGTAGGGCATGATACCGAGTGCGAAGATGCCGCACTGCTGCAGGCCGCCGCCGGAGAAGATGGTGAGGATGGAACCGAGCGCGCCCAGCGGGCTGTCGCCTGATTCCGCCTGCTTCTGCATGAAGTCGGAAAGTGTCTGCACATCCACGCCCGGCAGGGGCAGATGCACGCCCATGCGCACGATGACAATCATGGCAAGGGTGAAGAGGATGCGGGCCCGGAGCTCCGGGACCTTCATTGTATTGGCAAACGCAGATATCATGGCTTGTCTTTGGGAATGTGGTAAGGATTGCGGCAGCGCTTTCACCGGGGTTGCGCGGGGCGTTCCCGGCGGGGTTCAGGCTTGTCGGGCGGGGCGTTGTACCCCTTCCCTCATCCTGCACAGTTGCCGGGCAGCGCTGCGCTGCCCGGCCCCTGTGAAGTGATTTTGTTCAAACCGCGGCACAGGGCCGCGGGTGGCTTACGCCTTGGCTTCCTGGCTGAGCACGGTGACGGTGCCGCCGGCGGCCTGCACTTTCTGCACGGCAGCCGCGCTGGCAAAGTCAACGGTCACGTTCAGGGCCTTGGAGAGGTTGCCGTTGGCCAGCAGCTTCACCGCATCCGCCTGGCCCTTCACCAGACCGGCGGCGCGCAGCTCGTTCTCGGAGACTGCGGAGCCGGCCTCGAAGAAGGCTTCAAGCTGGTTGAGGTTGACGATGGCAACGGTGCTCTGGAAGCGTGCGTTGTTGAAGCCCTTCTTGGGGAGACGGCGGTGAAGGGGCATCTGGCCGCCTTCAAAGCCGGGGCGAATGGAACCGCCGGAGCGGGCCTTCTGACCCTTGTTGCCCTTGCCGCAGGTCTTGCCCAGGCCGGAGCTCTCACCGTTTCCCAGGCGCTTCTTGCGATGCTTGGCGCCGGGGTTGGGCTGAAGTGTATGGAGTGTCAACATGATATTGGGAATCTATTGTTGAATGTTGGTAACTTAGATGGCGGATTCCTTCTTCTTCTTGCCGCGGGCGGACAGGATGGTGTCCGCAGTGCGCATGGAGAGCATGGCCTGCATGGTGGCCTTCACCACGTTGGCGGCGTTGGAGGAACCCAGGGACTTGGCGATGACGTTGTTGACGCCTGCGGCCTCGAGCACGGCACGCACCTTGTTGCTGGCCACCAGGCCGGTACCGGATGCTGCGGGCTTGAGGACGATCTTGGCGCCGCCGAACTCGCTGTAGATCTCGTGCGGCAGGGTCTCGTTGACCACCACCACGTTCTTCATGGCGCGCTTGGCGGCATCGGTACCCTTGCGGATGGCGTCGGACACCTCGTTGGCCTTGCCGAAGCCGTAGCCAACCTTGCCCTTCTGGTCACCCACCACGATGAGGGCGGAGAAGGAGAAGCGGCGACCGCCCTTCACCACCTTGGCGCAGCGGTTCACGTACACCACCTTTTCCATCAGCTGGGGGCCGTCGTCGGCCGGGGCTTCGCCACGGCGTCCGCCTTCGCGGCGGGGGCCGCGGGGGCCGCGGTCACCACGGTCGCCGCGGTCGCGGCGGGGTCCACGGGGGGCCTGCTGCTCGGTGGCCTCGGGAGCGTTCTCCACGGGGGCCTGCACAGTCTCGGTTGCTTCTTCAACCGGAGTATTGTTTTCTTCAGGATTCATAGTTGCAACCTTTCTGTTTAGAATTGGAGACCGGCTTCACGTGCGGCGTCGGCCAGGGCCTTCACCTTCCCGCAGTAGAGGAAACCACCGCGGTCGAACACAACTTCCTTGATTCCGGCGGCCAGCGCGCGCTCCGCAATCATGGAACCCACCTTGGCGGCGCTTTCCTTGTTGGCCTTCTTCAGGTCAGCCTGCTTGGTGCAGGCGTTGCAGAGGGTCACGCCCTTCGTGTCGTCGATGACCTGGGCGTAGACGTGCTGGTTGGAGAAATTGACAGCCAGGCGGGGGCGCTCAGGCGTACCCGAGAGCTTCCTGCGTATACGCGCATGGATGCGGCTGCGGATGGCTTTGCGATTGATTGTACTCATATCTGTATAAACTTTCTGTTGGATTGTTGATAAACGGATGATTACTTGCCAACGCTCTTGCCTTCCTTGCGGCGGATGTGCTCACCAACGTAGTGGACACCCTTGCCCTTGTACGGCTCCGGCGGGTAGTACCCGCGGACCTCCGCGGCGAACTGGCCCACCACCTGCTTGTCCACACCCTCCACCTTGAGCTTGGTGTTCTCGGTGACGGTGACGGTGATGCCTGCGGGGATGGGGTGCAGGATGGGGTGGGACTTGCCCAGCGCCAGGTCCAGGTTCTTGCCCTTGACCGCGGCCTTGAAGCCCACGCCGACGATTTCCAGCTCCTTGGAGAAGCCCTTGGAGACGCCCTCCACCATGTTGGCCAGCAGGGAGCGGTTGGTGCCGTGCAGCGCGCGCAGCTTGCGGGAGTCGTCCGCACGGGAAACGGTGAGCTCGGTGCCCTCCACGGCGGCGGTGATGCCGTCCGGCATGGTCCACTTGAGCTCGCCCTTGCCGCCCTTCACGGTGACCTGAGCACCATTGATGGTGACGGTGACGCCGGAGGGGATGTTGATAACTTTCTTACCTACTCGAGACATAATCGTATAGCGGGTTGGGGGTTACCAGACGAGGGCCACGAGTTCGCCGCCGATCTGCTGCTTGCGGGCCTTGGCGCCCGTCATCATGCCGGCGGAGGTGGAGACGATGGAGATGCCCAGGCCGTTCATGACGGTGGGGATTTCCGCGGAATGGACGTACTGGCGGCGGCCCGGCTTGGAGCAGCGCTTGACGCCCTGGATGATGGACTTGCCGTCCTTGGTGAACTTGGACTTGACGGTGATGACCTTGTCCTTGCCCTCGCCGGAGACCTCGTAGCTCCAGATGTATCCTTCCTCCTGGAGGATACGGGCGATTTCCGCCTTGATGGCGGAGTGGGGAACCTGGAACTGCTCGTTGCGGGCGGCTCCGGCGTTCTTCACGCGGGTCAGGAAGTCTGAAATGGGATCTGTTAATACTGCCATGGTCGTGGTTTAGTTAGCGGTTTCTTCTTGCTTCTTGCTCGGCTTGCGGAAGGGCATGCCCAGCGCTTCCAGCAGGTCGCGCCCCTCTGCATCCGTCGGCGCGGACGTCACGAAGATGATGTCGAAGCCGATGTTGCGCTTGATCTGGTCCAGCTCAATCTCCGGGAAGATGCTCTGGTCGGAAATGCCGATGGCGTAGTTGCCGCGTCCGTCGAAGGAACGGGTGGGCAGGCCGCGGAAGTCGCGGATGTTTGGGGCCGTGATGTTGATGAAACGGTCCAGGAACTCCCACATTTGGGTGGAGCGCAGCGTCACGCGGGCGCCGAGGACTTCACCCTCACGCAGCTTGAAGTTAGCCACGCTCTTGCGGGCGTAGGTGACAGCCGGCTTCTGGCCGGTGATTTTGGCGATTTCTGCAACTGCGTCCTCAACGGCCTGCTTGCGGTCGGGCTGCTTGCCCATGCAGGTGGTGACAACAATCTTCTCCAAACGGGGAATCTGATGCACGTTGGCGTAGTTGTGCTTCGCCCGGAGGGCCGGAACGACCTTCTCCTTGTAGTATGTAAGCAATGTTGGAGTGCTCATGGTATTTTAGCGGGTCAGCTCTGTTAGTATTGTTTTGGGTTATGGCTTAAGCGCGGAGTATTGGCGGTTTGTTTGCCTCAGCTCACTTTCTTCACATTCGAGATGTGGATGGCGCCGTCGATTTCCTTGATGCCGCCGTCGGGATCGGACTCGCTGGGCTTGGTAGCCTTCTTGAGGATGCGGGCACCCTCCACGGTCACGGTCTGCTTCTTGGCGTTCACGGAAAGCACGACACCACGCTTGCCCTTGCTCTTGCCGGCGATGATTTGGACCTCGTCGCCTTTCTTCACATGGGTTTTCATCGTGATAATGCTTAATGATTACGTAGATACCCAACCTTGCACTTACAAGGCGGGGCCGTTATTATACGCGCGGGCGGCCATCCGTCAAGCAAAATTCCGCAGATTTTTTAAAAATTGTTTAGGAACGGGCCCTGTGCGCGGCCTCCCCGCCCTTGGGGAAGGTGCGGCGGAAGGTGCCGGTGAAGCGGATGAGCAGGAGCACCGCCGCCAGGGTGAGGCCCACGATGAAGCTCACCCACGCGCCCGCCGGGCCCAGCTGCGGGCAGAGCCAGTCCGTGCGGATGAGGATGACCGCAATCGGGAAGCCCACCAGCCAGTAGGAGACGATGTTGACCCAGGTGAGCGCCTTGGTGTCGTGGCAGGCGCGCAGGAGTCCGCTCATGAAGGCCTGGGTGGCGTCTGAGAGCTGGTAGACGGCGCAGAGGGTGACGAGGGGGAGGGCGATTTGGACAATCTCCCGCTCCGTGGTGTAGACGGAGACGATTTGCTCGCGGAAGCAGATCAGGCCGAGCATGAAGAGGCTCATCACGCCGGCGGCGCTGAGCGCGGCGGTGCGCACCAGGGCGGTGAAGGCGGGGCGGTTTTGCGCGCCCACGTGGTAGGCGGCGCGGATGGAGGTGGCGATGCTCAGGCTCAGCGGCAGCATGAACACCACGCCGGACATGTTGATGACGATTTGGTGCGCGGACACCGCCATCTTGCCGAGCGGTGCAATGACGGGGGTGAGGGCGGAGAAGAAGGTCATCTCGCAGAGGGAGGCCACGCCGAGGGGGAATCCCAGGCGCAGGATTTTCCGCACCTGCTGGCGGTTGGGCTTGCGGCGCGCCACCATGCACTGCGCGGCCTGGCGGTGGCGGCGGGAGGCGAACATGAGCGCCAGCAGCCCCAGCATCATGCCCCAGTGGATGATGGAGGTGGCCAGCCCGCAGCCCGCGCCGCCCAAGGCGGGCAACGGCCCCCAGCCGAACACGAAGGCCAGGTTGGCGGGGATGTTCAGCCCCAGCCCCAGCAGGGCGGTCACCATGCCGGGGCGCACCTGGCCGTTGCCCTCGAAATTGCCCTGTATCAGGCGCAGCAGCACGCTCGCCGGAACGCCCGTCATCATGAAGTACACGTACCAGCGCGCCGTGTGCGCCATGCCCGCGTCGTCCGTCACGTAGTCGAAGATGAACGAGCCCAGGTAAAGCGCCACCAGCTCCACCGCCATCAGGAACCACGCCAGGTGCAGCCCGCTGTGCAGCAGCGCGCCGATGCGCCCGGGGTTGCCCGCCCCGCGCAGACGGGATATCATGGGCGTGGTGATGGTGAGCACCATACCCACCGCCACCAGCACCGGCGCGGACACGGCTGCGCCCAGGCCCACGCCCGCCAGCTCCGTGGCCCCCGCCCTGCCCGCCACGATGGTATCGATGACGCCCATGCCCATGTGCAGGAGGTTGGCAATGTACAGCGGACCCATCAGGGAGAGCAGGCGGCGCAACTCCCCGCGGTCAATCCACCCGCTGTATTTTCCGTTTGCCATGGCGTGATAAAAATGCCTGCCTCCGCGGCGGAGGCAGGCTTCGGTAGCATCTGGAACGGGAATCGAACCCGTGTTGCAGGAATGAAAATCCTGAGTCCTAACCCCTAGACGATCCAGACATGGGTTGCACCCTCACATCAGGCGCGGCGGCATGTTACCAGCACTTGCCCGCTATGGCAAGCCCAAAATCCCACTTTTTTTCCTGCATGACGAAAACAGCCCGCGGGGTCTCCCCCACGGGCTGCCAACAATCATGAAAAAAACAAAGCGGAAAAACTTAGCGGGAGCGCGAGAGATCCGAGATGTCGGAGTTCAGCTCCTTGGCCTTGCGCGCATGGTCCGTCAGGATCTGGCCGTGCACCCACTGGTAGTCCTTGTTCTTGTACAGGTCGGGAGCGGCGGTCTCCACAAAGGCGTGCTCGGTGCGCTCGGCCTCGGCATCCTCCTGGATTTCCTTGAGCATCTTGCGCTTGGCGTCGAGCTGCTTCTGCACCACCTCGCTGGACTCCTTGTTGGAGTAGACGTGGAAGTTGGTCTGGGACTGGGGGATGCAGCAGGTGGGGTTCTGCGCCACGTAGGGGGCGTGCGCCTTGTGGGAGGAGCAGGACGGCAGCACGAACGCCGCGGCAAGCAGAGAGGTGTAGAAAAGAGTTGCTTTCATGGTAATAACTGTAGAACCAACCTAGGTTGCGTCCAACATAGCAGAACGGGCGCGGGGAGTCAAGCGGTTTTTTCACGTCCGCCGACAAAAAGCGCGCGCGGGAGAGAAAAAACATTGCAATCCCGTGCGCGGATTGTACAATGCGTGGCATGAAGACGTGCCTCGGCAGCCTGATACTGGTACCCGCCATCCTGATACTGGTGGGGACGGGCGCGTACCACGCCTCGCTGGATGCGGGCATCAAGTTCGAGGAGCGCGACACGAACGCCCAGTACATCAACACGGAGCGCTCCTACCGCCCCACACCCAAGCAGGAGCCCAACGACCCGCAGAAACCCGCGGACGCCGCCCCTGCCCCCGCCCAGCAGACACCAAAGCCATGAGCCTGGAAAGCCCCGTCATCGGCTACACCCTGGGAGACCAGGCGGGAATCGGCCCGGAAATCATCCGCAAGGCGCTGGCTCAGCTCCCGCCCGGCGCGGAGTACCGCCTCATCGGCGCTGAAATCACCGCCACCCCCGGCAAGCCGGACGAGCGCACCGCCCGCGCCGCCAAGGAGCACCTGGAGCTGGCCGCGGAAGCCCTGCGCACCGGGAGCATCGATGCCGTGGTGACCGCCCCCGTCTGCAAGGAGGGGCTGCACGCCGTGGGGTTCGAGTTCCCCGGGCAAACCGAATTCTTTGCCGCACGCCTGGGCGTGGGCGACAACTTTGCCATGTGCCTGACCGGGCGCCACCTCACCGTGGCGCTGGGCACCATCCACGAGGCGATGGCGCGCGTGCCGCAGCTGCTCTCCACGGCGGAGCTGGTGCGCATCGGGCGTCTGCTGGCGGACTTCCTACAGCGCACGGGCAACGCCGCGCCGCGCATCGCCGTGGCCGCGCTCAACCCGCACGCCGGAGAGGGCGGTGCTTTCGGGCATGAGGAAATCGATACCATCTCGCCCGCCGTGGAAGGGTTGCGCCGCGCCCTGCCCCACTGCACCGTCTGCGGCCCCTGCGTGCCGGACTGCGTGTACCGCGACGCCGTGGAGGGCGCGTACGACGCCGTGCTCAGCCCCTACCACGACCAGGGGCTCATCCCGCTCAAGCTGGTGGATTTCGACAACGCGGTGAACGTCACCCTCGGCCTGCCGCGCCTGCGCGTGAGCCCGGACCACGGCACCGCGTTCAACATTGCCGGCAAGGGCATCGCCAACCCCTCCAGCACCATCCGCGCCTTCGAGCTCGCACGCAAGAGCGTGCGGTGAATTTCAAAACCCGCCCGGCATCACACCGGGCGGGCTTTTCCTAATCCTAATCCTAATCCTAATCCTAATCCGGAATTACCCCCGCAAGTCCTCCACGGCCTTCTTCAGGGCCACGAGGCCCTGGCGGAGCTGGTCCTGGGAGGTTGCGAAGTTCATGCGCACATGGGTGGGGTCGCCGAAGTTGGCGCCGTCGTCGAGATAGACGCCGGCCTTCTCGCGGAAGAACTTGTGGGGGCTTTCCACGCCGAGGGCGGTGCAATCCAGCCAGGCGAGGTAGGTGGCCTGGTTGGGCACCACCTTGATTTGGGGAATCTGGTTGGTGATGTAGTTGACCACGAAGTCGCGGTTGGCGCGCAGGGTTTCCAGGAGCTCGGCATGCCATCCCCAGCCTTGGCGGTAGGCGGCCTCCGCGGCGGCGTAGGCAAAGACGTTCAGCGTGGGCAGGCTGCAGCCTTGGGCAATCTCGATGCGCTGCTTGAGCTCGGGATTCGGCACGCACATGTAGGAGAAGCAGATGCCGGCGATGTTGAAGGTCTTGCTGGGTGCGCTGAGCATCACCAGGCGCTGCTGAATCTCCGGGGAGAGCGTGAGCGCGGAGGTGTGCTTCATGCCAGGCTCCAGCACCAGGTCGCAATGGATTTCATCGGAGCACAGCACCAAATCGTGCTTGATGCAGAACTCGCCCACGCGCTGCAGGTCCTCCGGGCTCCAGCAGCGGCCGGACGGGTTGTGCGGGTTGCACAGCAGGAAGAGCTTGGTGTCCGGTGTCACCGCCTTCTCCATCGCCTCCCAGTCGAAGTACGCGTAGCCGTCCTTCCACACGTGCGGAACGTCGATGAGGCGCGCGCCGGCGGCCTCGTGGCACTGCAGCATGGGCGGGTACACCGGGGAGCAGGTCATGATGGCGCCGTGGCTCTCACCGCAGATGGCGCGCGCCACCAGCGTGAACGCGGGCACGCAGCCCGGCAGCTCGTGCAGCCACTCCGGCTTGGCCTCCACTCCGTGGCGCGCCTTGAGGTAGCTGATAATGGCCTCCTTCATGTGGTCGGTCAGGAAGGCGTAGCCGTAGAAATGGTGGTCCACACGAGCCTTCAGGGCGTCGATGACGCAGGGCGGGGACTCGATGTCCATGTCCGCGATTCCGAACGGCAGGGGTCCCTGCAGGTCCCACTTCATGTTGCCGGTGTTCCGGCGTTCCTCGATGCGCGCAAAGGTAATAGGCATGACTCTATCATACCGCGCCTAACAGGAATGTCAAGGGGGAATGCCGACCCCGCCGGCGGCAATTAGGATTAGGATTAAGATTAGGAAAATTCAGGCGGCGAGCGAATACCGCATATACACGTGCGCGGAGGCAACCGCAGCGGGACATGGATGCATGCGCGCGCCCCATCGCCTCCAATCTTAATCCTAATCCAAATCCTAATTTCCTTTTCTTGCCACGCGCGGGCGGGTGTGGTAGAATGCCGTGGGTAACACCTTTTCACCATGAATACGCAAATGAGCATTGCCATCGGTTCAGACCACAAGGGCGTGGAGCTGAAGGAAGTTGTCGTGAAAACCCTGCGCGGCTGGGGGTATGACGTGACGGACGTGGGGCCGAGCAGCACGGAGTCCTGCAACTACGCGGAATACGCGAACGCGGTGTGCAAGCGCATTGCGGACGGTCGCGCGGATCGCGGCATCCTGATCTGCTACACGGGGCTTGGTATGACGATAGCGGCGAACCGCTGGAAGGGCGTGCGCGCCACGCTGTGCGCCAAGCCGGAGGTGGTCAAGCTCTCCCGCCAGCACAACAACTCCAACGTGCTGTGCATGGGGGCGTCCGTGGTGTCCGCGGAGGCGGTGCCGGACATCCTGAAGGTGTGGCTGGAGACGGAGTTCGAGGGCGGTCGCCATGTGGACCGCCTGGCGATGGGCTCCGGCTCGCGCCTGAGCATGAGCGACCCGCAGCTGGCCGCCATCATCGAGGAGGAGCACCAGCGCCAGTTGAACAACATCGAGCTGATCGCCTCCGAGAACTTCACATCCCCCGCGGTGATGGAGGCGCAGGGCAGCTGCCTAACCAACAAGTACGCGGAAGGCTACCCCGGCAAGCGCTGGTACGGCGGTTGCGAGGTGGTGGACAAGGCGGAGCAGCTGGCCATCGACCGCGCCAAGGCGCTCTTCGGCTGCGAGCACGCCAACGTGCAGGCCCACTCCGGCTCCCAGGCCAACATGTCCGTGTATTTCGCATGCATCGAGCCCGGCGACACCATCCTGACCATGGACCTAGCGTGCGGCGGCCACCTCTCGCACGGCTTCTTCGCCAACTTCTCCGGCAAGCTCTACAAGGTGGTGCACTACGGCGTGAACCCGGAGACGGAATGCATCGACTACGACGCGCTGGAGGCCACCGCCAAGGAGGTGAAGCCCAAGCTCATCCTCGCCGGTGCCTCCGCCTACTCCCGCATCATCGACTTTGCACGCATCCGCAAGATTTGCGACGAGGTGGGTGCCATCATGTTCGTGGACATGGCGCACATCGCCGGCCTGGTGGCGGGCGGCGAGCACCCCTCCCCCGTGCCCTACGCGGACTTCGTCTCCACCACCACGCACAAGAGCCTGCGCGGGCCGCGCGGCGGCATCGTCATGTGCAAGGAAAAGTGGGCCAAGAAGCTCAACAGCGCCAACTTCCCCGGCCTGCAGGGCGGCCCGCTCATGCACGTCATCGCCGCCAAGGCCGCCTGCCTGGGCGAGGCCCTCAAGCCCGAGTTCAAGCAGTACGCGCACCAGATTGTGCTCAACTCCAAGGCCATGGCCGCCAAGATGGCGGAGATGGGCTACCGCATCGTCACCGGCGGCACGGACAACCACTGCTTCCTGGTGGACGTGAGCGTGAAGGGCATCAACGGCGCGGACGCGCAGGTGGCGCTGGACAAGGTGGGCATCACCGTCAACAAGAACGCCATCCCGTTCGACAAGGGAACCACCAACAAGCCCAGCGGCATCCGCATCGGCACCCCCGCCGTCACCACCCGCGGCATGAAGGAGGACGATGTGCGCGCCGTGGCGGAATACATCGGCCGCTGCCTGGATATCCTGGCTGCCGGCGGCGACGAGGCCGCCTACGCCGCCCTCCGAACGGAAGTTTCCGCTTTCAACAAGCAGTTCCCCACCCCGTAAGCAAACATTCAACCAAAAAACAAAAAATGAGGACATCAGCTTCCATCATCGCGTGCGCCTTCGCGCTCTCGTCCCTTGCCCTGGCAGACGAGGCCAATCCGCAGGCCCCGCAGCAGCCCACCATCGGCCAGCTCCAGGCCGCGCAGGGCGACCCAGTGGACCCCGTGGAGCACGACAAGAAGATGCAGTGGTGGCGCGACGCCCACTTCGGCATGTTCATCCACTACGGCCTGTACTCCGGCCTGGAATGCACCTGGCAGGGGCAGGACGGCCGAGGCGAGTGGACACAGAGGAACATCGACCTTGACACGGACACGTACGCCCAGGCGGCGCTGCCGCTGTTCCGCCCGGCCCCCGGCTGCGCGGAGGAATGGGTGAAGCTGGCGCAAGAGGCCGGCTGCAAGTACATGGTGCTCACCAGCAAGCACCATGAGGGATTCTGCCTGTTCGACGCCAAGAACAGCGACTACACGGCGGGCAAGCTGCTGGGGCGCGATATCGTGAAGGAGTTCACGGATGCCTGCCACGCCGCCGGCATGCGCGTGGGCTACTACCACAGCGTCATCGACTGGCACCACCCCGCCTACGACAACACCATCCGCCCCGCCCACGCGTACCCCTCCAACCAGGCCAAGATGCTCAAGGAAAAGGGAATCCCCCGCGACCAGAAGGCATACATCAAGTACCTGCACGAGCAGGCCGAGCAGCTGGTCACCGCCTACGGCAAGGTGGACATCCTGTGGTGGGACTTCTCCACCGACACCATGTCCGGCGACCGGGCGTGGGAGGCCACCAAGCTCATGGCCATGTGCCGCGAGAAGCAGCCCGGAATCATCATGAACAACCGCCTCTGGGACTACCAGGGCTGCCCCACCCTCACCAGCAAGGCGGACTTCACCACGCCGGAGCAGTTTGTTCCCGCGCGCGACAAGATTCCCGCGTACGACTGGGAGTCCTGCATGACGGTGGGCAACCACTGGGGCTACAGCGTGTTCGAGCAGTACAAGAGCCCGGTGGTGGTCATCAACGCGCTTGAATCCTGCGTGGCGCGCGGCGGCAACCTCCTGCTCAACATCGGCCCCAAGCCGGACGGCTCCGTGCCGGAGCAGGTGCGCCACGTCTTCCAGCGCATCGGCGCCTGGATGAAGGTCAACGGCGAAGCTATCTATGAGAGCCGTGCCGTGCTTGACCCCGCCCTGCCGGAATCCCTCCGCGTCGTCAAGATTCCCAACGGCAACAAGTACATCTTCCTGCCCGTCCACAAGGAACTGGTGGACTACACGCTCGAAATTCCCCGGTCTCTCGGCCAAAAGCCCGCCATCCTCGGCCAGCCGGATTTGGCCGTGGATTGCAGGGAGGAGAACGGCAAGATGGTCATCACCATCCCCGCCACCGCCTGGATTCAGGCCGTGGAGGGACTGCCTGTGCTGCGGCTCCTGCCCAGGAAGGATTGAGCGGGGGAATTAGGAATTAGTCAACAATCATTTTGCATTTTTCTGAAAAAATGCAAAACATGCCTAA
>JAUNNT010000066.1 GCA_030531305.1 Akkermansia sp.
CACGCGTGCGCAACTATCCCCGGAACGCCGCCGAATGGCGGTGTGGATTCACGCCAACGCCCGCCTACTAATCGCGCTCGTTGGCACCAATCATTGCATGCCAACCCTTGTCACGCCGTAGCCCGCAGGGCGTAGGCGGAACGCCTTTCTTCCAAATTTCATTGGGACGCGGCAGCCGAATCCCTAATCTTAATCCGAATCCTACTCCTAATCCTAATTACCCGCAGGGTCCTTGTGTGGCCGCCTACGGCAGGTATTTCTCCACTTTCTCCCATACCATATCCACGGAGATTTGGTCAATCGTGGAATCGGAGATGAGGTTGATGGACTTTGGCCCTCTGGTGGCGCTGTTGCGTGTGCGGTTGTCGTAGATGGCGATGGTGGGGCCGCCGGACATGGCGGCCATGTGGGAGGGCCCGGTATCGTTGCCGACGGTAGCGAGGGCGCGGCGGGCAATCTCCGGCACATCCAGCAGGGCGGTCTTGTTGAGCAGGCTGACGGCGGCGGGGCAGGCGGCGGTGACGGCGGCGATTTCCGCGGCCTCCGCGTTGGTGCCGATGAGCACGGGGGCCACCCCGCGGGCGGCCAGGCGCTGCGCCAGCTCGCAGAAGTTCTGCACGGGCCAGCGCTTGTACGGGTGCGTGGGTGAGCAGCCGCATATCAGCAGCACGTACTTCTCCGGCAGCTTGTCCAGCTCCGGGTTCTCGCTGTGCATGAACGAGAGGTCGGTGGGCGTCCACTCCAGCTGGATGGGTTCCACCTTCACGCTCCCGCAGCCGAGCGCGTGGCGCTTGGTGATGGTGGCGCAGGTCTTCTTCCTGCCGTCGATCCATTGGTACGTGCCGCGGCACAGCCAGCGCAGGATGGTGAAGTAGCGCTTGCGCGTGCGGTTGGAGCACTGCAAATCATAGATGACATCGTACCCGTTCGCTGCAATCCCGCGCAGGATGCCCAGCGGCAGGTGGGAATCGCGGTTGTCCACAGTGATGTCGTCGAAGATGCCCATCATCTTGGCCATCTTCACGAAGGCGGAAGCGGTGAGTAGGTGGAGCTGCGCTTGCGGGTGGCGGCGGCGTATGTCGAACATCGCCCCTATTTCCAGGACGAAGTCGCCGAGCGCGCCGTGTTTGATGACAAGTACTTTCTGCATGGTCAGGGAAGGAGTGGTATGAGTTGCGCGGGCGTGGCCACAATGCCCTCCGCACCGGGGCAGGATGTGGCCTCCGCATCCAGCAGGTAGTTCGCGCCAACGCCCGCCGCCGCGCCCGCCGCCACATCGCGCGGCTTGTCCCCCAGCGACACGGACGCCGCCAGGTCGATGCCCCATTTCTCCGCGGCCTTGAGGAACATGCCGGGGTTGGGCTTGCGGTCCGGGTGGTTGAGGAAGGGGCAGCAGAGCACATCCAGCAGGGGCGCGCCGTGCTGCGCGAAGAGGCTGCGCATGTGCGCGGTGAGGGCCTCGTACTGCTCCATGGTGAAGTAGCCGCGCTCAATGCCGGACTGGTTGGTGACCACCACCAGGGCATAGCCCTTGGCGGCGGCGGCGGCGCAGAGCTCGAAGATGCCGGGCACGGGCTCGAAATCCTCGATGCGGTGGACGTAGTGGCGGTCGATGTTCACCGTGCCGTCGCGGTCCAGGAAGAGGGCGCGTCGTTCAGCCATGGAGTTCCTTTTCCACGAGTTCGCAGATGAGGTGGCCGCAGGTGATGTGCATCTCCTGGATGTGGTTGGTGGCGGTGGCCGGCACGGCCAGGCAAACGCCCGCGGCATCCTTCATGGCACCTCCGCCCGCGCCCGTGAGCGCCACGGTGGTGATGCCCATCTGCGCCGCCTGTTCGAAAGCGCGCAGCACGTTGCGGCTGTTGCCGCTGGTGGACAGGCCGACCAGCACGTCGCCCGCCTCCCCCAGGCCCTCCACCTGGCGGCGGAAGATGTCGTCGTAGCCGTAGTCGTTGCCCACGGCGGTGAGGATGGAGGTGTCCGTGGTGAGGGCGATGGACCGCATGGCGGGGCGCTCCAGCTTGTAGCGGCCCACCAGCTCGGCGGCCAGGTGCTGGGAATCCGCGGCTGAGCCGCCGTTGCCGCAGAACATGACCTTGCGGCCGTTGCGGAGCGCGGCGGCGCAGGTTTCCGCTATCTCGCGGATGACGGGCGCGCAGACCGCCAGGCGGCGCATGCCGTCTGCGGCGGAGATGATTTCCTGGCTGATCCACTCGGTGTCCATGGGGGTGTCAGTGTTGAAGCTTGTCGATGATGGCGGTGGAGGAAAAGCCCTCCAGACGCGGCAGCTCCACCGCGCGCCCGCCGTAGGATTCCACCAGCTGCCCCTCCGGCCATTTGTCGATGGGGTAGCCTTCCTTCGCTATCACGTCCGGCCGCAGTTTTTCAATCAGCGGCAGCGCCGTGTCGTCGTCGAACAGCACCACGTAGTCCACCGTCTTGAGCGCCGCCAGCAGCGCCGCGCGCGACTGCTCGTTGTTGACGGGGCGGTTCGGCCCCTTGAGGCGGCGGATGGAGGCATCCGTGTTCAGACCCACGATGAGCACGTCGCACAGGGCGCGGGCGCGCTCGAAGGATTGCAGGTGGCCGGGGTGCAGCAAGTCGAAGCAGCCGTTGGTGAAGCCCACCACCTTGCCCTGCGCGCGCAGGGTCTCGCAGAGGGATGCCGCTTCATCCGCGGTGATGATGCCGCCCGCCACACGGCGCGGTGAGAGCGCTTGCGCCAGCTCGTCGCGCTGCACGCTGGCGGTGCCGAACTTGCCGACCACGATGCCGGAGGCCGCGTTGGCGATGCGCATGGCCTCCCGCATGGGGGCACCCGCCGCCAGCGAGGCGCCCAGCGCCGCCAGCGAGGTGTCGCCCGCGCCCGACACGTCGAACACGTCGCGCGCTTCCGTGGGTATCCACTGCGTTTTTTCACCTTCCGCGCCGGGGATGTAGATCATGCCGTGCTCGCTCAGGGTCACCAGCAGGCCGCCGATGCCGTAGCGCCGGCAGACCTCGCGCCCCGCCTCCACCGCCTCCGCCGCGAAGCCGGGGACCGACGGGTCGAACACGCGCCCGGTCACTCCCTGGAACTCCTTGAGGTTGGGTTTCACCAGGTACGCGCCGGAGTACACGGTGTAGTCCGTGCGCTTGGGGTCCACGATCACGCGCTTGCCGTACTTGTTGCAAAGGGATATCAGGGCAGGGGTCAGGCGTTCATCCACGAGCCCCTTCCCGTAGTCGGACAGCAGCACCATGTCCACCTCCGGCAGGCAGCCCTCCACGCGGTCCAGCAGGTCTTCCACCTGTTCCTGCGTGAGCTCCAGAGGCTGCTCGCGGTCCACGCGCAGCAGGTGGTGCTGCCCCGCCACGTAGCGCGTCTTCACCGGCGTGGCGTAGCCCTCCGGGTGCAGCATCTGCGAGTCGTCCGCCCCCAGCGCCTCCATGCTCTCGTGCAGCGCGCGTCCGCCCTCGTCGTCGCCCGTGACGCCAATGATGCGCACGGTGCAGTCCAGGCTGCGCAGGTTGGCTATCACGTTGCCCGCGCCGCCCGGCATGCTGCGCTCCTTCTGGCACAATATCACCGGCACGGGAGCCTCCGGCGAGAGCCTCGAGCTCTTGCCGTACACAAAGACATCCAGCATCATGTCGCCCATGCAGAGCAGGCTGACTTCCGGAAACCGGTCGATGTATGAGCAGTAGTCGCCCTGTGCCATGCGTCAAGCATACCACACCCGTACCTCCCTGTCAGCCTTTTTCTTCCCATCCCCGCCTTGCCACCATCCCCCGCCTTGCTACGGCGCGGCGCGGACGTCAATGCCGCCTGTTGTTTGCTTTCGTCGTGGCACTGACAAGACAAATTTCCCCAATTATGGGTGTTTGCGGGTGCGTTTTACGTGCATCGCGGTGCAAAAATACGCCAGGCATATCGGCGTGCCTTGAAAGATACGCGAAATCGTGCTACCATGCGCACGAGAAGACATGAGCGAGCTAAAGGATAGATTGTTCGACGAGATATTGGAGGCGCGGCAGCGCGTGTATGCGGTGGGGAGTCCCACACCGCTGCAGCGGGTGGAGCTTTCTGGCGTGCCGCTGACCATTTTCGCCAAGCGCGAGGACCTGGGCCCCATCAACGCCTACAAGTGGCGCGGCGCGTTCAACTGCATGAGCAAGCTCACCCCGGAGCAGCGCGCCAAGGGCGTGGTGGCCGCCAGCGCAGGAAACCACGGTCAGGGCGTGGCCCTCGCCGCCGCCAAGCTAGGCTGCAGCGCATACGTCTTCATGCCGCGCTCCACACCCACCGTGAAGCAGGACGCCGTGCGCCGCCACGGCGGCGAGCATGTGAAGATTGTGCTCACGGGCGACTCCTACGACGCCGCGGCGGCCGCCGCGCACGAGTTCGCGGATGAAAAGGGTCTAACTTTCGTGCATGCGTACGACGACCTGGCCACCATGGGCGGGCAGGGGACTCTGGCGGACGAGGTGGTGATGAGCGGGCAGGGGAGCTTCACGCGCGTGTACCTGCAGATTGGCGGCGGCGGCCTGGCCTCCGCCTGCGCGTGCTGGTTCAAGAAATACTGGCCGGATTGCAAGTGCATCGGCGTGGAGGGTACCACCCAGGCTTCAATGAAGCAGGCCGTGGAGCACGGCGAGCGCGTGGTGCTGCACGACATCGACGTGTTCTGCGACGGCACGGCCGTGCGCCAGGCCGGAGAAAACACCTACCCGCTCTGCAAGGAGCTGCTGGACGGATACCTGACGGTGAGCAACGACGAGGTGTGCCGCGCCATGCGCGCGCTCTGGAACTCCCTGCGCGTGATACCGGAGCCCTCCGGCGCCATGGGCCTGGCCGCCCTCATGCAGGATTGGGAGGCCGGCCGCATCTCCGCGGACGAGCGCTGCCTGGTGGTCATTTCCGGCGGCAACATGGATTTCTCCCAGCTGGGCGTGGTCTCCCGCCTGGCGGGCGTGCAGGAATCCAACCGCAGGGAGCGCTACCTGCGCCTGGCCGTGGCCACCGAGAGCTGGGACATCCGCCACTACCGGGACGACATCCCGGCCAAGGTGCTCATCACGGATATGCAGTTCGGTCGCATCAACGGCGACACGCAGTACCCCGTGTTCGGCCTGTTGACCACGGATGCCGAGTTCGCGGAAATCTACCATCGCCTGGAGGAAAAGGGGTTCCGGCCCATCGATGCCTCGCAGGACGTGGGCGTGCTCTTCCGCATGATCAACTACGACCACGAGTGCATGAGGCACCCCGCGCTCTATGCCGTGGAATTCCCGGAACGCCCCGGCGCGTTCAATGAATTCATCAGCCACGTCAACAAATTCGCGTCGCTCTGCTATTTCGACTACCGCTACTCCGGCGAGTCCGTGGGCCGCGCGCTGGTGGGGCTGGACTTCCACAACGAGGGCTACCACCTCACGTTCATGGATGCCGTGCAGGGGCTGCTCGGCACCACCATCCAGGGCATCCGCGAGCTGCAGGCGAGCGGCCACCATGTGCTGCGCGCCTCCGAGCGCCTCATTCTCGCCTCCGCCTCCCCGCGCCGCCACAGCCTGCTGCAGCGCGAGGGCGTGGACTTCCTCGTGGTGGTCCGCCAGGTGCAGGAAACAATCGACCCCTCGCTCTCCCCCGAAAAACTCTGCGCCCGCAACGCCGCCCTCAAGGCCGAGGCCGTGGCCCGCGACTTCCCGCAGGACACCGTGGTGGGCGCCGACACCATGGTGTTCCTGGACGGCAAGCCCTACGGCAAGCCCCGGGACGAGGAGGACGCCATCCGCATGCTCACCGAGCTGCAGGGCCGCACCCACTGCGTGTGCACCGGCGTGGCCGTCATCATGCCCGGCGGCGAGCGCCGCGACTTCACGGAAACGAGCCGCGTCACCTTCCGCAAGATGAGCGGGGAGGACATCCGCAACTACATCCGCGAGGTCTACGTCATGGACAAGGCCGGCGCCTACGCCATGCAGGAGAAGAGCGAGCTCATCGTAGACAAGGTGGAGGGCGACGTGGACAACGTGGTGGGCCTTCCCGTGAAACGCCTGCTCAAGGTGCTGTCATGAGGCTCTTCCCCCTGCTGCCGCTCGCGGCCGTGCTGCTCTCTGTTGCGCAGGGCGTCATCCCAGCGCCGCAGCACATCTCGCACAACCCCGCGGAGCAGTTGCCGCCCCCGCCGCAGGTGGAGGGCGCATACACCCTCCGCTACGATGCACGGGACGGTCAATGGCGGGTGAACGCCAACGACGACGCGGGCCGCCGCCACGCCGCGCTCACCGCCGCCGCGCTGGAGCGCGAGAACGGCGGCACCCCGCCAGCCTACGTGGCCGTGTGCGACTACCCGCGCTATGCCTGGCGCGGGTTGCACCTGGACGTGTCGCGCCATTTCTTCCCGCCGGAGGTGGTGCGGGAGTACATCGACCGCATGGCGGAGCTGAAGCTCAACCGCCTACACCTGCACCTCAGCGACGGACCCGGCTGGCGCATCGAAATCAAGAAATACCCGCGGCTCACCACGTTTGCCGCCTGGCGCAAGGATTTGGGCGTGGAGGACTGGGACTGGCCCACCATCCAGATTGGCCCGGATTATCCCAAAATCGAGGGCGGCTTCTACACGCAGGACGAGATGCGCGCGCTGGTGCAGTACGCACGCGAGCGAGGCATCGTGATTGTCCCGGAAATCGACATGCCGGGGCACTCCTACGCCGCCATTGCCGCCTATCCCGAAATCGGGCGGGCGGATTTCCCGCAGCAGGGCCTGCACGGCGGCGATGTGATGGACGTGGCCAACCCGCGCTCGTTGGAGTTCGCGCAAGACGTGCTCACCGAGCTCATGCAAATCTTCCCCGCGCCCACGCCCCTGCACCTGGGCGGCGACGAGGTGGACCCGCGGTTCGCCACCCCGGAGCAGCAGCGGGAGTGGATGCAGCGGATGGTGGACTTCTGCCGCGCGCACGGCCGCGACGCCATCGTGTGGGACGAGGCCGCCGCCAACGGCGTGCAGCGCCAAACCACCATGGTGTGGCACGCCGCGGGCACGGAGAAAATCTTCCAATCCGGCGCGCCGCTCATCCTCTGCCCATGCTCGCACTTCTACTTCGATTGCCGCCCCACCGAAGACGACCCCGGCTCCGTCCCCACCGTCACCACCCTGCAAAAGGTCTTCGAGTACCCCGTGCCGCAGGGCAACATCCTCGGCATCCAGGCCAACCTCTGGACGGAGCACATCACCACCCGCGAGCGCCTTTTCTTCCTGGCATTCCCCCGCGCCGCCGCCCTCGCGGAACGCGCCTGGGGCAGCCCCCAACGCCCCTTCGCAGACTTCCTCAAAGACCTCAAGCCCTGATGGTGAAAATCACCTCTTTCCGTAGCGGCGGTTGCGGGCGGCGTAGTCGGTGAGGGCGGCGTCGAAGTCCGCGCGGTCGAAGTCTGGCCAGAGGGTGTCCGTGACGTGGATTTCCGAGTAGCTGATCTGCCAGAGCAGGTAGTTGGAAATGCGCATTTCCCCGGAGGTGCGGATGAGGAGGTCCGGGTCCGGCATGCCGGCGGTGTACAGGCGGGAGGAAAGCAGCTCCGGCGTGATGTCCGCGGGCTCCAGTTTGCCGTCCCTCACGTCCTGCGCCAGGGCGCGGGCGGCGGCGGTGATTTCCTGGCGTGAGCCGTAGGAGAGGGCGAGCACGGTGTTGAGCCCGGTGTTGCCCCTGGTCTTCTCCATCACGTCGCGCAGGGCCTCCTGCGCGTTCTTGGGGAGCATGTAGAGCTCGCCGATGGCGTGCAGGCGCACGTTCTTCTCCATCATTTCCGGCAGGCGCTCGTACAGGTACTTCACCAGCATGCGCATGAGCGCGGTCACCTCCAGCTTGGAGCGCCCCCAGTTCTCCGTGGAGAAGGCGTACAGGGTGAGCCATTTCACGCCGTGCTCGCGGCAGAGGTCGATGACGCGCTGCACGGTCTGCCCGCCCTGTTCATGGCCCTTGGCGCGGGGCACGCCGTGCTTTTGGGCCCAGCGGCCGTTGCCGTCCATGATGACGGCGATGTGCTCGGGGATGTTCGGGGCGTCGGCCATGTTGTCCATCAGAGTTCGAATTCGCCATACTCGGCCAGGATGGCCTCCACGCGCGCCACGTCCTCCGGGGAGTCCACGCCGCTGGTGGATTTGCGGCCGCGGTAGGTGACCTCCACCATCTTCACGCGCAGCCCGTTGTAGAGGAAGCGCATCTGCTCCAGCCCCTCCACGCAGCCCTTTTCGTAGTCGGATTCCGGGAGGTCGAAGTAGTTTTTCAGCGCGGCGAGCGTGTAGGCGTACAGGCCCACATGGCGGCGCACCGGGCTCTTCTCCAGCTGTTCGCGAGCCTTCTCCGGCTTGCGGATGGCGGGGATGGTGCCCTTGGAGAACGCCAGCGCGTAGCCGTTCTTGTCCACCAGCACGGTGGTGCCGCTGTACGGCGTGGTCTTCTTGGATTCCACCAGGCTGTCGTACTCCGCCCAGTCCAGGTGGATGCACGGCGTGAACACATCCGCCGGGCACGCCTTCCACTCGTCGATGAGCTGTTGGATGACCCACGGCGGGCAGAGCGGGTTGTCCCCCTGCAGGTTGATGATGAAATCCGGCTGCTCCGCCTGGCGGCTCACGGCGTCCCAGCAGCGCTCCGTGCCGCTGCGGCAGGTTTCCGCCGTCATCACCGCAGGTATGCCCGCCCCGGCGCAGTAGTCCGTGATGCGCGTGTCGTCCGTGGCCACCACATAGCTGCAGTTCTCGTTGTGGCGGCAGATGGAGGCGGCGATGTCCGCCACGCGGCGTATCATTTCCACCCCGGCTATCTTGACCAGCGGCTTGCCGGGCAGGCGGGTGGATGCGTAGCGCGCGGGGATGACAATCAAAATCTTCTGGGACATGGCGAGTTTGCGTTGAACGCCCGCTATCATAGCGCATCCCACACCGTTTGCCAAGTGAAAACGGCTGCTAGCGCCTGCGGGGGCGGAGGGCCGGGCGTTTTCCCTCCGCAAAGGTGGAGAAACTGGGAAAGCGTTTCGGCGCGTTGGCTTCAAGGGTTGCCACCACCTCGTCCAGCGGCTTGTTGCGCACGTCGTTCAAGCTCAGGTATCCGCACGCCATGTAGAGCCCAAGTTTGATGATTGAGGTCCTGTCTAGGTTTCGCTCCGCCGTCAACTTTGCAACACGCCGCTCTATCTCGCGCGTGGGTTGAAAGGTGTAAACGGTTCTGGAATGTTCTTTTTTCAATCCTTTACGGTGCAAGCATAGCGGATTAGCAATCCGCTATGCCTCCGCCAAACGCCCGCAACCCGCGTGGCATGGGCGTTCCGGCCTGTTCAACCCTGCACAAAAACGGCAAATCCGCGAGGTGTGTCTTACCGGGCCGGACGCCCTCCCTAGGGCGCAGCTGCGCGGTTTTGTTCAAAAGATGCTTGACATCGGATTGCTAATCCGGGGGCGGTCACCCCCTGCGCCACGCTATCCGTTATTGAGCCGGGGCGTTCATGCGGTGTATACCACCTGAATGCAATCTGAATACATAAAGATGGAAACGGCGCTTGCAGACGCCGGGTTGACGATGCTGCAGGCGGTTCGTCTGGCGCTGGATCTGGTGGAGGAGTCGGACGGTAAGCGCCACCGCGGCGCGGTGAGCATGCAACGCTGCCGCCGCGTCATCCAGCTGGGCAGCGAGCAATGGCGTGCACAGCGCCGCAGCGTGAGTTTCACCACGGCGGTGCAAAGTCTGTTGCACGCCAAGGCCGCGCGCCGCAAGCGCACGTTGACGGAAATCCGCAGCGTCACCGCGCGTTTGCTGCGTGCCGACTCCCGGCTGGCGCACCGCCGCGTGAACACCATCACCCCGCGCATGCTGGGCGAGCTGTTGAACACGCACCTGCCCACGCCGCGGCAGCGGGAGAAGGCGCGCGTCATCCTGCACGGCCTCTTTGCCCACTGCATGCGGCAAGGCTGGATGCAGGGGCGCGGCAATCCCGCCGCCGCCCTGCGTTTTTCCGTTGAGCCCGAAACGGAAATCGCCCCTCTGGAATGGCGGCAAATCCGCCGATTGCTGCGCAACGCCCGCCGCGCGGAGCACCGCGCCTGCATGCCGGCGCTGGGGCTCATGCTCTGGGCAGGCATACGCCCGGCTGAGGTGGAAC
The DNA here is from genome assembly GCA_030531305.1 of Akkermansia sp. Classification (GTDB taxonomy): domain Bacteria; phylum Verrucomicrobiota; class Verrucomicrobiia; order Verrucomicrobiales; family Akkermansiaceae; genus Akkermansia. The sequence goes on from JAUNNT010000066.1 coordinate 10,145, forward strand.
GCCTGCAATGGGGCGACATCGACCTCGCGGAGGGCGTGGTCTCCGTGCGCCCGCGACACTCCAAGACCGGCGGGCGGCGCCATGTGCAGATTTGCCCGGCACTTGCCGCATGGTTGGCTCAGGCGGCCCCCGCCGCGCCGCCGCCCGAGTCCCGCGTCTGCCCGCCCAACTGGCAGCGGCGCTGGAAACGCCTGCGGCTTGCGGCCGGCATTGTCCCCTGGCCGCAGGATGTGCTGCGCCACACCTTCGCCAGCTACCACGCCAAACACTACCGCAACTTCCCCCTGCTGCAAATGGAGATGGGGCACCGCTCCGCGGAGCTGCTGCGCACGCGCTACCTGAACATGCGGGGGCTCACCGCCGCACATGCCGCCGCATTCTGGAAAAAGCTTCCCGTCTGAGGCGCGGAAGCCTATGCAGCCTTCGTTTGTTTGGCGGTCTTGCGCTTCTTGCGGCGGGGCTTGCGCTTTGGCTTGCGCATGCGCTGCGCCTCCGCCTGGATGAGCATGAGCGCAAACATGGAACCGGCATCCACCTTCACGGCGGACGCCTCCGACACCGACGCCGCCAGCTGGATCATCTTCTGGATGACCGTGGAGTACTCCTCCGCGTCCAGACCGATCTCGGCCTCGTCCATGAGCGCCAGGAACTTCATCAGCGAGCGGTAGAAGCACAGCCAGTTCTCGCCGGGGCCGGCGGGCAGGCTCGCCATCAAATCGTCCGGCAGGGCGTTGAGCGCCTTCTCCAGCTTCTTGAGGCGCGCCTTGCGGTTCAGGGTGTTCTCCTGGCAGGCGGCGGCCTCCAACAGGTAGCGCACATGGGTCTCGAACTCGCCGTAGGCGTGCAGCGTGTCCACCGGCACGTGCCCCGGCTCCGGGGCCGCGCCGCCGCGCGCCGCCGCCTGCTCAAACAGGCGCTCCAGCACCAGCAGCCGCCCTTTCGCGGTGAGTTCTTCCCTTTCGAATAGCATCCGCCGCCATTCTACCAATTCCCGCCCCGCTGTGCAAGCATCTTACGCCCCTGGCAACGTCAAATCCTCGTTGACCACAATGAGCCACTTCTCATCCGTGGTGCATTTGGCCATGGGCAGCTGGGGCACCAGCTTGGCCAGCACAAAGGGCGTGCGCGCCGGGTTGAGGTAGCGGTGCAGCTGCTGCGCCTTCTCCGTATCGCCAATCACGCGCTCCAGAATGTAGCCCACGCGCTGCAGGCACGCCAGCGTCACATACCGCTTGAGCGCCGCCGGCAGCTTGGCGAAGTTGCACAGCGGCAGCAAATCCCGCACGACGGGCACCACCGCCGCCAGCCCGCCCAGCGAAACGGCGTGCTGAACCAGTGTGAAGACGGTGTATTCCGGGCTGCTCACCACCACCGTGCCGCGCTGCGTGGGCAGCGTGCGGGTGAGGGTGGGGGCTATCCGCCCGCGCATTTCACGCTTGGCGATGAATTCCACCGGCACGCCGCCCTGTATCGTGCACCGCGGCCGCGGGGTGGAGGTCATCACCGTGAAGCCCTGCGGCGACTTGGGGCAGGGCACCCCGTACATGGCCGCCGCATCATACAGCGCCACGCAGTACGGCTTGCGCAGGTAGGCCATCAGCTCGCCTATGTACTCCGCGGGCGGCATGTTCCCCGTCTCCCGGTACTCTTGCGGCACCAGCAGGTAGAATCCCTGCCAGGCGTGAATGGTCAGCCCGCTCTTGCATGTGACATAAAGACCGTGTTTCTTCATTGAGGGCGATGTCGCCGGAAACGCCGCACTCAATTCCTCCATAGTGAAGCTTATGCGCCCGCGCTGGGCCTGCCTCGCTATCCAACTCTTTACGGTTTTCTTAAGCATTTTCGGTTGCGTAATAATACACAAACCATTGTTTTTTGCAAGAAAAATATCACGCAAATATGCAGTTAATGCATTGAGTTTTGCACAACGGCGTGTGCAATATTTATTTTGCTATGCGCTTACAGTAAGCGGAATACGAATTTGGTGCGCAGCCCAATTCCGTGAGGCATGCAATGACGTTGCGGAGCGTTCCACAATCATGGCAAATTCCTTGCATTCCGCGCCGTTTGGGCGTATAATGGGTGCGTACATGAAGAAGCGTCGCGTCGTCATCCTCGGTTCCACAGGCAGTATAGGCACCAGCGCCCTCAAGGTGGCGCGGGATATACCCGAACGCATGGAGGTGGCGGGCCTGGCCGCCCATTCCAACATCCACAAGCTGGCGGAGCAGGCGCGCGAATTCGGCGTGAAACACGTCTGCATTTTCAACGAGACCAAGGCCGCCGAGCTGGAAAAGATGCTGCCGGGCGTGGCCGTGTACACCGGGCTGGACGGCCTGTGCGAGCTGGCGCGCCTGGAGGGTGCGGACATGGTGCTGGTGTCCATCATCGGCACGGCGGGGCTCAAGCCCACGCTGGAGGCCATCGACGCCGGGAAGGACCTGGCCCTCGCCTCCAAGGAAATCCTGGTGATGGCGGGCGAGGTGGTGATGCAGCGCGCGGCGGAGAAGGGCATCAGCGTGCTGCCGGTAGACAGCGAGCACAACGCCATCTTCCAATGCCTGCAGGGCAACCATGGCGGGGCGGAAGCCGTGAACCGCCTCATCCTCACCGCCAGCGGAGGCCCCTTCCGCACCTGGCCCGCGGATAAGCTTTCGGAGGTCACCCTGGAGCAGGCCCTGGCACACCCCACCTGGAAGATGGGCCGCAAAATCACCATCGACTGCGCCACGCTCTTCAACAAGGGCCTGGAGATGATCGAGGCCCGCTGGCTCTTCAACATCCCCATGGAGCGCGTGGACGTCATCGTCCACCCCCAGAGCATCGTCCACTCCCTGGTGGAATACCGCGACGGCTCCATCCTGGCCCAGCTGAGCAGCAGCGACATGTGTTTCCCCATCCAGTACGCCGTCACCTGGCCGGACAGGATTGAGAACTCCCTGCCGCACCTGGACCTGGCGGCGCTGGCCAGCCTGAAGTTCGAGGCCCCGCGGTGGAACGATTTCCCCGCCCTCAACCTGGCGCGCCAGGCCGGGCTCACCGGCGGCACCATGCCCGCCATGTTCAACGCCGCCAACGAGGTGGCCGTCCAAGCCTTCATCGACGGCCGCATCTCCTTCCCCGGCATCTGGCAAACGGTGGAGAAGGCCCTCTCCAACCTCTCACCCCGCCCCTACCACGGTCAGCTCTCCATCATCCTGGAGGACGACGCCGCCGCCCGCGAGGAGACCCTGCGGATTCTCTCCGCCCCCGTGGGCTGAAGCGGCCGTTCAAAGCGTCCGTTCTGAATGTGAATTGCAAGGTTAAATGCGACAGATGACGCAGAGTCTTGAGGTTGTC
>JAUNNT010000067.1 GCA_030531305.1 Akkermansia sp.
GGATGATACCCCGAACAACCTCGTTCTACCACAAAATTTGAACCGAGGATTAGGATTAAGATTAGGATTAGGGTGTGTGCTCATTGCGCGCTGTGCGGCGCAATCTCAATTGGCCGCAGGCGGCGTTGATGTCGTGCCCCTTCTCATAGCGCAGGGTCACGGGGATATGGGCGGCTGCCAGGGCGTCGCGGAAGGCGCGGCAATGGCTTTCCGCAGGGCGCACCCAAGGCAGGCCCTCCACCGTGTTGTAGGGGATGAGGTTGACCTTGGCGTTGAGGTCCGCCGCCACCTTGGAGAGCAGCTTGGCCTGCTCCATGGAATCGTTGACGTCCTTGATGAGGATGTACTCCAGGGTGATTTTGTGGAAGCCGGTTTTGTTCCACTCGCACAGGGCGGGCAAAAGCTGTGAAAGCGGCCATTTCCTGTTGACTGGCATGATTTGCTCGCGCACCTCGTCGCAGGCGCCGTGGAGGGAGACCGCCAGCCGCAGGGGCTTGCCGAAAGCCGCCAGGCGCTGCAGCCCCGGCACGTTGCCGGAAGTGGACACCGTGATGTGACGCGCTCCGATGCCCAGCGCCTGCGGGTCCATGATGACCTCCAGCGCGCGCAGCAGGTTTTCAATGTTGGCCAGGGGTTCACCCATTCCCATGAACACCAGGTTGTCGATGCGCTCGCCCGCCACCTCCTCCGCGGCCAGGATTTGCCCTAGGATTTCCGCGGCGGTGAGGTTGCGGGTGAAGCCCAACAGGCCGCTGGCGCAGAACTTGCAGCCGAACGCGCAGCCCACCTGGGAGGACACGCAGAGCGTCATGCGCCCGCTGTGCCCGCCGTCCCGCCCCACCGCGGCGGGGATGATGACGGATTCCACCAGGTGGCCGTCCTGCATGCGGGAGAGGAATTTGCGGGTGGCGGAGCCGTTGGAGCTGGGGCTGACCTCCACCACCCGGAGGGGGCGCAGGCAGCAGTTGGCTGCCAGCCTTTCCCGCAGGGCGGGGGGCAGGTTGGTCATTTGGGAAAAGTCCGTGGCGCGGTGTTTCCACACCCACTCCATGAGCTGGGAGGCGCGGAAGGCCTTGGGCTCTCCCAGCCCGGCCAGCAGTTCAGCCAGCCCGGCGCGCGTGTACTCCAGCAGGCAGGCGGGCGGCATCACAGGAAGGTGTTCACGTACTCGTCCGCGTTGAAGGGCCGCAGGTCGTCGCAGCCCTCCCCGGTGCCCAGGAAGATGGGGGAGATGCCCAGCTCGTCCTGGATGGCCACGGCCACGCCGCCCTTGCCGGAGCCGTCCATCTTGGTGACCACCACGGCATCCAGCGGGGTGGCCTTGTGGAATTCCTGCGCCTGCATGAGCGCGTTGCCGCCCGTGGTGGCGTCCACCACCAGGTAGCACGCGTGCGGGGCGGTGTCGTCCTGCTTGGCGATGGAGCGGCGGATTTTGGAAAGCTCCTCCATGAGGTTGTGGCGGGTGTGCAGGCGCCCGGCGGTGTCGCAAATCAGATAGTCGAACCCCTCGTTGAGGGCGCGGGTGTGGGCCTCGTAGCACACGGAGGCGGGGTCCTGGTTCTCCCGCCCCTTGTAGAGCGGCACGTTCAGCCTGGCGGCCCAGGATTCCAGCTGCTCCACGGCGGCGGCGCGGAAGGTGTCCGCCGCGGCCAGCAGCACGCGCCTGCCCTGTTTCTGCAGGCGGTGGGCCAGCTTGGCGGCGGTGGTGGTTTTGCCGGCTCCGTTCACGCCCACCATCATGATAACGGCGGGCCTGCCGCCCTGCGGCTGCGGCAGCTGCGGCAGCGTGGCGGGGAAGGCGGCGCGCAGCTGCGCCTTGATGTAGTCCGCGATGTCGCACGCGTCCTGGTCGTTCTGCTCCTGCAGCTGCTCCACCAGGGGGATGACGCGCTTGGCGCCGATATCCGCGGAGATGAGGTCGGCCTCCAGCTCGTCCCAGTCGATTTCCGGCTCGCCGAGGAATTTGTCTACCAGGCGTGTGAAGAAATGGGCCATGAGGCAGGGAAGGGGTTATTTCTTGGCGGCGGCTGCAATCACGCCGTGGATGAACGGCGCGCTCTTGCCGCCGGAATACGTGTCCGCCAGCTCCGTGGCTTCCGACACCACAATGGGCGTGGCCAGCTTCTCCACGCGCAGCTCGTAGAGCATGAGCAGCAGGATGCAGTGGTCCACCGTGTCCAGGCGTTCCGTGCGGTAGTGCTCCAGCAGGCCCGCGATTTCCGCTTCCAGCTCCTCGCGGTGCTCCAGCGCGGCGCGCGCCAGGTTCTCAGCGGCGGGGCGCAGCTCCGCCAGGTCCTGCATGCGGCGCAGCAGGCCGGCGAATTCCGGCTTGCCTGCCAGATACTCTTCATCCGCCATGCCGGCGCATGCCTCCATCAGGCGGCCGCGGCGTTTCACCACCGCCGCCAGCGGCTCCAGCACCCCGCGGTACATCGGAAAATCCGCAAAGGAAGGCAGCATCTCCGCGCCCAGCCCGCCCAGCGCACGCGCCAGCGTGATGGCGGACTTGGCGCAGCGCGCCAGCTCCTCCGTGTCGGTGGCGCGCTTGTTGTCCAGCTCGGCGCGCAGGGCGGCCAGGCTCTCCTCCCACTCGTCCGTGCGGGAGGCATAGCGCTCCAGAGACTCGCGCAGGGTGGCGGCGGTCATGTCCGCGTGCAGCGCCTCCAGCGCCTTTTGCGTGCGCTCGGCGAGCAGGCGCGCGCTGTCTGCCGATGCCCGGCAGGTGTGCAGCACGGCCTTGGCCAGCGCGGTGCGGTACTGGTCGGTGTCGCGCTCCAGGGCCACATTCCAGAAGAGCGCGGTGTCAAGGGAATCAAGGGAGCCGCCGTTCTCCATGGCGGCGTACATGAGGTTGAGGGCGCTGCGGCGAACCCTGGCTGGGTTGATGCTGGTGGCCTGCCTCATCGTTGGGATTTGAGCTTGGGTTGCTCGGGACCGGCGGCGGTTTGGTTGAAGCGGCGGTTGGTGGCCTCGTGCTCCTCGCGCAGGTTGATCATGCGGATGGTGGCGCGGGCGGCTTCCCTGCCGCGGTTGAGCGTGCTGGCGATGCAACGCGCGAACGCCTGCTGCTCGTTGTCGAGAAGCAGCACCTCGTTGATGACCGGCACCAGCGTCTCGCAGGAGATGTCCATGAGCTTGCGCGCCACGTTGCTGCCCACCAGGTCGGCGTGCGCGGTTTCCCCGCGGATGATGACGCCGAGTGCAATCACGGCCTCCGGCACCTCGCGGGACGCCGGCTGCACGATGGCGCGCTTCACCATCAGCGGGATTTCAAAGGAACCCGGCACCTGAATCACCTCGAAGTCGGAGAACGGGTATTCCTCTCCCAATTCTTCCAGGCAGTGTTGCAACATGGCCTGTACGTACTTTTCGTTGTACGAGGCCGTCACAATCGTGATGCGTGCATCGCGCTTGCGCCCTTGGATTTTTTGCGGTAATTCAATCGACATGGCGTGGTAAGTGCAAGGCTAACATGCACGCCCGCGCGAGTCAAGCCGTTTTCCGTTCATTTCACGCACAGGGGTGTACGGCCCCCAGCGCGCGGGGCAGGGCGGCGCACACTTGGCTGGCGCCCACGGCGGGGGCATTGTCGCGCGCCTGCGCCATCTCCGCGGCCAGGCCGCAGGCGTATGCCCCCAGCGCGGCGGCATGGAGCGGGGCAAGCCCCTGCGCGGCCAGCGCGGCAATGCAGCCGGAGAGGGTGTCGCCCTGGCCGCCGTTGGCCATGAAGGGGCCGCCGGTGCTGTTGTAGCAGGCGTGCGAGCGGTCCGCCACGATGGTGCGCGCCCCCTTGAGCAGGAGCGTGCAGGCGTGGCGTTCCAGGAAGCGGCGCACCACCTCGCGGCGCGGTGCGGCGGGGCGCGGGTCCAGGCGGCGCATCTCGCCGGGGTGCGGGGTCAGGATGCAGCGCTCGTGGAATTCCCAGCCGCGCGCGGCCGCCAAGTTGAGAGCATCCGCATCCAGCACCACTGTGCCGTGGAATCCCATGGCCAGCGCGTGCAGCGCATCCGCCTCCGCGCCATCCACCGCGCCCAGGCCGGGGCCCATCAGCAGGCATTGCGCGTCCGGCTCGGATATTTCTGCATATGACTTCACGGCGCGCACCATCACCTCCGGCGCCACGCGCGCCGCCAGCAGCGGGTAGGCATCCCCGTGGCAGTACAGCGCCACCAGGCCAGCCCCCGCCTGCACGGCGGCCTCCGCGCACATCTGCGCCGCGCCCAGGTAGCCGATGCTGCCGGCCACGATGGCCACGCGGCCCGCGCGGTTCTTGAAAAGGGAATACGGCCTGCGCGGCAGGCGGCACAGCGGGTGCAGCGGTTCCAGCACCGTGTCCTCGCACTCGGCGGGGAGGTCCACTTCCGGCAGCGGGATGCAGAACAGGCGCCCCACGGAATCCTCCGCGCCGTCCTCCAGCATCTCCGGCTTCACGCAGCCGATGGCCGCTGTGGCGTCCGCCTGCACGCATACGCTTGTGCCCAGCCCGGTCGGCATGTCGATGGCGAGCGTGCGGCAGCGCGGCGCGGAGAGGCGCAGCGCGTTCATCTCGCGCACGCACGCCGCGTAGTCGGCGCGCAGCTCGCCGCGCGCGCCGCTGCCCAGCAGGCCGTCGATGACGAGCGTGTCCGCCTCCGGCTCCGGCGCGGTGTCGGCAATATCCATTTCCTTTGCAATGTCCAGCTGGCGCTGCGTTTCTTCTGAAACCTCAAATTTCTCACCGGGGTGGCGCAGGATGACCGGGCAGTCGAACGCTGCGGCCAGTCCCACGGCGTCCCCGCCGTTGTTGCCGCGGCCTATGTAGGCGACCACGCGTCGCGGCGTGAATGGCAGCTCCCGGCGAAGGCGCGCCACCACGGCATCCATGAGTCCGGATGGTGTGGCGGTTCCTGCGGTGAACGCGGCCTGTTCCGCTTGGCGAATGCCCTGTGCGCTGGTTATCTGCATGGCTGTTGTGGCATTGTAGCGCCCGCGCGGGTGTTTGTAAAACGGAAAAGCGCCCCTTACAGCACGCTCCCCAGCACATCCCCCATGTGTGCGTAGGTCTCCACGCATGCTGCAGAATGCTCGGCAATGTCCTCCGCCAGCCGGATGCGGCCGGGCTCGAAGAAGGTCATCACCGTGGAGCCGCCGAAGGCGAAGTAGCCCTGCTCCTGCGCCTTGTCCACGTGCTGCCCGGGGGTGTAGGTCTGGGTGATGGCGCCCACGCCGGTGGCGCCCACGGCCAGGGAGAGCACGTTCCCCACCGCATCGGAGTGGATGACGGTGAGCTCTCGCTTGTTGGTCCAGAGCCAGGAGATGCGGCGGCGCAGGCAGTACGGGGAAACGCTGGCCAGCGGGCCGGGGATGCGCACGGCGGCCTCCGGCGTGCCGGACACCGCAAAATGGAAGCGGTGGTAGTCCACCGGGCAGAGGCGGCTGAGCACCACGGTGCCGTGCGCGTACTTGCGCGCCAGCTCGGCGCTGCCCAGCAGGGCGGGCAAATCGAAGCTCTGCCCCTTCACGAACGTGCCGCGCATTTCCGCCGCGTCCTGCCAGCCGCTGTGGCGGCCGTCCGCCGGCAGCGCCACCAGACCGTCCCCGCAGACGGGGCGCGCGCCGGGCTTGAGCGTGCGGGTGAAGAAGTCGTTGAACGTGGCGTATTCCTCCACCGCGCGCTCCGCCTCGGTCATGTCGATGCCGTATTCCTGCACGAACTGCGGCAGGCAGCGCGCGCTGGAGGGACGGTCCTTCAACCAGCCCATCACCTTGGAAACCGCCGCGCGCTTGACGAGCAGGTGCAGCGCCAGCTTGCCCGTGGCGGTGCCGTAGATCCAGCGCAGGGCGCGCTCGCCCATGACCTTTTCCCGCTCCATCTCCCCGGTGTAGCGGTTGTAGAATGTGATGCCGTCCTCTTCCATGCAGGGGATGGGTTGCGCCGTGCGGCGCGGGTTACTTGATGATCACCGTGTCGCCCACGGAGGTGTTGTCGAAGAAAATCTTGGCCATCTTCTTGGGCAGGCGGATGCAGCCGTGGCTCTCCGGCGCGGAGGTCACAATGCCCTCGTGCATCCACACGCCGCCCGTGGTCAGCTGCAGCGCGTTGGTCATCTCCGCGCCCTTGTAGTGGCCGCCTGCCGGGATGGGCTGCCCCTGCGTGTACTCCGCCACCAGCGTGTTGCCCGCGCTGTCAACGATGCTGCCGTAGGTGGACGACTTGTGGTCCGCGTCCTTGGCCAGCACGTGGAACGTGCCGCGCGGCGTGCCGTGCCCGGCCTTGCCGGAGGACACGGTGGAGGTGCCCACCAGGTGGTCGCCGATGTAGTAGCTGGCTTTCTGCAGCCCGGTGTCCACCACGATGACGTGGGCTCCGGTGATACCCGCGGGGGCGTCCCAGGAGCCGGCGTTCACGGCGTCGCCGGGGGTGAAGTTGATGTGGCGCTTGAAGGCGTATCCATCCTCGTTCGCGAGCTCGGCGGCGGGTTCGCAGGAGGTCAGGAGCGCGGCGGCGGACAGAATCAGGATGGTGGCGTATCTCATGGCGGATTTTTTTGAGGCCCGGTGCATGCCCGCGCACGCGGGGCTGCGCCACAATGAGTTCCCGGGACGCACCTTTGGGACGGCGCATGCCCGCGCACGCGGGGCTGCGCCCGCTTTATGCCCCCGCCGCGCGGAAAAGTCAAGCACAAATTGTTGCGTTTCCCACCCGTCCGTGGTATTGTAGGGGCATGATACTGGCACTCGCTCCCATGCAGGACGTCACGGATTTGGCCTTTGTGCGCACGCTGGCTCGCATCGGCAGCCTGCCGGACTTCCTGGTAACGCCCTACTTCCGCAGCACCTCCACCACCTGCGCCATGGCTGACGAGAACCTGCGCTGCATCCGCGAGAACGAGAGCGGCTGCCCCATCCACGCCCAGCTGGCGGGCAGCGATGCCGCCGCGCTGGTGCGGGACGCCACGGAGCTGATGAAGCTGCCCGTGGCGGGCATCAACCTGAACGCGGGCTGCCCCTCTCCGCTGGTGAACCGTCACGGCGCGGGTGCCGCCCTGCTGCGCAATCTGGAAAACTTCCGCGAAATCCTGCTGCGCCTGCGCGATGCCGTGCCGGAGGGCAAGTTCAGCGTGAAATGCCGCATCGGCTGGCAGGAGCCGGACGAGTTCGACGCCATCCTGCCCGTGCTGGCGGAAGCCAGACCGGACATGGTGATGATCCACCTGCGCACGCGTGCCCAGCTGTACGCGGGCAAGCCGCACTGGTACATCGGCCCCCGCGCCGTGGTGGGCCTGCAGTGCCCCGTGCTGCTCAACGGCGACATGCAGACCCACGAGTCCGTGCTGCGCACCATGGAGGTTGCGGAGTGCGCGGGCGTGATGCTCGGCCGCGGCGCCGTGCGCAACCCGTACCTCTTCCGCATGATTCGCGGCGGCGGCGCACCCACGCGCGATGAGATGCACGCCTACTACGAAACCCTCATCGAGGAGACCGGGCGCATCCTGCCGGAGGGCATCACCCAGGCCGGCCACTGCAACCGCATGAAGAAGTACCTGGCCTTCTGCTACCAGGACTTCTCCGACGGCGCGGAGTACGCCCTGCGCCGCTGCATCGACATCACCCAGATGCGTGCCATTCTGGCGCGGCAGTGATTTGCCCCCTGCGGAAACACGCGCGGGGCGCGGTGCGATTTTCCTTGAGGCTGGGAGCGGTGTGTGGTAAGTTGGCGGTATGTTCAGGATACTTGCCGCAACGGATTTTTCAGAGGCGTCCCAGCCGGTGCTGGACTTCGCCGCGAACGTGACGCGCCAGTGCGGCGGGAAGATGTACCTGCTGCACGTGGTGCACCACAACATGGGCGACACCGGGTTCGGCCTGACCAACGGCGACATGACGGGCGCTTTCTCCGGCCTGGAGATAGACCCGGACCACCCGAACCGCATCCTGGAGATGGCGGACAGGCGCGCCAAGGAGGTGGCGGACACCGTGCGCGAGAAGTGGGGTATCCCCATCTACGCCAAGGCGGAGGAGCATGAGGACATCGTGCGCTGCGTGGCGCGCTTCTGCGAGCGCCACAACGTGGACCAGGTGGTCATCGGCAACCGCCACCACAGCATCTTCAGCACCATCCTGCTGGGCAGCACGGCGGAGAAACTGGTGCGCGGCGCCAAGGTGCCCGTGACCGTGGTTCCCTGCGAACCCAACATGAAGAAATGAACATTGTTTTCCTAGGGGATGTGGTGGGCGAGCCGGGACGCGGCGCGCTCTACCGCGCCATTCCGCTGCTGCGCGAGCAATACGCCGCGGACGCCATCGTGGTGAACGCGGAGAACGCCGCCGGAGGCAAGGGAATCACCCCCAAGCTGGTGGAGGAGGCGCTGGAGAAGGGCGCGGACGCCATCACCCTGGGCGACCACACTTGGGACCAGCCGGATTTGGTGCCGTGGCTGGACGGCGGCTCGGATGCCGCTGCGCGCGTGCTGCGCCCGTTCAACCTGCAGGAGGGCACGCCGGGGCAGGGGAGCATGGTGCTGGAGACGCCCGCGGGCAAGCTGGGCATCCTGTGCCTGAGCGGGCGCACGTTCATGCGCCCCGGTGCCACCAACCCGTTCACGCTGGGGTATGCGGAGGCGGTCCGCCTGCGCGCGGAATGCGCGGCGCTGCTGGTGGACATGCACGCGGAGACCACCAGCGAGAAAGTGGCCATGGGCTACAGGTTGGACGGCGTTGCCAGCGCGGTTGTGGGCACGCACACGCATGTGCAGACCGGGGACGAGCGCATTTTGGAACACGGCACGGCGTACCTCACGGATGCCGGCATGTGCGGCTCGCTCAACGGCGTCATCGGCCGTGATGCGGAGGCCGTGCTGCAGGGCTGCATCACCGCGCTGCCCTGCAAGTACCCCGTGGGCGGCTGGCCCGCGCAGGTGTGCGGCGTGTGCGTGGTCACGGACGCCGCGGGCCGCGCCACCGCCATCACACGCATTGCACAGGTTTTCGAGAAATGATGGATGAGGAACGCTTCGGCGGCATCGGCCGCCTGTACGGCACACCCGCCGCTGAAAAAATATCCGCCGCGCGCGTGGCTGTGGTCGGCATCGGCGGCGTCGGTTCCTGGGCCGCGGAGGCCCTCGCCCGCAGCGGCGTCGGCACCCTCATCCTCATGGATTTGGACGACATCTGCATCACCAACACCAACCGCCAGATCGAGGCCACGGCGGGCGCGTACGGCCACTCCAAGGCGGAGGTGATGGCGGAGCGCGTGCGCTCCATCAACCCCGCCGCGGAGGTGGTGCCCCTGCTGCACTTCTACTCCGCCAAGCACCCGGAGCACCTGTTCGACACGCGCCCGGACGTGGTGGTGGATGCCATCGACGACATGCACCCCAAGGCGCACCTGATAGCCGCGTGCCGCGAGCGCGGCGTGCCGGTGGTGACCTGCGGCGGCGCGGGCGGCCGCGTGGACGCCGCGTGCATCACCGTGGCGGATCTGGCGCGCACGCACCACGACAACATGCTGGTGCAGCTCCGCAAGGAATTGCGCAAGGACTACGGCTTCCCGCTGGAGGACAAGTGCCCGGAGATAGGCATCCCCTGCGTGTACTCGCCGGAGAGGCCGCGCTTCCCGCGCTGCGACGGCTCGGTGTCCGCCGAGCGGGAATCCGGCACGCCCGCCAAGCTGGGCTGCGCCGCCGGGTACGGCTCCGCCACCCACGTCACCGGCACCTTCGGCTTCATGGCCGCCGGCGCCGCCCTCCAAATCATCACTCAATCCCACCCATGAGCAAATTCAACGGCCACCCGCGCGAGGCCCGCGCCAACAAGCACACCGCAGAATTCGAATCACGCCGCGAGCACAAGGCCGCTGGCAACGTGGTCCAGGCCCTCAACGAAAACGACCTCGACGATATCCTGAAGGCCCAGCCGCAGGGGCTCTATCTGGTGCTGGACTGCATCCAGGACCCGCACAACCTGGGCGCCATCCTGCGTACGGCGGACGGCGCGGGCGTGGCCGCCGTGGTGGCCCCGCGCGACAAGTCGGTGGGCATCACGGAAACCGTGCTGCGCGTTTCCGTGGGCGCTGCGGAGAAGGTGCCGTTCGTGCAGGTCACCAACCTCTCCCGCACCATGAAGGCCATGAAGGAGGCGGGCATCTGGTTCGTGGGCACCAGCGACCACGGGGACCGCTCGCTCTACGATGTGGACCTCAAGGGCGGCATGGCGCTGGTGATGGGCGCGGAGGGCGAGGGTATGCGCCGCCTCACCGAGGAGAACTGCGATTTCCTGGTGCGCATCCCCATGCTCGGCAGCGTGCCCTGCCTCAACGTTTCCGTGGCCACCGGTGTCTGTTTGTACGAGGCCCTGCGCCAGCGTTCCATCCCGTAACACACCACCCATGCCGGATTCCCTCATCATCGACGTCGATACCCGCCCCGGCGAGCGCGTGCGCTTCGTGTCGGACCTGCACCTGGCGCACGAGCGCTGCGAGGCGCTCACCCGCTACCGCCTGGCGGATTTGTTCGAGGGGACGGACACGCTGGTGGTGGTGGGAGATTTGGCGGAGACGCGCCCCTGCCCGTGGCGGGAGATGGGGCTCAATCTGCGGCGGGAGTTCATGGAGCAATGCGCCGCCGCGGGCGTGCGGATGGTGGAGATAGCCGGCAACCACGACCCCGCCGTGCCCACCCAGCTGGCGCGTTTCTGGGGCGGCCGCGTGGTGGCCATGCACGGGCACGCCGTGTTCAAGGAGATTGCCCCGTGGAGCTGGGAATACCTGGACAACAAAGAATTTTTCAAGGAGTTCATGGCGGCGCACCCGGAGGCGGACACCTCCCTGGAGGCGCGGCTGGCGTACGCGCGCGAGCTGTGCGACTCGCTGACTCCCATGCTGAAGCGCAAGGGGCCGCACATTCCGCTGATCAGCGGGTTCCTGCACTGCTTCTGGCCGCCGGAGCGCCCGTGGAACATCGTGATGAACTGGCTGCGCTGCCCCGCCGCTGCCAACCGCTTCGCAGAACAGTTTTTCCCAGAGGCGGAAACGCTCGTCTTCGGCCATTTCCACCGCATGTGCCTCCGCCAATTCCCCAACAGAACCATCGTCAACACCGGCGCCTGGTTCAAGCACGCCCGCCCCTACATTCTGGACATGCAGGACGCCCGCATCATGGATTTCCGCCCCGCCGAACGCCGTGCACAGGCGTAGGCGCTCCCGATTTTGAGCTTGCAGTGGTGGCGGCGGCATGTTATACTGCCCGCCTATGAAAAACTATGCACGGCAGCTGCTGCGGTATCCGCAGATGGGGATTTCTCTCGACCTTTCCAAACTTCCGCTTACGGATGAGTTCCTGGCGGAGACAGCCCCGCTGGTGGAGCGTGCATACAAGGAAATCGCCGCGCTGGAGGGCGGCGCCATCGCCAACCCGGACGAGAACCGCATGGTGGGCCACTACTGGCTGCGCAACAGCGCCATCGCTCCCACGCCGGAGCTCCGCGCCGCCATCGACGGCCCGCTCGCGGCCCTGAAAGCCTTTGCCGCGGATGTGCATTCCGGCAAGGTGTGCGCGCCCAACGGAAAGCCCTTCACCACCTGCCTGGTCATTGGCATCGGCGGTTCCGCGCTCGGCCCGGAGCTGGTGGCTGACGCCCTGCCCGGCAAGGGGCTCGCCATGCGCTTCCTGGACAACACGGACCCCGACGGCATGCTGCGCGTGCTGGATTCCCTGCCGCTTACGGAAACGCTCGCGGTGGTCATCTCCAAGTCCGGTGGCACGCCTGAGACCCGCAACGGCATGGTGTGCGCCCAGCACTACTTCCAGGAGCACGGCGTGTGCTTCGCCAAGCAGGCCGTGGCCGTCACCGGTGTGGGTTCCAAGCTGGACAACACCGCCGCCGCCGAGGGCTGGCTCACCCGCTTCCCCATGGAGGACTGGGTGGGCGGCCGCACCTCCGAAACCTCCGTGGTGGGCCTGGTGCCCGCCGCGCTGCAGGGCGTGGATATCGACAGCCTGCTGAAGGGTGCGGCGGACATGGATGCCTGCACCCGCAAGCCCGACACCGCGCAGAACATGGCCATGCGCCTGGCGCTGGCGTGGTACGCGGCAGGGCAGGGGCACGGTGCCAAGGACATGGTGGTGCTGCCGTACAAGGACAGCCTGGTGCTCTTCTCCAAGTACCTCCAGCAGCTCATCATGGAATCCCTCGGCAAGGAGCTGGACCTGGACGGCAAGCCCGTCCACCAGGGCATCTCTGTCTACGGCAACAAGGGTTCCACGGACCAGCACGCCTACGTGCAGCAGCTGCGCGACGGCATCAACAACTTCTTCGCCACCTTCATCGAGGTGCGCCAGTCTGCCGCCGACACCGTGAAGGTGGAGGGCGACTACACTGCCGGGGACTACCTGCAGGGCTTCCTGCGCGGCACCCGCAAGGCACTCGCGGAAAGCGGCCGCCAGAGCATCACCATCTCCATCCCCACGGTGAACGCGTACACCCTCGGCATGCTCATCGCCCTCTTCGAGCGCACCGTGAGCTTCTACGCCAGCCTCATCCACATCAACGCCTACCACCAGCCCGGCGTGCAGGCAGGCAAGCTGGCGGCAAACGTCTTCCTCAAGCTCCTGACCGCCGCGGAGGCCGCCCTCTCCGCCACCCCCGCCACCGCCGCGGATATCGCCGCCAAGGTGGGCGCGGAGGAAGAGGACACCTACCACGCACTCGTCCATATCGCGGAATCCGGCAAGGCCAAATGGACCCTGGCGGACTGCCCGTGCCGCGACTCCTTCTCACAATAACACAAAACCAACCCACCACTACGATGAAAGCGCTCGCTATCACCCTCCTGGGCCTCGGCATGTTTGCCGGCCCCGCCGTGTCCCCCGCTTTTGCAAAGGTACACTATCCCCAGGGCAACCTGGCCGCGGAAGATTCCGACAAGGAAGACGCCGAAGACGATGCCCTCAAGACCTCCAAGGTGGCCGAGGCCCTCAAGAAATGCGGGTATCTCACCGATGTGCGCCCCCGCGCCGCTGAGGTCTATTTCATCTTCCACGCCCGCAAGGATTCCGAGGAGGGTGACATCCTCGCCATCAACAAGGTCTACAAGAAGATGCTGCGCGACAAGACCGTGGAGGTGGTGATGGTCAGCGAGGACCAGGACACCTCCGACATGAAGGAGTGGACTGTGAAGGAGAAGGTGCTCTTCGCCATCATGTCCTACCAAAAGGTGTCGCAGGAGCTGCCCTACCCCTACAAGCGCCCCGCAAACTCCTCCCTGCCCGTGCTCGTGGTCATGGACTCCAACGGCAAGAAGATCGACCAAGCCACCGGCCCCGGAGAAGTCATTCCCATGTTCAACAAGTGGAAGAAGGCGGTCCACAAGTACAAGGCCAAGAAGGCCAAGGCCGGGAGGTTCTAAGGGGAATTAGGATTAGGATTAA
>JAUNNT010000010.1 GCA_030531305.1 Akkermansia sp.
TCTTCACCTCCTTTTCAGGTGCGGGCTCGGCCGGGGTTTCCTCCTTCACTACCTTGCGCGCCAGCTGGACGGGCGCGAGGTTCTTGGTGTTCTTGGCGATTTCCTTCTGGCGCTTGATGTAGGCCGTGCGACGGCGGCGCTTGGTTTCCTTGCGATGTTGTTGACCCATTGTCTTGGTGGTTTATTGGTAAATGCGAGTGCATTCTATGCGTGCGGCGCGGGAATGGCAAGGCAAAAATGCGTGCGCGCCCGATTTTTGTTGCCTCGCGCGCCGCCCCGTGATACCATGCGGCCTATGAAAATCGCCATTCTGGGAGCAGGCGCCCTGGGGTCGTTCTACGGCGCCAAGCTGGCGGAGGCAGGGGAGGACGTCACCTTCATCGTGCGCTCCTCGTACAACGCTATCCGCGAGCACGGGCTGGAGGTGCAGAGCGTGGACGGAGACATCTTCCTGCCGCGCCCCAAGGTGTGCAAACATGCATCCGAGTGCGGACCGGTGGATTTGGTCATCGTGTGCTGGAAGGCGTTCTACAACGACCAGCTGGCGGGTTCCCTGCCGCACCTGTTGAAAGAGGGCACGGAGGTGCTGAGCCTGCAGAACGGCATGGGCAACGCGGAGGCCATCAGCGCGTTTGTGCCGCCGGAGAACGTGTACGTGGGGCTGTGCTTCGTGTGCTGCATGGCGGACACGCCGGGCGTGGTGCGCCATTTGGAGGGCGGTGACGTGCAGTTTGCACCGTTCCGCGGCACGGATGCGGGCTACGAGCGCGCGTGCGAGTTCGCGGAGCAGTTCAAGCGCGCGGGCATCCGCTCCACCGCGTACAAGGATTTGGAATACATCCAGTGGCACAAGCTCATTTGGAACATCCCGTTCAACGGGCTGTGCCTGGTGCACGGCGGCATCTCCGTGCCGGAGCTCTTCGCCATGCCGCAGGAGGTGGAGCGCGCCCGCGCCATCATGGGCGAGGTCTGCGCCGCCGCCAAGCTGCGCGGGTTCCCGCTGCCCGCCAGCCTCACGGAAAACCAGATGCGCCGCACCGCCGCCATGGGGGACTTCATCCCCAGCACCGCCGTGGATTTCCTCCGCAAGCGCGCCATCGAGTACGATGCCATTTGGGGCATCCCCCTGCAGCGCGCGCTGGACGCCGGGGCCTCCGTGCCCGCCATGAGCGGGCTGTGCGCTGAAATCCGCCATTGCATCGGCATGGAATGAATCCCGCCCGCGCCAAGACCCTGCACGGCATTGCGGTGCCGCTGGCCGCGCTGGTCCTGCTGGCCGCGGGCGGCGCCCTGCTGCATGTTCCCTCGCAGCGTGCGGCGGCGCGGGAGCTGGCGGCGGGGCTATCCCGCCCCGTGGAATGGGGCGGGCAGCGGGATGCCTTCACGCGGCGGCTCTCCTTTCTCACGCTGGGCGGGCTGCGCTCCCTCACCGCGGAGCTGATGACCGCAGATGCCACGGATGCCTGGATGCGGCAGGACTGGCCGCGCGCGCAGCGCCGCTGGGAGCAAATCACCACCCTGGCCCCGCAGCGCGCCAACTACTGGATGCGCGCCGCGCGCGACATGGCCCGCAACGCCGTCTCCCACACCCTCTCGCGGCAGGATTTGGAGCCCCCGCAGCAGGCCGCCCTGGCCGCCGCCTATTTGGAGCGCGGGGAGCGTTTCCTGCTGGACGGCGCCTCCGCCAACCCGGAGAACCCGCTCATCTACCTGGAGCTGGCCGGCTTCTACGAGAACCCCGCGCGCAGGCCGCGTTTCGCCAAGGCCGCGGAAGCCTACCAACGCGCCCTGGAGCTGGGCGCCCCCGCCATGTACCGCCGATGGGTCTTCTACAACCTCTCCCGCGTCCGCGGACGCGAGGCCGAGGCCCTGGAGCTCGGCCGAGAACTCTTTGCCGACCCCGCCAGCCGCACCCCCACCCTCCGCTGCCTGCTCTTCGTCCTCCAGAACCGCCTCAACCTGCCGCAGGAGCAGCGCCTGTCCGTCGAGCAAATCTTCGGCAGCGAGCAGAAGGCCCGCCGGGACCTGGCCCTCTTTGCCAAGAACGACCTCCGCTTCCCCGTCACGGGCGTGGCGGACTACCTGCGCCAATAAATATGCGCGCCACGCGCATTATATAGTTGACGGCGCGCGCACGGCGTGGTAGTCTATTTGCATGCTTTTCAAGCGGAAACTCTTATACATGTTCATGGCGCTGGCGCTCACGGCGGGCACCGGCACCTCCAGCGGAATCGACGAGAAGCTCATCCTCAGCAAGCTTAGCCACAGCGAGGTGCTGGAGCACCTGCAGGACAGCTTGGATGAGCTGGAGCAGGAAAAGGACTCCAGGGCCAAGAAAGACTACAACGACGCCAAGCGCAACCTGCAGCGCCAGATCCGCGATGAGAAATCGCGCATGACCACCGCCACCGCCAAGGTGAAGGAGCTCCTGCGCCGCGTGGCCTCCGGAGAGGGAATCGACGTGCAGGACAAGGAGGGATGCACGCTCATCATGCGCGCCGCGGACTGCGGCAACGACGAAGTGGTCTCCCTCATCCTCAAGGACTCCCCCGCGCCGGACCTGTCCATCCTGGACCGCATGGGGCGCACAGCCGTGGCGCATGAGCGCGACGGCGGCGGCTCCGTCATCATCCAGCACCTCTCAGAGCAGTGGGAGGACGCCGTGGCGAACGCCGACGAGAAGCTGGCGGAGAACCTGATGGCCAGCGGCGTTTCCCCCAACCAGCTGGTGCGCGGCAACCCGCCCATCGGCCTGTTCATCAAGAGCGGCAACGCCTCCCTGGTGCGCACCATGCTCACCTTCAACCCGCGCCTCAAGGTGCAGATGACGGATGGCACGCCCCTGCTGGAGCTGGCGCTCCGCAAGCAGAATCCGGATATCGTCTCCGCGCTCCTGGCGGCGGGCATCCCCGCAGACCAGGCGTTCGTCAACGGCATGCACCCCATGGAGTACCTGATGACCCACTGCAAGCCGGAGGTGGTCAAGGCGTTCATTCTGGGCGCGGGCGGTGCGGCCCAGCGCATGGAGATGGGCGGCGTGAGCCTCATGAACCTGGCCGCGCGCGTGGCACCCAAGGAAGTGGTGCAGACCGTGGCGGAGGCGCTCCCCACCACCATCAACCGCGAGGACTCGCTGGGCGACCTCCCGCTCTTCGAGGCCGCACGCCGCGGCAACGTGGAGGTGTACGACTACCTGGTGGGCAAGGGCGCCAAGATTGACAACACGAACTCCGCGGGCGAGACCACGCTCATGCACGCCGTGCTCAGCGGCAAGCCCGCCATGGTGCAGCACGTGCAGGAAAAGATAGCCCCCAACCGCGCCACCGCCAAGGACCGCGCCGGGCACGACGCCGCGTTCTACGCCCAGCAAATCAAGAACTCCGAGATTGAGCAGCTGCTCAAGTCCGCACCTGCCAAGTAATCCTTTACACGTTTTCCCATTATGGCCATTCATGTTCGCAGAAAAGGCAAGCTCCTGGCGGAGCGCCGCAAGAGGATGATCATCTCCTCCCTCCTCTCCGCCCTCACCGTCCTCGTCCTTGGCGGCATCATCATGTACTTCGTCGTCATCTTCTTCGCCAAGGAGGAACCGGCGGAATTCATCACCTACACCCCGCCGCCCAACAACTCCGACGTACCCAAGCCACCCACAGAGGAGGAGATGTCCTCCCGCGCCGCCGCGCCTTCCCCGGAAATCAACCCCGCGGTCATCGTCTCCACCGGCGTTTCCGCCGTGGTCATGGCCCAGGTGGACGTGGATGTGCCGGACTTCGGCGTGGGCAACGGCCTCGGCGAGGGTGACGGCATGGGCTTCGACGGCTCCGGCTTCGGCCACGGCACCGGCAAGGGCAACGGCAAGGGCGACGGCGGCGGCAAGGGCCTGAACGACGACGTTCAGGTGGTGCTCTGCCTGGATGCTTCCGGCTCCATGGACCAACTGTTCGTGGAGGTGGCTGATTCCCTCAACATGCTGGTGAACACCATGACCCGCTGCCGCCTGAACGGCAAGAAGGCCCGCGTGAACCTCGGTATTGTGGTGTACGGCCAGGCCATGGACAACGGCGCGCCCCGCGTGCTCACCCCGTTCACCACGGATGTGAAGTCCATGCGCTCCAAGCTCAAGGAAATCCAGTGCGACGGCGCCGTGGAGCCCTGCGGCGAGGTCATCGACTTCGCCCTCGACAACTTCGAGTGGAACATGCGCGACCGCCAGGATATTTTGAAGATTATCTTCATCGCCGGCAACGAGGACTTCAAGCAGGGCTCGCTGGACTACCGCACCGCCATGCACAAGGCCAAGCGCAAGAACATCATCGTCAACACCATCTACTGCTACCCCGGCATGGAGGAGGAAGCCCTCATGACCCCGGAGGGCAAGGAGTGGGCTGACGCCGCAACCTACGCCGACGGCCTGGGGCTCGTCATCACCATGGACGGCTCCACGCCCGCCGGCTCGCCGGACGACGCCAAGCTGCACGCGGCGGCCAAGGCGCTGTGGGACGTGCCCGTGATGGCCATGGGCGGCCCGGATGCCCAGGTGCGCTGCATGAAGGAGTATGCAGACCGCCCCGCCATGCCCAAGAAGCAGGGCGAAATCAACGATTGGCTGGCGGAGAACTCCGAGCTGCTGATGCGCAGCTACGACTGGGACCTGGTGGAGCTCTGCCGCCGCTATGAGGACGAGTTCTCGCTGGAGGTCATCGGCGGCCCGGGCAACCTGCCCAAGGAGCTGCGCGGCCTCAGCAACTCGGAGGCCGTCTCCCGCCTGCAGGATGCCGCGGAGGCCCGCGGCAAGGCCCTGCGCAACTACATGAACGCCGCGGGCGCAGGCAGCGGTTTCTGCGGCAAGGCCCTCCGCGCACTCCGCATCCAGGCTCAAGAAAAAGGTATCGAACTCAAGTCATGAACATCCTGAAACTCACCAAGCCCAACGGCCACCAGCAGCTCATCACCCTTGACCTGGAGGAGGGAGCCGTCTGGATGGTCGGCCGCTCCGATGTCTGCAAGATTTGCATCCCCGACGACGAGGAGCTTGCCGACAAGCACTGCATAATCACCCGCAGCAACGGCGGCATCGTCATCCGCGACAACATGTCGCCCACCGGCATCAGCGTCGGCGGCACCAAGATCCTGGAGGAACCCATGCAGCCCGGCCGCACCTACGCCGTGGGCAACTGCACCCTCTGCCTGGAGCCGGACACCCCCACCCAGCGCCCCCAGCGCGCAGCGAAGGGCAAGGCCCCCGCTCTCGCCACCAAGCGCGCGGGAAGCACCGCCCCCGTGCAGCACCAGCTCCACACCGCGGACAAGGACCGCCAGGCCTACCAGGGCATGCCCGCCACGGAATTCGGCCTGCCGTACGAGTTTGCGCTGGATTTGCAGATGCACACGCTGGATGCCGTGCTCACGCCCGGCTCCATCCTGAAGTTCAAGGTCACCAGCCCGGAGGAATGCGATGTGTACCTCGTGCAGTTCGATTCCATGGGCAACGCCTATCTCCTGGTGCCCGCGGAGGAAACCGAGCCTCCCGCACACGCACCCGCGGGCGTGGAGGTGATGCTTCCCGCCAATACGGACGACGAGCTGGTGGTGGGCCTCCCCGTGGGGCAGGACCTGGTGGTGGCCGTGGCATGCGGCGCCCCCTGCAACTTCGCCCAGGAGTTCAACAAGACCCTGCTGGCCATGGGCTCCACCCCCAATCCCGGTGCCGCCCTCATGCAGACCATCTCCCGCTGCGGCCCCAACCGCTGGGCCGCCGCCTACGTGTACATCACCACGCAGGAAGGATAGCGGATTTACTAGGTACTATTTAGCCCATTCGGCAATTTGCCGAATGGGCCTGCTTATTAGAGGGTGTCGGAGTCCTCTTCCTCGTCGTCGTATTGTGGCGGCATGGGGCGGCGGGGCGGCATGGGGCCGTAACCGGGGCGGGGCTGATGCTGCTGCATTTCCTCCGCCTCATCTTCGTCGGGTTCCTCCTCGGGGGCGGGCTCTCCCGCGGCGAGGGCGGCCACCAGCTTCTTGGAGTAGTCCAGCTCGCGGGTGACCTGCTTTTCCTGCTTCTCGATGAGCTTGGCGGAATACTCCTGCAGGCGCTCGGCGTAGCCCTTGGCGGGCTTGGTGCTCATGTAGGGCAGGGGAATCATGGGCTGCTTGTCGGGCGTGAAGAGGTAGCCGAATGGCTTGGCGGTGCACTTGTATTCCGGCAGCGGGGTGTTGGAAATGTAGCCGATGTACGCGCCCTTGGCGTTCTTGACGGGGCTGCTGTTGATGATTTCCTTCTCGAACTTCTGGCACACGCCGCAGGTGGGCGGGTCGGAATACACGCACCATACCGGCAGGTTGTGCTTCTTGGCCTCGGCAAACGCCTTGTCTGCATCCTTGTACCACTTGGGCTTCACCTTGGAGCGCGCCTTCTTCTCCTTCTGGAACTTGTCCATGGCGGCCTGGGCGTCCTTCAGGCGCTTGCGCGCGGCCGCCAGCTCCGGGGAGTCGGGGGCCTTTTCGCTGTCCGCGGCCTTGTCCTTCTTCACCACCTTGGGCGAACCCGTCGCGGCATCCGCCGCCGCCGGCTGCACCGCCAGCATGAGGCATCCGCACATTGCCAAAACCAGATGTACCTTTTTCATGCTTCCATTATGGAACAACGCGGGGGGATGTCAATGGCAAATGTGCGGGCTTGCGCGGCAGGGGAAAATGGTGTAACCTAGGGGCATGGAATTCAATTACGAACTTTTGGAGCAGAAGGGGCTGAAGCTGTATCCCGTGCCGAAGCCTGTGGGTTCTTATGTGCAGTGCGTGCGTACGGGCAACTGCCTGCACCTCTCCGGCGGCATCTCCGTCAACGGCGATGACGCCTACTACGGCAAGCTCGGCAAGGATGTGTCCGTGGAGGTCGGCCAGAAGGCCGCCGCCGCTTCCATCCTCAACCGCCTCGCCGTCATCAAGGAGGAACTCGGCGGCTCGTTCGATGCCCTCACCAAGATTGTCGCCGTCAACGGCTTTGTCAACAGCGTGCCGGAGTTCACCGACCAGGCGAAGGTCATCAACGGCGCGTCAGACCTCTTGGTGGAGCTGCTGGGACCCGCCGCGGCGCACTCCCGTTCCGCCGTGAGTGTGGCGAGCCTTCCGCTCGGCGTGTCTGTGGAAATCAACATGATTGTTGAGTTCGACCCCGCCAAGCTGTAACTCTTTTCCAAACCCAAATCCCATGGCCAGCATCGTCCTCGGCATCACCGGTTCGATTGCCGCCTACAAGGCGGCGGGCGTGGCGTCGCGCCTGGTGCACCTCGGTCACGAGGTGCACTGCGTGTGCACGCCCACCGCGCTGCAGTTCGTCACGCCGCTCACGCTCATGACGCTCTCCCGCAACCCCGTGATATCCTCGTTCCAGGACGAGACGCAGGGCTGGGTGCCGGTGCACATCGAGCTGGCGCAAAAGGCGGACGTGCTGGCCATTGTTCCCGCCTCCGCCAACACCATGGCCTGCATGGCGCGCGGGTTGGCCCCCAACGCCCTTACCAGCCTGTACCTCGCCTACCGCGGACCCGTGCTTTTCTTCCCCGCCATGAACGGCGCCATGTGGGAACACCCCGCCACGCAGGAGAACGCGGCCATCCTCGCCGCCCGCCCGCAGCACCAAATCATCGGCCCCGCCCAGGGCGAACTCGCCTGCGGATACAGCGGAACCGGCCGCCTGGTGGACGAGGACGAAATCGTGAGCGCCATTTGTTCGGCGCTTGCATAAGCGCACGCCTTGACACGCGCGCGGGCGTGGGGTAGGATTGCCGCAACGTATGTACGATGAATTCTACAGCATGCTGCAAGGCGTGCAGAACGTGGGCGTGATTGCCCATTTCCGGCCGGACGGCGATGCCATCGGCTCCACGCTGGCGCTGGGGCTGGCGCTGCGCGCCATGGGCAAGAACGTGAGCATGTGGAACGAGGACGGCCTGCCCGCCCGCTACGAGTTCATGCAGGCGGGCGCGGAGCTGGAGGTGATTCCCGACACGATGCCGGCGGACCTGCAGCTGCTGGTGTGCGTGGACAACGGGGATTGGAAGCGCCTGGGCGACCGCGCCGCGGAGGTCTTTGCCCACGCGCCGCTCATCGCCAACATCGACCACCACGGCACGAACACGCGCTACGGCGCGGTGAACATCGTGGAGCCGGGCGGCCCCGCCGCGGGATTCGTGATTTTCAAGATGCTCAAGGAATGGGGCTGCACCATCACCCCCGCCATAGCGGAGGCCCTGTACGTGGCCGTGAACACGGACACCGGCTCGTTCCAGTACAGCTGCACCACGCCGGAGGTGATGCACGCCGCCGCGGAGCTGATCGCCGCCGGGGCAGACGTGGCGGAAATCAACCGCAAGCTCTACCAGGAGCTGCCGCTCACCACCATGCTCATGCAGCGAGAGGTGCTCAACAACATGGTGGTGGAGGACGGTGGCCTCGTCTCCCACTACTCCATGCCCGCCGGCCGCAAGCAGGAATTGGGCGTCACCCTGGAGGACACCAAGGACCTCGTTGACGTGGTGCGCATGGTCAAGGGCGTGAAGGTGGCCGTCATTTTCGAGGACCTCGAAGACGGCCGCATCCGCATGTCGCTGCGCTCCAAGGACCACCGCGTGAACGTGGCGGAAATCGCCACGCAGTTCGGCGGCGGCGGGCACTCCATGGCCGCCGGAATCCGCTGCCGCGGCGAGCTGGAGGACGTCCGCGCCCGCGTGCTGCAGGCCATCCGACAGGCTGTGGACAACATCTCCGAATCCTGATTTTCCCCACCATGCCCGACGACGCGCCCAGCGGTGTCCTTCTGGTGGACAAAGACCCCGGCTTCACCTCGCACAACGCGGTGGCGCTCTGCCGCCGCATCCTGAACACCAAGAAGGTGGGCCACTGCGGCACGCTTGACCCCATGGCCACCGGCATGCTCATTGTGGTGGTGGGCAAGGCCACCAAGGTGCAGGACATGCTTATGTGCGAGGACAAGGTCTACACCGCCACCATGAAGCTCGGCATCGAGACCAACAGCCAGGACGCCGATGGCGAGGTGGTGGCCGTGAAGCCCACCGACGGCATCACGGAGGACGATGTCCGCGCCGCGTTCGAGGCATTCGCGCAGGGGCCGTTCGACCAGCTGCCGCCCATGTTCTCCGCCGTGAAAATCAACGGCGTGCCCTGCTACAAGCTCGCCCGCAAGGGTAGGGAGGTGGAGCGCAAGCCCCGCCGCGTCCAGGTGCTGGACTACCAAATCACACGCATCGACCTTACCGCCGCGGAGGTGGATTTCACCGTCCACTGCACCAAGGGGTTCTATGTCCGCACCTACGCGCACGACATCGGCCAGCGCCTCGGCTGCGGCGCGCACCTCACCGCCCTGCGCCGCACGCGCTCCGGCGCGTTCGACATCGCGGATGCCGTGGATGTGCCAACCCTCAAGGCCGCCGGGCGCGACGAACTCCTGGCCCGCCTCCTACCGCTGGAAAAAGTGCTGCACGACAGGCAGCAGCCATAGCCGCACCGCGCCTGGTGTCCTTTTTTTGTGCACAACGCAGGGCATTTACAATGAATGTGTTGCATGGCCTTGTGTAAAATTTCAAGTTTAACTTGAAATTTTACACAAGATGCATTAAGACACTGGAGATGAACGATTAAAAGTATTCCGTGCTGGAACCCTTGTGAATCCGCACGCGCGCCGCACACCATGCGCGCGGGGCTCAAATTCAAAATTGGAACATTGCCATCCTATAGCGCTCCGGTAACGGAGCGCTAACCCGCATGGTTACGGGGTGTGGGTATGAAAAATCGGAATTCGCCTGCATGTCACCTGTAGGGCGGGGTGCAATGATGGGTGGTAACAAGCGCGGTTGGTAAGCGTGCGATACATCGGCCCACACCGCCGTTCGGCGGCGTTACCGTGGATTGGTTGGCATGCCGGGTTACCCACGGGTTAAAGAACCCGTGGCTTGCGCACCATCACCCCTGACGGGGTTACAGTAAGCGCGCCCGCGGGGCGCGATATAGTGATGTTCCATCTGGCAGAATGCCAGATGGAACTCGTAATAATCCTCGCCTGGCCTGCCTCGGCGTAGCTTCAGCGAAGACGGATGCGGTATTATGAGCCCCCTCCGGGGGCGGCGATGCGCAAGCCACGGGTTCTTTAACCCGTGGATAACCACTCCCGCATACACGCCACGGTAACGCCGCCGAATGGCGGTGTGGGCCGGTGTGGGCGTGCGTATCTAACCACGCCCGTTCACGCCGAGGCTGGCTCCTCTCCGAGCGTTTTATGGAATGGCAGTGAATGGCAGTGAAATTGTAATTGCATTTGACTCTCGGGCGGGTGTGCGGTAGGATTGCCGCGCCGTGTTCGGGGGAATCCCGCATGACAGCCATGATGGAAACATGCCACAGCATTGATGCGTTGGCGCGCGTGCTCAACGGACGCCGCGCGAGCCTGGCCATGGGATTTTTCGACGGCGTGCACCTGGGTCACCGCCGCGTGCTGGATGCCGCCAGCGCGCCGGATTCCGTGCGTGCCGTGATGAGTTTCGCCAACCACCCCGCCAGCGTGCTGCGTCCGCAGGCGCACCCCGATTTACTCACGCCCGACCCCGAATACAAAAACCATCTCTTGGAGCAGGCGGGCATGCAGGTGCACCTGTGCCTGCCGTTCACGCGGGAGCTGGCGGACACGGAGGCCGAGCCGTTCCTGGACTCCCTGCGCGGCGCGCTGAACATCGCGTGCCTCTCCGTGGGCGGCAACTGGCGCTTCGGCCGCCAAGGCTGCGGCAATGCGGACACCCTGCGCGCGTACGGCGAACGCCACGGCATCCGCGTGGCGGTGAACGAGCTGCTGGAGCGCGACGGCGCGCGCGTGTCCTCCAGCCGCATCCGCGGGCTGCTGGCGCAGGGCGCGCTGGAGAATGCCAACGCCCTGCTGGGCCATCCGTTCGCCATCCACGGCGTGGTGGAGCATGGCCGCCACCTGGGCCGCACCATCGGGTTCCCCACCGCCAACATCACCCCGCCGCCGCACTCCTGCCTGCCCCCCTTCGGCGTGTACGCCGTCTCCGCCACCATCGACGGAACGGAAGTCCCCGGCATAGCCAACATCGGCCTCCGCCCCACCATCGATGAATCGCGCAAGCTCACGCGCCTGGAAGCCCACTTCCCCAACTGGTCCGGCGACCTCTACAACTCCCGCCTAGCCGTCGCCCTCCACCGCTTCATCCGCCCGGAACAGAAATTCGCAAGCGTGGACGAATTGCAAAAGGCCATCCGGCAGGATTTGCAGGGAAGCTATTCACATCTCTGCCCGTGTCCATCAAAAAAATGATGGCGGACCCTCTTTTTCTCCTTGACAGAATCATTCAATGTGATACCCTTAAGAAAAGGCCCGTTATCAATCCCCCTACCCAGTATCCCCTCACCACCCCAACCACATATGGAAACAACGATATTCGGAAGCGACGACCCGGGGTTTGCCCCCGGCTCCATCATCCAAACTTATCCCGACTCCTGCGCCATCAAGAGCCAGTCCCTCATCCTCGAAACCTTTGGGCTCGACATTTCCGAAGACCAACTCCGGGACGAGGCTACCGAACTCCACTGGTACACCCCCGGTTATGGCACACCGGCGGAAGATTTGGGCAAGCTGCTGGAACTGCACGGCGTCTCCGTTGCCACATTCGACCATGCAAACCAGTACACGCTCATGCATGAGCTTGCACAGGGGCATCAGGTAATGGTTGCCTTGGACAGCAATGAACTCTGGAATCCTGGACTGAGAGAACATCTACTGGACACCTTAGGCATGAGCGATGCAAACCACGCTCTCATTGTCACAGGCGTGGACACCACCGATGCAGACAATCTTCAGGTTATCGTCACCGACCCCGGCACAGGCAATGTCACGCACTACCCGTACGAACAGTTCGCCGATGCCTGGCAGGATTCCGATTTCAAGATGATTGCCACCACGGAAGCTCCGCATGAGGCTGCATCCCTTGTCAACTTCGATTTCGATTCCGGTATCCTGGACACCATCATGGGGATGGATACGGCAGATTGGATGAACCAGTTTGGCGAGCTGCTCCATGCCGGAATCGATTTGGGCGGGGAGGTGCTCGATTATCTGAATGCCCATCCCGAACTTGTGGCAACCGCTGTTGAAGTTGTACCCACCCTGCTTGCCGACTACGACGGTGCCGCCGATTTGTTCCAAGGTGCCGATATACTCCCAAACTAAAACTGCTAGAGCGATGATATTTAGATTTCCATTCATTGGCAATTCATCCGCGCAGCCGGGCATTGCCGAAAAATGTGCGCAGAACTACACCATACTCTACCGTAAGGAATTCTCATACCAGGATGTCTTGGCTTGGCATGAACAGCATGCCGTTCATGAGAAATTGCATACCGGTGTCGTGCTTGCCAAGGAGAGGCCGGAGAATACGTATTGCATGCGCATTTCAAGCCTGAAAGGCGAAGAACCTGTGGAAACTTGCATAGTGTACTGCATCAATATCGATTGTGTCCTGCTGGAAAAGCTTGATTCACAAAGCGCCCTTATTCTTGAATAACAACGAAAAATAGTTATGTTTGATGATATCATAGATTGCCTGTGCGAAATCGGCTCCCTTGTTTGGGAGGCCGTGAAAATAATATTTGATGCCGTCATTGAATGGGTGGCTGTAGTCATGAAAGCATTGACGGACATAGTGCGCGGATTGGGCGATGCCGTATATCGCGGCTGGAAAGCCTTTACAATTCGCATCGCCCGCAAAAACGAAATCCCCAAAGAATTGCTGGACTCGGCATTCGGTGCCAAGATTAAGCGAACTATTGACAATGGAGGGGTGATTCATATCTCCGGCACCTATAACGGAAACACAGGCAAAGTTGACAAAGTGCATGAAGCACATGTTGCCGCCAAGGAAGATACGGAGACAATCCGGCAATTTCAATGCAACGACGGCATCCTCGTTGCTGATTAACGAACGGACATACCATGATTACCACCATGAACACAGTCGCAGTAATCGGTGTATCGGTTGTCGTGGCCGCAGGGTTGGCAGCCCTGCTCATCAAGTACAAACACTCCCAAGAGCCTGTTATCCATGACAATTTGGCGGGATCGGATTTTTACAAGCTTTTGGCAGACAATGTAGGCAAGTGTGACATAGCACATAATCGCAAAGTTGCGGCAATCTTTGTCTCGTTGGATTCACCCGATTTGTCACCGGATTTAGCCCCCCATGCTGAAAAGCTAAGCCGGATGGGGGCAAAATATGCAATCTATTTGGCGGATTACGATGTCGATGCCTCGAAAGTTGCCCGCGTCTTGGATATCGTGTATTGCAAGCAAATGGATGATGCTTTGATTGATACGTTCCGCCATAATGACGGAATCATTATAGCTGATTGAAAATTGCAATAGAAGGCGATATATATATCCTTCCGGGAAACACCAGCTTCAATTCTAGTTTTATGTTTAACTGATCATTTGCGGTTTATGATGAATGTATTCTCGGAGTTGTGGTTTCAAAATCTAGCTTCTTTATGGCGCGCCGTCAAGGTCTTGTTTCTTGATATTTTAAAACTGGTGGAGGATGTTTTCAATGTTCTGCGCGAGCTTCTCCAGGGGCTGGGTGCACTCGTCAAGAAGGGATGGAAGGCTATCATTGTCCGCATTGAAAAAAAAGAGGACATTCCGTCAGTATTGCTCGATACCGCATATGGGAAAAAAATCGAAGAGAGAATACGAAACGGCGGTGTCATTCACATCCCCCTCAGCTATGATTCAAAAAACGGGAAAGTTGCCACCATTGGCTCCGTTCGTGTCGCTAGAGGCGAAGAGCGCGGCGTTGCTGATTACTTTGTCGATGGCCTGTTGATAGCCGATAACGCATAATAAAAGAAAATGAACACGACAGCAATAATCGGCGTATCGCTCGCCGTGGGGGCGGGATTGGCGGTTCTGCTCCTGAAGTACAAACCCACCCAAGAGCCTGTCATCCATGATAATTTGGCAGGACTGGATTTTTACCGGGTTTTATCAAACTATATAGGCAAGGTTGACGCGGCACATCATCACAAAGTCGCGGCAATCTGCGTATCGGTGGGTTCTCCCGATGTGCCGCCGGACTTGGCACCCTATGCCGAAAAGGTGAGCCGGATGGGGGCAAAGCATGCAATCATCTTTGCGGACTACGATTCTGATCAAGCGAAGGTTTCCAGTGTGATCGATGTCGCCTATTGCAAGCAGATGGACGAGGCTCTGCTCGATACGTTCCGCAACAATAATGGAATTATTTTAGCTGATTGACAATGAGTGACGACATTGATGACCTCTTAGACGTGATATTTAGAGGTGCCGCATTCTTTTTTGCAACCGTCTTGGCCGTTGTCACGGCTCCGTATTGGATTCCGGCAGCCCTGGTGGCTGGGCTTGGCTATTGTCTCTACTGTGCAATTCTAAGATATAGCGACCTTAAGGATTTTAAGAATTCCGATAAGGTAAAGGACGCCTTGGCAAAGAAAATAGCTTCATCCCGCGGGAGGGTTATCCACCTCTCCGGGCGCGTAGACAGCATAACCCAGGGAAAGAACGGAGAGAAGAAAGTTAGTGTTACCATATCACATGGGCACACCCGGGAGAGTTTCTCCATTGGTGCGAAGGAGGTGGAGTCTAATATTCGGGTCGGTTTAGAGTTTTAAGCATGACAATACGCAAAATCATTTTTTCGGATCAATTGCAGACGCAAGGCAGCGCAAGCCTGCGCGAGGCGCTGGTGGCTGAAGTTTGCCAATTCAACACTCGGGAGACGGACTCCAAGTTGCCGGATGTCTGCCTTGAGATAGATGCAGCACCGGCATCATCTACAAGTCACCAGGTGGAAATATGGGAGGATTTGAGGGAGGCGATAGAGAAGCCGTTGGGCAATCCGGGGCTTTTCTCCATGGCGGCCACCCTGGAGTTTTTTGCAAAGCACCTCTCGCCCGGCTATTTTAGCATTATCGCGCATGTTGCCTCATACTGCGCCCCAGGCCTCTCATGGGATATGGAGAAAGGTTATGTGGAGGGAAAGGCTCCACAACAGGCTGCACCGCGGCGGGAAATGGACGGCCGTGATAAGGTCTGGCTGCCGGAAGACCCCAAGTATAGCCGCAAACAATGGATTGTTTCATCTCACGTCAACGAGGAGTTCGATGAACTCCTGTGCATGGTGAAAAACCAGGATCTGATATATAGCCGCTGGCATTTTTCCGATGTCGACCCGCGGCCCAAGTGCATTGTGTGCTTTCACGGACCCGCGGGTACCGGGAAGACGATGGCGGCCCACATTCTCGCCCATGAGTTGGGGAAGAAAATCATTTGCGCCAAGTACTCTGATATTGAATCCAGGTGGATGGGCGAAACAACCAAGCATTTGTCAAGTATTTTTGAATCAGCCCAGAAGCAGGGGGCCATCTTGTTTTTTGACGAGTGTGACAACTTCCTGAGCAAGCGCATTGAAAGCGTTTCCAGCAGCGCAGATCAGGCGGTCAATTCCTCCCGCGGTGAAATGCTGATGCTGATGGAGGATTTTCAAGGTATCGTGGTGTTGGCGACCAACCTCATTACCAATGTGGACCACGCCTTCGAATCCAGAATCCTGAAGTTCCTGAATATCGAGCTCCCCAATGCCGAGGCACGCTTGGCGATGATTCGCTCAAAACTTCCCCCGGAGGCCCCGGTGGAGGACTCGTCGGATGCAGCGCTTGCTGAATTGGTGGAGATTTCCGACGGCTTCTCCGGGCGCGAAATCCGCAACGCCATCCTGCAAGGGTTCGTGAAGGCGGCCAAGAATCATACGGAGGGCGCGCCCGAGGTAATTACGAGACAACATCTTAAATCCGCCTTTGAAAGCGTCCGTAAATCCCTGCCGGCCAATACACCGCCCGACGATGGAGATTTGGGTGAAATCGATGAGGCTGCCCAAGGCCCCTTGCGCGAGCTGGCCCAGAAGAAGCTGGATGCTTCAAGTCAACTGTAACCTCAATACATTATCATACTATGGACCCTTGGACAATCGGCGGCTTGGTGGGGCTGTTTAACGGAATATTCGGCAGGTCGTCTTCCGCTGCAATGCAGGACAAGCAAATGGCCTTTCAGATGGCCATGCAGAGGAGACAATTCACGGAAGCGGCCAGGCTTCAGCTGGAAATCCGTGAATTGACGGCAAGAGAGTCAAAGCAGGCTCGCGAGGAAACATTCAAGAATCAAGAGAAAATCCTGCTTCTACAATCAGAGATTGCCAAATGGCCGTTAAAGGTGCCGCCGCAGACATTGTGCAGCGAGGTGGCCGCCTGTTGGCGGGAGGGGCGCCAAGTGCCCCTGCATATTCTCATGGGACCGATCAAGGCCGCGCGCCCGGGCGGCTTTGATTTGTCGGCCTACTATTCCCTGGCTCTAAAATCCCTTGCTGAATTTTTGAGCAGATATTTTTCCATGAACGATGAATTGCGTCCGGTGAAGTTGCTGACCGATGCTTTCATCAGTTCAGACCCTGGAACAGCGGAAATCAGTTTCATCCACAAGTTCATGAAGGGAGTCCCCCTTGCGGTGATTCTGCCAAGGCTGGATGAAAACGAAATTGTAATGAGCTGCGCAATTGCCGGAATAGGCTCCATTGACCATCCCGTATTCAAGGAGCTGTTTCGCATCAACACATTGGATGTATACCTCCAGGCGCTTGAAAAGGCTGATGAGTCATGGCAGCGGATGCGCGGTTCCGTCCCCCCCAACGCGCTCATGGACCAGTTGCACAATCAACTGAATGAGTTCAAAACACTTCGCAACAACAATCCCCATGCCTCCGCCGAGGATTACCACAATTGGGTACTCCAGCCGTTTTTGAAGGATGATCTGGACAGCAAAAACAAGTCCATCAGGCCTTATGTGGTGGAGGCATTCAAAACGTGTGTAGGAGATGCATGCAAGATAATCACAACCCTCGTATCGGATGCGTACTACTTGGTGTCGTCATCCTTGTCTCCCCGGTTTCCGGAGCTGTGCGGGCAGAACCTAAGGGGGAATCCGGCGCTTATGCAGGCGGTCATGGACGTATTTAATCTTTTGCCGGAGCCGCGCCAGGGGGAGGCAAATGCCCGAATACCGCTGCTGCACGCTCAACTTTGCGATGCGTACGCAAAGGGGGGATTCGACTCCCAGGCTCAGCAGGAGTATGACAAGGGCGTACGGGCGGTTAAGGAGATATGGGATAGCCCGCATGAGCGTGAGTGGCTGTTGATAGAGGATTTGTCTGCTGCGGTAAAAAGCCTGTCCGCGCAAAAGCGCTTTAGCTCGGCTTCCCTCGATCCCTATGTTTCCCAATGTAGGGATTTTTCCCCGAAAGAGATGTATGCGATAGGGAAAGAGTGCTACGCAAAGCATACGGAAGACGAGTGCCGCCGCGCATTGTTGTGGTTTGAGAGCTCTGCGCGTCGCGGTTATGCGCCAGCCCTCTTCACGACGGGCAAGATTTATGAAATGGGTATCGGTACGGCGCGGGATACCGAACGTGCTGCGGACTATCTTCTGGCTGCGCTCAAATCGGATTTGAAGGAGGCGTACCCATCTGTTCCCTTTGTTTTGCACCGGCTTATCGAGCGCTCTGATTATTCAGAGGCAATCGGCCTCTGCACGCGCGTGCTTTCCCGCAGCCATGCCACGCCCCGTGAAGTACACGACGAGTGCATAGCCGCGGGGTGCGCACTCATTGTCTCCCAGGCTTCCAGCGTGCTGGATGCCTCGTTAACGGGCGGCTTTTTGCGTGAGTGCGGATCGCTTGATGAAATTCGTCTTGAGCATTGGCCTGCGGCAATGGGTGTGTTGGAGGAAGAAACAGGGGCGGGGAACGGATATGCGAGGGAGGTTTATACAATTCTCTTGTTCAATCTGTATGAGCCTTCGTGTATATCGCTGTTTGCGGAAAATCCATCCACAACGCCCTGTAAAGCGCTCTACGATTCACCCCTCCGCAAGGAAAGGAACGTGATTTTCGATTATCTCCAGTACAATGTCGCTCAATGCTCGGAGCTCGGTACGCCTCGTCACCATGAACTGGAAAGGCTTATGAACAGAGTGTCGTCCAAGTAGCGCGGCAAATGATTCCCTGTACTCGCCTTTTATTCCCCCGTGCGTGCGTGGAGTTTTGCTAGAATAGCGGACCACGCCGCAGGGCTGTGACTAATCCGGAAACCTTGCGCTGCTCATCTTGCCGTTTCCCTCCACCGCTTCATCCGCCCGGAACAGAAATTCGCAAGCGTGGACGAATTGCAAAAGGCCATCTGGCAGGATTTGCGTGCGTTGTAGCGCTCACAGACCCAGCTCGCGCATGGCTTCCTTTTCGTCCTCCTCCTGCAGGGCATCCATGTCCACATCCTTGTACACGCGGCTTTCAATATACCTGACGCGGTAGAGTTCATTGGTTTCCATCATGGGCCTGGTCACGTTCCAGCTCAATTGTCCGCCGTCTATTTTTATTCTGGCCATGCGGGACACGTCGGGAAGCAAATCCTTTTCTTCGTCTGTGAGATTGGCAAATTCCTCTCCCTTGCCTTTTTCCATGCGGTCGAGGTAGGAGCTGGCGACAGACGCCACCTTTTGCGATTCCGCGATGAGCAGTTTTTCCATCAACATATAGGCGTTCGTGATACTGTCCACTTCCTGTTCTGCAGCATTAATGGCGTCAGCCCATTCCTTGCGGGGCTTGGCTTTGATTTTCGGTACCACCTGGGCAGCGTGTCTTTCCAATTTCTCATCGTGTTTCTTGTACAGCTCGCGCCGTTGCCGGTTGAGCTCTTTCCGCCGTTCAACAAGCGCTTCCAGCTTCTTCTCGTCCACCACCTTGCGATACAGCCTTTCCACCGCCGCGTCACGCTCCAATTTCTTTTGCTTCCCCACGTCCATGATGCCCCTATACAGCATGTTGTACGCTGTCCCCGCATCCACAGACTCGGCCGATGGCAGCTTCTTGTACGGCAGGATTTCCTCACTGATGCGGTCGCGGATGTCGCCGAGCAAATCCCGATCTTCCTTCGTGATGAAGGTGAAATCGGATGAGCGGGAGCAGTTGTCGACAATGTTGATGAGGGGCTGCCTCACCTCCTTGTCGTAGCGGTCCCGGAAAACGCTCGCCTTCTTCCTGTACTCGCGCTCGCACTCCCAGAGTTCCGCTTCCGCGTCCAACTGTATCTTGGAGACCTCTTTCACGTGCGCGGCCTTGGCCTTGGCGATGCCTTCCTTGGCGATACGCTCTATGGCCTGAGTACCCTCCGCGGGGATGGCCGCGTACTCCTTCTGCATCTGCTCCGCCTTCTGCATGAGCTCCACCATGCCGCTCTGCGCGTGCACCTTGGCGTACAGCTCATCGGTCATGCGCTTTTTGTCAATTTCCCTTTGCTGCTCCTCCTGCTGCCGCTGGATTTCGCGTTGCTCCTCCTCCTCTTCCTGCCGCCGGAACTCGCGCATTTGCTGCGCATGGATTTCCTTGAAGCGTCGGTCGTAGGCCTCAATGAGCCTCGATGAAGTCTTGCTCGGCAGGTTCCCCCAAGCTATGTCCATCACCATGGTTACCCCGAGCGGGCCGCTGTACTTGAACTGCTCCTTGTTGATGCGTTTGGCCACTTGGGGCAGGGCCACCTTTTCCGCAAGGGAAAGGCCTTCCCAGCCCTTGTTCATCTCCAGCTCATCCAGGGCGTGCATGAAGGGACGCGCAATCTCTGCATCGTTCCGCTTCTCCAGTTCACTGAGCTTGGCCTCTTCCCGCTTGTGGAGGCTTGTCAGCCTGTCTTGAGCGGCGTCGAGCAGCCCCCGGAGCTCGTCCAGAGTCAGGTCCGACCGGGCCATCTCCTGTTCCGCATCATGCACCAATTTGTCGCTTTCCGCACGGTACTCTTCCAGCAACGCTTCAGCTTCCCGCTTGATTTCCGCGCGCTTGGAGAAAAGGGTGTCAATGTTGTAATGCTCCTTGGCCTGCCGGTACAGGGAATCCATATTCGGCTCCCGCTCCGCCGGCGGCTCGGTTGTATCCTCGGTTGAGTCTGTGAGAACCCTCTCTGCCACGCACCAGCCGAGCACGGCGGCCGCCAGCGCGCCCGCCCACAGCAGGCCGCTGCGCTTCCACGGCCGGCGGGGCTTGCGCGGTTGGGGCTTGCCGTCCAGCATGGAAAGCCATTCCGCCGCGCTTTGGCAGCGGCCTGCGGCCTGCAGCCCCAGGTTGCGCATGATGCCCGCAGCCATGCGCGGCGCGGCGTGCACGCGCTCCGGCACCAGCTTCTCCAGCGGCTCCAGGCTGTCCTCCATCATGCGGCGCAGGGTTTCCTCCGCCGCGCAGTTGGAGAACACCTCGTACCATGTGGCGGCCAGGGAGTAGAAGTCTGTCCACGGGCCTATTTCCCCCTTGCCGGAAAGCTGCTCCGGCGCGGCGTACGCGGCGGAGAAGGCTCCCTGCGTGAGTGTGTGAGTGAGGCGCGAGATGTTGACCGCCGAGCCGAAATCCACCAGCACGGGCCGCCCGCTCTCGTCGAACATGATGTTCTCCGGCTTGATGTCGCGGTGGATGACTCCCTGCGCGTGCATGTAGCCCAGCGCGTCCAGCAGCTTCCTCAGCCACTCCTCCGCCTGCTCCGCCGGTATGGGCGCGTCCGCCGCCTCCGCGGCGTCCAGGCGGTCGCGCAGCATGTCGCCCTCCAGCCAGTGCATCACGCAGAACAGGCTGCCGTTCGCGGCGAACACATCATACACCTGTACAATGTTCGGGTGGTTGAGCTTGGCCAGCAGGCGCGCCTCCTTCTGCAGGTCTGCCATGGCCAGGAGGTACGCATCCCGCAGCGCAGGCATGCGCGGTGTGATTTGCTCGGTGTCGCCATCTCTCACGCAGATTTCCTGCGGGAAACACTCTTTGATGGCTACGTTGCGCTCCAGGGAGATATCCCACCCCGTGTAGGTGATGCCGAACCCGCCCTGGCCGCACACGCCCAGGATTTTGTACTTTGCCGGTTCACCGAGAACGGTGCCCGGCGGCAGGGCGGTTACCAGTTGCATGTCCCCGAGCGGTTAGGGGTTGGCTGCTATTCCCCGGGCTGATTGTCGCTCTCGCCCAGGCGCGGCACTTCGTCCGCCAAAAACTCCGCCAGCGTCTTGCCGCAGCGGAACGCCTTTTGCTCCAGCGCCTTTCGCGTGGCGGGATCCAGGCTCAGCGTCACCAGCGTCTCCTCCTGCACCTTCACCCGGCTGGGAAGGGAGATGGGCAGCTGCTTGATCAGCTCGCGGATGATGTGCTCCTTCGCCGCGGGGATGGGCTTGCGCGCCATCCAGTTGCGGACCGTCGCTTCCGTCACGTAGCACTTGTCCGCCAGCCACGCATAGTTCATGCCGTTGGCCTTCAGCCAGAGCTTCACGTTCATCTTCAGCTCGTCTTGATTCGGGGATTCCACGTCATGCATTATAGCGAAAACGCCATCGCTATGCAAGCCGTTTTACCGGCGAAGTGGCGATTTTTTTTGATTTTGCGAAAAATAGGTTGACTGTATATCTATAAACGGGTATAAACGGGGCGTAAAAGCTACAACGTAATGACAAATATAACCTTCACCTGTCCGAACTGCGGCCGTCACCAGCTCATGCGCCTGGAGCAGGCTATCCACCGGAATCCCATGCAACTTGCCGCCGACGGCCAGGGCAACGTGTATGCGGAACCGGCCGGGCGCGCGGACGAGCTTCAGGGTGCGGTGCTGGGCTACCGCTGCATGCACTGCCGCTATCCCGACCACCAGAACACGGAGGACGGCCCGGAGTTCCAATGGCAGACGCTGGACGACGTGCTGTCCGCGGGTGCGGTGGAGATGGGCGACCAGACGCCGCCGGAGCCGCGGCACTGCATGGTGTGCCACCCGGATGGACGCCTGGAGCCGCTGGTGGTTGAGACCGCGCGCGGGGGGCGTCTCACGCCCGCGCAGCGGCGCGCCGCCCTGGCCGCCCGCAACGCCCCGCAGGGCTGCATCCTCATCTGTGAGAAAGACAAGGGCATCAAATCCTTCTCCCCCCAAGACTGGCCCGCGGCGGAGCATGTGCGCGTGTGAGCCCCGTGTACCGCCGCGTCCGAATGACACTGAAGCCGCTGTTTTTTTATTGACAACCCCTAACAGCCGGGGGTAGCATGCCAGGTACAGTGGCCGCTCCCCCGCACATCGGGACGTGCGGGAGCGACTTGGCCGTAAATACCGCAGCAACCGTCTCAACACCCATCTTCCCTACCCCATATCTGCGAATCCGCCCGTGCGACGGGTTACGCCGTCTTTCCCAAACAATTCCGCGTCATGAAACTATTGAATGAACAAAAAGAGCAAGAAGCCCAGAACATCCTGAGCGTCCTTGACGGACATTTGGAGGAGTGCTCCAAGCAGGGGTTCCGGGAACTCCACGATTCCCTGGCCGACCACCGCCAGAATATCGGCAACGCCGTGCGCCAATTCGATTCCGCCGTCATGATCGTGGTGGCGGTCGGCATGCTGAAGGCCGGCAAGTCCACCCTCATCAACCTGCTGGCCAGGGATGAAAACGCCTCACCCACCGGGTTCGGCACGGATACCACGCTGCGCCCCGCGCTCATCACCATGGGCCCTCCCGGCGATACCGAGGGGAACATCATCATCTACGGCAACCGCCCCGCCGATACCGCCAAGCAGAAGGAGTGCCTGCAAGCCATTCTCGACAACCTGCGCGGGTTGCCCCTGAGCAAGGGAATTGACCAGCCGCGGGTGGAGCCTCTGCGCACCGGGGCGCTCAAGAAGGCGCTGTGCGTGCCCTGCGGGGTGGGGAACGACCTCTTGCCGCAGGAACCCCTGCTGGTGGTGGTGAAAATCCCGTACCACGCAGACGGGAAGATGCTCCAGAACGGGCGCCTGCTGCTGGACATGCCGGGGCTGGATTCCGCCAACGCGGAAATCTCCCTGCGCCCGGAAAAGGTGTTTTCCGATGAGCAGGTGGCGGAGCTCAGCCGTTTCCTGCATGACAAGCTGGACAACCAGGGATACGCGGACGAGCTGGAGAAAGACCTCCGGATGCGTGAAAGCGCGGTCACGTACGAGTCCCTCATCCAGCAGTGCGATATGGTGCTGTGCTTGCAGAGCTCCGTGTCGCCCCTCAACGACAAGGCCTGCGCGTGCCTCAACAGCGTGCTGGACATGCGCTCCCAGGCAACCGCCTGGGTGGTCATGAACCGCATGCGCAACCAGGATTGGGTGACGGAGGAATGCCTGGAGGGCAAGTGGGCCGAGCAGGTTCAAAACGCCACGCGCGTTTTTGCGAAAATCAAGAAGGGCACCGAGCTCAAGCAGTCCTCCTGCAACCTGGGAGAGGCATATGCAGGCATTTTGGAGGACGACCGCAACATCAAGGTGCCGGAAGGCTCCACCGTGGAAAAGCAAAAGGCGGCCCTCCGGGAGCATTCGGGATTCCTGCCGCTGGAGGAACAGCTGCTCAACCACCTGGACCAGAACGGCACGGCCACGCGTTTGCAATTCTGCAAGCAAACCCTGCACCAGGAGCTGAACACATGCAAGACTGCCCTGTCGGCGCGTCTCCAAACCGCCAAAGGCCGTCTCCAGACATTGCAGCAGGCCAAGACCGCTTGGGGGAACGCCGCCCAAAAGCTCCATCCCAACCAAGGCCCCTTCACCATTCAGGGTAACGCGCACTGCCTCACATCATCCCTGGAAAGGGAGATCGACAAATGGTGCAAAAGCATAGGCGAGAACCACCCCTGCATGAAGGAGGAGCTTATCCCCGGAGACGAGCTTGATACCTATTTGCAGGCTTGTTTCAGCAAGGGAAGCGAACTCACCAAGGACTTCCTGGACAAGCTCGGCGTTCAGGAGGTCCAAGTGGAGCAAAACACCAACGGCAGCATTTCCCACCATGGGCTCGGGGATATGATAGGAGGCGAGGTTTGCAAGCGTTGCATCGATGCATGCAACGAGGCCAAGAAATGCATGCAAGGTGTGTCGGGTGGTGCGCAGGTGCTTGAGCACCATGTTTCCTCTTTCCAGCAGCTTTGCAACCGCAGCCGCTTGCTTAACGGCGGGTTCAACATTACTCTGCCTGCATCGACCAATTATGCCAACACAACGGAAAATAGGCCATGGTACTGGCCGTTCGGCGTGGGTCGCGTCAAGGCAAGCTCCGGTATTTGGCAGGGGGATATCAAAAGCATGGTCGCCCACTACTGCAGTCAGATTGCCGACATCGTCCAAGCCAACGCAGTGGGGCAGGGCGGAAACAACCGCTGCACCGAAATCGTCAACGAGGAAGTGGCCAACCGCCTGCAACCCGTTTGGGATGACATAGGCAACCATACGAAGGAGACGGAAGACAGTATAGCCTGCCTGAAGAGGGAAATTGATTTGCTCGGCAAAGTTATGCAGGATATAGACAGCTCCATGAAGCAGGTGAACCAATGGTAACCGAATAGCTCTACGACGCACATGAACAAGAAACAACACTGGGTGCCCTTCCTGATAGCCGCGGTCTTGGTGGTGGGCCTGTACTTTGGTTCGGACCTCCTCATCAAAGTACGCGCGCTCAATGAGCTGACAACGCCGTACCCGATAGCCGGCACGGTGCTGGCGGCGGGCGTTGCGTGGCTGTTGTGGGTGGTGGTGGTGGGGCCGGTAATCACGTTCTGCCGCATGGGGCGCGGCGCGGGTTCTGTGGAAAGCCGCACCAGGGCGGCATTGCGGGAACTGGAACCCTATGAGCGCTGCGAGAACGATCCCGACCCGCGGAAAAGGGAACAGTTCGCCCTCTGGCAGGCCATATACAACGCCCACCTCAAGGAACCGGGGAGGCTGCCGGAGCTGTTGGCAAGGTATGCCGAGAATTCCGAGTTGCACCGCCGCGCCATCCAATATGTCTTCAGCAGCTGCAAGGCAACGGCCATAGGCGTGGTCATCAGCCGGAACAAGTTCTTGGACGGCCTGGTGCTGCTGGTACTGCAAATGAAAATGATTGTTGCGCTGGCGCGCATGCACGGCTACAAGCCCTCCCTGGTGTTCAACCTGCTCTGCTTCAGCTGGGTGGTTGCCAACTCCATTGTTTTCTCCCTCATCTCCGCCAATGCCGTGGAAGCCGCCCAAGGCGTAGTGGACGAGCACGTCATCGACCCCGCCGTGGAAGCCTTGCAGGAAAACGTTTTCGAGCCCCTTGCCCAATATGCCGGCGAACAAATCGGCATGGATGTGGGGGTTGGAGCGGGGAGTGCCATTCCCTTTCTGGGAGGCGTGCTCAGTGCGGGAGGCAAGATTGCCATCGAGGCCATCTTGGGAGCCTTGCCCGTGTATGTGACGGGGCGCGTGTTCCTGATGCGCCTGGAGGGCGATGCCAGCGCCGTGGATATGAAGACCCTGGTAAACATACGCCGCGAAGGCTTGAAGAACATGTGGGAGTTATGGTGGAAAAAGGGTGGGTTTGAAAAGGCAAGTTGATACACGGCTATGATTGCCAAAGTGAAAATTGTGGGTGTGCTGTTGCTGCTGGCGGCGGCGTTGTACGGCGTGCTGCAGGTGATGGGCGGCGGCAAGCCGCTCACGGCGGAGCAGAAGGCGGCGGTGGACCAGGCGTACAGGGAGGCCGCGGCCGCCGTCACGGCGCGCGGGGCGCAGCTGGAGCAGTGGTACCTGGAGCAGAAGAAATACACCCCCGCGGCCGCGGCTGAACTCACCAGCCTGCGCAGCAAGTGGGTGGTGGCCAAAACCGCCGCAACAGGAGACGATAAGCAGCGCCAGCAGTACGTGAACGCCATTATCGCAAAGCACCTGTACAGCACGCAGGATTGCGAGAAGGGCACCGCGCACCATGCGGCCCTGCTCATCAAGGATTGGCTGGATGTGGAGGATTCCCTCAGCATGGCGGCCAACTGCCCCGCGCTGGGTCTCAAGGCGCGCGAGGAGGAGGTGCAGCACGGCAATGTGGTGACATCGGATATGGACGGCGAGCTGGAGCAGATGCTCTATGCGGAGCTGGGCTCGTTGCTGGGCGGTGAGGTGGCATCCTACGTGGGGATTGAGCTTGCCACCTCCGCCGGGTTGATAGGTGCCGGCACCCTGGGCGCGGCGGAGACTTTCGGCATTTCGCTCGGTCTGGGCATCCTGGCAGACATTGTGGTGAGCTGGGCCATGGATGTGGAGGGCAAGATTGAAGCCAAGCTCAACGAACAGGTGGAAAAGGATGCCGCCGCCCACCGCAAGAACTTTGAGAGCACCATGCTCCAGGCGCTCCGGAAGCGCAAGGACGACTGGGTGGGGCAGATTTCAAATTCAAACTGACCATGACCAAGAAACTCATATCATTGTGCTGTATCGTCTGTCTTCTGCTCGGCATGCCCGGCGTGGCGCAGGGCGGCATCATGTCCGCCGCGGCGCGTGAGGCCATGGAGCGCATAGCCGGCAAGGTGGCCCAGGAAGGCACGGAGACCGCCGCCAAGAAAACCGCCCGCGAGCTTATGGAGAAGGCTGCCCGCTCCATCCCGGAAATCGCGGAGTATGTGAAGAAGTTCGGGGACGATGCCTACTACCTGGTGGAGAAGCCCGCGCGCGTGAAGCTCTGCGCGCAGTTCGGGGATGATGCGGCGGAAGCCCTGGTGAAAAACGGGCGCGTTGCGGAGGAAATGCTCACCAGCTTCCCCACGCAGGAATGCGCCGCAGGCATGAAGAACCTCTCACGCGAGGAGGCCCGGGAACTGGCTTCTTTACTGAAAAGCGGCAAGGTCAATTCCTCCAAGATAGATGATTTCTGGAGATTCGTATCGCGACATCCCAAGTTTTCCATGGCATCTGCTGCAGCCGCTACGGGCTTAGTCGTTGCTCCCAGAATCATCACCGAGACGATTCGCCTGGTAGGCACCATGATAGAGCATCCCGTGGCAAGCGTGTTTGTGCTGCTGCTCTTGGCCACCCTCTTGTGGGGAGCGTGGACCTGGCTGCTGAAACGCTTCCCCCGCCTGGCCCTCTGCATCCTGAAATTCCCCGGCTGGCTTGGCAAAAAGCTGAGCTCTCTCTTCCAATCCAAACAATAATTACACCATGGAAAATACGCTGGACCTCCCATCTTTGCCAGCCAGTATCCCAGGGCAACTGCTAGAGGAACTGCGCAAGCGCCCCCCGGAGCAACCCCTCTATGTCAAGGTTGGATCAACCGCCTTGTGGCTCACCAAGGCCGCCGTTACGGGAGATTACGTGGATATTGCCGTTACGGCGGCACTGTGCGCGCCTGATTACGCGCCCTACCTCATCAGCGAAGATTCCGAGCTGGGGCGGAAGGTGCTGGATGCGGCAAGTATGGTTTCCAACGGTCAGAATTTGGTGTGCAGGGTGGCCACGGATGTCGTGGCGGGTTCATTCAACCTTGCGGGTGATGCTATGCATCCGTTGGGTGATGCCATGGAAAGCGCCGGTCAGGCTACCGGGGGCGTTGCGCGTGATGCCGGATGCTGCATCGGGAGCGCGGCCGCAGATGCAGGCGGATGGCTCCGAAGTGCCGGGGATGCCGTGGGAGGCATGCCCGGTGCAGCAATCGCCGCGGGCGGCACCATGCTCCAGACGGGTGGCGAGACCGCGCGGATTGCCGGAGAGGTTGCAGGCGGCATCGCCGAGGCTACC
Organism: Akkermansia sp.; assembly: GCA_030531305.1. Lineage (GTDB taxonomy): Bacteria > Verrucomicrobiota > Verrucomicrobiia > Verrucomicrobiales > Akkermansiaceae > Akkermansia. The sequence goes on from JAUNNT010000010.1 coordinate 27,712, forward strand.
GGCAATATCGCCAAGGAGGGAACGCGCATTACCGGAGATGTTTTGGGGGGCGTGGGCAATGCCGTGTCCTGGCTGGGATCTAAATTGTTTTGATTATGCAATGGATGAATAACAGATACTCGGATTTGAAGGCATTGCTCTTTGTCGGCGGCTTCTTCATCCTCAGCGCGTGCCCGGGATTCGTGCTGCTTATGATGGGGCGGGGGGAGCTGATGATACCGCTGTATGTGCTGGAGGGCGGGATCATGGCCGCCCTGTTCGCGCTGTCGGGCGTGAAGGGCCTGCACGTTGCCACGGTGGCGGTGCTGGGGCTGCTGGCCCTTGTGGCCGCATTTCTCTGGGGCGGCTGGGCGCTGGCTCTCAGCCTGCTGGCCACCATCGTCATTTTCCTGCTCTTCTTTGGCTGTTTCCTCTACATGATTGCCAAATGCCTCGGCAATCGCTCATGACAAATCAACCCTGGTTGGAACCATGAACAGCATGATACACGACTACTGGAACATGTCTCCCCTGGCGGCGGTGGGGGCAATCATCCTGATGTGCTGCGTCCTCGGCAAGTGGGAGGGCTGGATGAAAACGGCGGGCTGTGTGGTGGGCGGCGCGCTGCTGCTCATCGGGATTGGAAGCTATCTGGGTTCACTATAGATTTGCGCGGGTGCGGGGCTTTGCGTTTACTCCCCGTGCGCCGAACGCCAGTCGCGGACGATGCCGGAAAGCTCTTGCACGATTCTTTCCCCAAGCGGATTGAGCTTTCTCATATCGTTGAATCCCGGCACGAATTCTCCCGTGTCCGGCTTATGGGCCATCCCTTTCACCTCAATGACCGTGCGGTTGGGAATCTGCTCGCGCATGCATGCTTCGCGCTCGCGCTGCACACTGACCATTTTGTCTTCTGAACCGATGACGAAACGGATGGGGATATCCCGCCCGCATGCGGCTTTGCCGGAATAGGGCGACTGGGTGACGTGTGCGATGGCCATGGCATAGGTGGCGTATTTGTGAAGGATGCCCGCCGTAAGTACGTCGAGCCCAGGGATGAGCCAAGGAGCCATGCGCGCTAAGGTAAACATCTTGTACAGGTCATAGCGGCAAATGTCGGACGAAGCCGCGGCGCAAACGGCGCCCACGCAGTTCGGGAGCTGCAAGGCGCACTGGTATGCGTAGAACCCGCCCAGGGAAAACCCCATTGCAATGACGGGCAGGGGCTCTTCGCCGGGGATTTTGTACCGCTCCTTCAACATGGCGCATATCTGCGTTATGTTGAACGCCTGTTCCGTTACGAATTGCTTCAGGCAGGTGTTGTCTATGGGGCGCCCCGCAGATCCCATGATTGCGATGTTTTTCATTATCCGGGTGTCTGCATCGCAAAAACTCTTGTCGTCGGTAAGCACGCGGTAGCCTGTGAGGTGCAGGTCGAATGTGACCATGATGCATCCCAGTTCCTTGACGACATGGCGGACGTACAGGGCGTTGTCAGAGTAGTCCCCGCCGATTCCCGCGAAAGAGAACACGACAGGAAGCGGCCTGGGGTTTTGTTCAAAGCCTTCCGGCGCAAATACGGCACACCTCCATTGGGCAAAGCGCCTGCGGAAATCCTCGTTCCAGATATCGCTGTTCAAGGGGGCATTCACATGGTAGAGCTCTCCCGGTACCCTGGCCCAACCGAATTCATTTGGTCCGCTTATAAGTTCAAAATCGGCGGTCAGGTCCCTAGATGTGAAAATATCCGGGAAGGCCGGCTCCCCCTTGAAGTTTTTCAAATCCCTGAATTGGTTGTCATGGATGGTAATATACATGTTTCTATGTGTTGGGGTGTGGTGACAGGAGCCATTGTATCGTTTCCCGGTGGCATGTCAACACGCCTTTGTGGGAAATTGCGTTTGACACAACGATGGGTGAGGGGGTATAAGGGAGACGAACATGAAAGCGATTGCAATTTTGATGATGGTTGCGCTGTGCGGCGCGGCTTGGGCGCAGGGGAGCGCGTACACCACGCCCGGCGGCACCAGGCACTACAACGGGCCAAACGGCTACCACGGCTCATCCTACACCACGCCGGGCGGCACCACGCACTATAGCGACAACCGCGGCACGCACGGCTCATCCTACACCACACCCGGCGGCACCACGCACTACTCCGACAACCGCGGCACGCACGGAACCTCCTACACCACGCCCGGCGGAACCACCCACTACACGGACAACAAGGGGCGCAGCGTCACCTCCTACACCACGCCAGGCGGCACCACGCATTACCGCGACAACCAGGGCCGCACGGGCACGTCCTACACCACGCCAGGCGGCACCACCCACTACAGCGGGAACTTCTTTGACAAGAAGAAGTAGGCTGCGGGCTACGGCAGGCGCTTTTCCTCCGAATCCTGCGGGGCAGGGGTGCAGTTGCGCATCGGGCGCTCCTGCGGCTGTTCGTCGTTCGGCAAATTGTCCGTGCGGCGGTGTACGGCTGCGGTGATGAGGGAAACCGCGATGGCCAGCACGCCGATGTCGTCAAGCCAGCCCACCAGCGGCATGATGTCCGGCAGGAAATCCGCCGGCCACACCGCGTACAGCACGGCGAGCACGGCAATGATGACGTTGCGCGGGGTGAGCAGGTTGCCCTTCATGTGCTGCGCGGCGGTTCCGGCGCGCTCGCCCGCGGGCTTGCCGCGGAACACGCGCGCCACCAGCTCCGGCAGAACCAGCAGGCATCCCCTCTTGTCAGGCGTTGGGTTCATACCGCCATATATACACCCCCCGCGCCAAATGGCAACCCCAATCCGCTCACTCTGTGTCATGACTCCCCGCCTCGATGTGCACATTGCCCATTGTACACGCCCATAAAATCTGCTACACTGTTCGCAGAAGAACAACTAGTACATAGTAAAGAGTACCTAGTAAATCTTCATGAATCCCACGCATCCCATAGAGACCCACGGGCGCCCGATTATCCTCATCGGGCTCATGGGGTGCGGCAAGACCACCATCGGCAAGCTGGTGAGCAAGCGCACCGGTATGCCCCTGCTGGATATGGACGCCCTCATCGAGGAGCAGGTGGGCATGAAAATCTCCCAAATCTTCGCAGAGCGGGGAGAGGCGCACTTCCGCGCGCTGGAGACCGCCCTGCTGCGCTATCTGGAGGAGCACCCGCAAACCCCGCCGCCCGTCATCTCCACCGGCGGCGGCGTGGTGCTGCGCCCGGAGAACCGCGAGCTGCTGCGCAGCCTGGGCTTTGTGGTGTGGCTCAACGTCTCCCCGCGTTCCCTGATGCACCGCAACATCCGCGCCGCCAACCGTCCCCTGTTGCAGACGGAGGACCCCGCCGACACCCTCCACCGCCTGTGGGAGGAGCGCGGCCCGCTCTACAGGGAAACCGCCCACCGCATTCTCAATACCTCCCGCACGGAGGTGGGCGAGGTCTGCCGCCGCGTCTGCGCCCTCGCGGAACGCTTCTTCGCGCACCAATAGCCGCTTTGCGTGTTGGAACACATGCCGTCACCTGTACACCGTCACGGGGCCTGTGATGGGAGATTGCGCGGATTGCAGGGTGCGGAGGGCGTTCAGGAAAATCTGTGCGCCTTGCTCCACATCCTGCGCGGTGGTGAAGCGGGAGAGGGAGACGCGCAGGGATTCGCGCGCCTGGGCGTCCGTGAGCCCCATGGCCAGCAGCACGTGGCTGGGTGTGGGGTGCGAGCTGGTGCAGGCGGAGCCGGCGGAACACAGCAGCCCCGCCGGTTCCAGCAGGTGCAGCAGGTCTTCCGCGCGCACGCCCGGCACGCGCATGTTCAGCACATGCGGCAGGCGCGGCGCCGCAGCTCCGTTCACCACCACCTCCGCGCCGTCCGCCCGCAGGAGTTCCACAAACTTGTCGCGCAGGGATGCGAGCGCGGCGTAGGAATCGGCTGCAGCGCGCGCGAGCTCCGCAGCCTTGCCGAATCCGATGATGCCGGGCACGTTCTCCGTTCCGGCGCGGCGCAGGTCCTCCTGGTCGCCGCCCGTGATGAACGTTTTTTCCAGCATGGTCCCGCGGCGGATGTAGAGGGCGCCCACGCCCTTGGGGCCGTGCAGCTTGTGGGCGGAGAGGGATGCGAAATCTATTTCATGCGCATGCAGCTGCACGGGCACCTTGCCCGCCGCCTGCACCAGGTCCGCATGCACGCGCAGCCCCGCCTCGTGCGCGCTTTGCGCCAGGGAGTGCACGGGCTGAACCACGCCCGTCTCATGGTTCGCCCACGCGAAACTTGCACCGTCGTGCCCGGGCAGAAGCTCCTTCCACGTGGGCAGGTCCGCCAGGCCGTTGGTGAGCACGGGGCAGGCGTCACCCGCCGCGGTGTGGAGGGTGGCGGGATGTTCCGTGGCGAGCGTGAGGACGTTCTTCATGCCGGCGAGCGCGGTGTTGGTGGCTTCCGTGCCGCCGGAGGTGAAGACTATTTCATCCGGGGCCGCGCCGACGAGTTCGGCCACCTGTTCGCGGGCGGTCTGCATGGCGCGGCGCACCTCGCGGGCGGGGCCGTAGGAGGCGGAGGGGTTGTAGAAATTCTCCCGCAGGTAGGGCAGCATGGCCTCCAGCACTTCCGGTGCCGGGGCGGTGGTGGCGTTGTTGTCCCAGTACAGCATGGGCGGTTGCAATGCGGTTATCGGAGCTTGGCGCAGATGGCGTCGAACGCGCAGGGCGGCACGCACGCCTTCACCCAGCGCTCCCAGCCCGGCACGCCCACAAACCCGCGCACCAGCGAGGACGATATCTCCTCCAGCTCGCTCGGCGGCATCAGGAACACCGTCTGGATGCCACCCTCCATCCGCGCGTTCATGCGCGCCATCGGCTTCTCATACTCGAAATCCACCGTGCTGCGGATGCCGCGCAGAAGGAAATCCGCCCCCGCCTTGCGCGCAAAGTCCACCAGGAAACCATGCTCCACCGTGGCCAGCCGAACCTTCCCCGGAACCCCCGCCACCAGCTTCTCCAATATCCCCTCGCGCTCCTCGATGCTCAGCAGGCTTTTCTTTTCCGGGTTGATGGCCAGCACCACCACCAGCTCGTCGAACAGCTCCGCACCGCGCCGGATCATCCACAGGTGCCCGTTGGTCGGCGGGTCGAAACTGCCTGCATAGATGCCTGTCCTTTTCATGGTTCCCAATGTATACGGTTTCAAGCGGGATAGCGCCCCCAAATCACTTGATGTAGAGCTCTTTCTGCGAGAGGGGGATCTCGATTTCGTTGTCCTTAAAGGCCTTGTAGATGGCCTCGCGCACGCGGGAGAGCACCAGCGCCTTGCTGTTCACCGCAACCCACACCCCCACGTTGAGCACCACCGTGCTGTTGCCGAATTGGCTCAGGGTGACCACGCTGGGGCGCTGTTCCGCCAGCCCCGGCAGGTGGCGCAGCGCACGCAGGATGATCCTGCGCGCCATGGCCACATCCGTGCCGTTGGCAATGCCGATTTCCACGTTGGCGTACTCGTACTGGTGGTTGCTGGTGAGGTTCCTGAAGTTCTGGTTGAAGAGCTTGGAGTTCTGGAAGCACACCACGGAGCCGTTGAGCGTTTCCAGCGTGGTGGTGCGGTAGCCTATGTTCACCACCCTGCCGCGCGTCCCGTCGCACTCCACCATGTCCCCCACCCGCAGGCGCCCCAGCATCAGCGACACGCTGCACGACAGGTTCTCTATCGTGTCCTTCAAGGCGATGCCCACGCCCACGGACATGCCGCCCATCACCACCAGGATGGAGTTGTAGTCCGCATCCAGCACGTTCAGCGCAAAGATGATGAACCCGCCCCACAACAACAGCGCAAACAGCGTGATGAGCGTCTGGCTGCGCCCGGCGTCCGCATCCTCCCCGTACATCATGGCAACGGTTTGGCGCAGCACCTGGATGAAGCAGTTGATGCAGATGCCCACGGTGATGATGAGCATGATGTCGTTCCCGGAGATGGTGCGGATGAAGCCGTCGAATTGGTGCGGCACGCTCATCCACGATTGCAGGAAGTGCGCCAGGTCGAAACACTCGGTGGACCACCGCAGACCGTACCAGATGAGCAGCAGGAATATCAGCGGCTTGAGCATGTGGGAGACCACAAGGCGCAGCCAGGCGTTGATGTAGGTGTGGAAGTGCTTCAGGCGCTTGCTGGCGGCCACGCGGCGGCACGCAAGCAGGGTGAGCTTGTTGAGCGCCGTCATGAACATGAAGTTGGCCATCAGCACGTACCAGGACAGCTCAATGAGGATGAAGACGTAGTAGTAGCCCCGGTAGCACAGCACCGCGCCCGTGGTCAAGATGATGATGCTCAGCACGGCGTGCACGCGCGCGGCAATCCTCAGGTTGCGGATATGGTTCAGGAAGCGCACCAGCATCCACACCGCGCCAATCGCGAACACCAGGTGCGCGGTCATGGCCAGCATGTAGTTGCTGCACATCAGCACGCAGTACAGGATGCAGAAGAAGTTGGTGACAAACAGCGGCTCGAACAGGCGGATGCCCCCCAGCACGCGCCGCGAATTCAGGTACACCACCATGGACCCGAACATTACCGCGGAGATGAGCAGGAACTCTCCCATGCCCGCCACGTGGTTGCCCAGGTAGGTCGGGTGTGCGAACTGCCCGTAGATGAACAGTCCCAGGCCGGTGATGGCGCAGGTCAGCGGCAGCATGGCGGCGCGCAGGCGCTTGCGGCTGATACGCCTGTCCATCCGCCACTTGCAGTACTGCCAAACCCCGTGGCTCAGCAGGCTCGCCACCGCCAGCAGCACCAGGAAAAACAGTCCCGCTCGCCCCATTGCGTGCGCCGCCGTGGCATCTTCCGGGGCAATGTAGGTTTTATAGACGCTTTTGAGCAGATAGCCCCAGCTGTCCAGGAAGCTCACGGGAATGTCGGAGTCGCGGTGCAGCCGGGAGGGCTCCCAGAGGCACATGCCGATGCGCGCGGCCAGGCGCCCCTCCACCTGCTGCTCGCTCTCCAGGGTGAGCTTTTCGGTCAAATCGATATCGGTGCCGTAGGCCTTGGCCTCCTCCACGGCGCGCGCCATGAAGTCGGCACGGCGCTTGTCGGTGTCGGCATCCTCCTTGCTCAGCTGCTGGGCCTTTTCCAGGGTGCTGGGTGTGTCCTCCTTGGCATTCTTCTTGTCGTTGTTGTCCTGTTCCTGCTTGCTTTTCTGCTTTTCGCGGAAGTCCACCACCTTCTTGAGGTCCACCGGCTTGCGGTCGGCGGAGAGGCGTGCGTAGCGCCCCACCTCGGCGCCGTTGGCGTAGATGTCCAGCTTGCGTATTTTCTCGGAGAGCTTGCTGAAGCGCTCCTCGTCCTTGAGCATGACATCGTAGAGCTTCTTGTAGTCGCGCTCCATGGTGTCGCAGTCGCTCAGGGCCTGTTTAAGCTGCTGCTTTTCCTGCTGGGTGAGCTTGGCGGTGTTGATTTCGCGCATGCATTGCGCGAGGAAGGCGTATCGCTGGATGGCCATGCCGATGCGCACGCGGGTGCGCGTGATGGGAAAGTTGTCGCTGAGGCTGCGGGTGTGCAGCTTGGCAATCTCACTGCAGGTGTGGGCAAGGTGGAAGAAGTTGGAAAGGCCCTGGTAGAACGTGGCGAGCCGCAGCTCCTCGTACTTGCGCTCCAGCTCGTCCAGGCTCGCCGCCGCCCTGGCGCGCTGCGCGTCCAGCAGCGGCATCAGCTTGGGGCTGATTTCCTTCTCCCGCTGCATGGTGCTCCGGATGGTTTCCAGCGTCAGGTCCGTTGAGTAGTCCATCTCGTCTTCCTCGCTTGCGCGCGCGCAGAAGATGCATGCTATTCCCAAAAGGAGACACAAAAGGTTGGTGGTGAGTTTGCGGTTCATGGTAAATGTTCCCCCGCTTATAGCTTGAACACGCCGCTTTGTCAAGCTCCATGCATGGGGGGGGGCGTGCACCTGCACATGTAAATTTGCCCGGCCTTGCAAACATTCCGTGCTTGACCGTGCGGGGGGGATTGGCGTAGAATGGGCAACACAGAAGACGTGCGCCGCGCGCGCGCACGCTAACCTCTCCGTACACTTATGAAATTACACCTCCCCCATGGGCTTCGGGCCGCCGTGCTGGCGGCATGCACCTTGATTGGCCTCACCCTGCCCGGCGTGGCTTCCGCAGAGCAGCAGACCATCACCATCCACCTTCAGACAGGGAAGCCCACCGCCCTGCAAGACCAGAGCGGCACACCCGTGGCCGCCGGCGGCAACATTGCCGCCGCATTCACCAACTTCATGGGGGACAGCCACGTCAAATACGACCCCGCCACCTACCTGGCCACCAACAACGGCGTGGTGACCTACGCGGACACGGAGGCCCTGACGGAGGAGACGGGGGATGGCGTGTACGCCATCAGCCGCTTCTACGGCCGCAACGGCAAGGGCGGCGAGACCGTGTTCTACCTGACGGATCCCGACGAGCTGACGGCAGGCATGGCTGTGGATACCATCACGTTCACCGCTATGCGCGAGAACGCCGGGTTCAACGTGACGCTGGGCCTGGCAGTGCTGGACACGGCCACGCAGGAATTCGTGACCTGGACGGACGACACCATGGCCGAGCAGGTATGTCTAGTCAGCCCGGAGATGACCGCCAACGGCACCACGCAATCCCTCACCATCCAGAATATCGAAAGCTGGAAGGACAGCTATGAAATCCTTGCCATCATCCGCGGCACCGGCGGCTCCAGCGAGGAAAACCTCATCAGCAACATCTCGCTCACGGCCACCACGGGCGGCAGCGGCCCCACGCCGCCCACGCCCGGCGGCAAGGTCTTCCACGCATACATCCTGACGGGCCAGTCCAACTCCCTGGGCGCGGTGAAGGGCAGCCCCGCCTCCGCGGAGATGCGCGAGAAATACAAGTCCACGGGCCTGCTGTGGAACGGCAACATGAACAAGGACGGCGGGCTGATCGTAGCCTCCCCCTCCTGGCAGACCGTGGCCCCGCAGCTCCCCGCATACAGCGGCAACAACTGCATGGGCCCGGAGTACGGATTCTCCTACATGATGCAGCAGAAGGGCTGGCTCATGAACGAGGGCGACACCCTCGGCGTCATCAAGGCATCCCTTGACGGCGGCGGCGACGAGTACTGGGTGAAGGGCGGCGGCCACGGCAACTACGCGCTCATCGTGCAGTCGGTGAAAGACGCCTACAACGCCGCCAAGGCACAGGGGTACGACACAGTGAGCATCGACGGCCTGATGTACCTGCAGGGCGAGAGCAACACGCACGGCGGCACCACCGTGCAGACCAACTACACGGCGTTCCTGACCAACCTGTACACGGATTTGCTCATGGCCGGCATTCCCGGGAGCTCCATCCTCTTCAACGGCAACAGCGTGCTCGGCGAACCCGCCACCTGGAACCAGACGGACACCTCGCTGGGCGGCGAGAGCAACGCAGGCGACACCCACACCCAGCTGGAGAACCTCGCCGCCTCGCGCGACGACATCGGCTTCGTCTACACCCGCGATTTGGATAAAATCACCAGCGGCGACACCATGGGCGTGCACTACAACGGCGAGTCCCAAATCACCATCGGCGCACGCTACGCCTATGCCTTCGCCGTGCAGGGCGGCATCGACGTGGGACAGGTGCGCGGCAGCAACGACCAGGTGGCCCTCACGGACGCCGCGGCCTGGTGGAACGCCACCGCGCCGGATGCCTCCACCGTGCTGGAGTGGGACATTTCGTCCGTGAGCACGCCCAGCAAGGCCGCCGTGGCCGCGGGCTACGGCAACTATATCGCCAACGGCGCCACGCTGAACGCCAAGGGCATCACCGTCAACGGCGCCTACAAGGAGTGCGTCACCATCAACGGCGGCACTATCTCGCTCGGCTCCGCAGGCATCGAGACGCACGAGGCCGACCTCGTCGTCAACTCCGCCATGGTGGCCAACGATTCCCAGACGTGGAGCGGCGAGGACGGCTACTCCATCACCGTGGGCAGCCTGAACGTGGGCAGCGGCAAGACCCTCACACTCGGCGGCGAGGGTGATGTCTTCATCTCCGCCGCCAGCACGTTCACGGGCAACCTGAGCGTGCAGTCTGGCGACCTCTGGCTGCAGAAAAACCTCTCTAGCGGCAACTTCACCATGGGCGGCGGCTCCATGCTGCACCTGGCGGGCGCGGGCATGATTGCCGCCAAGGACATCTCGCTGGGCGCGGGCGCGGGCATCGACCTCTCGAACTTCGTGCTCACCTCGCACCGCGACATCACGCTCGCAACCGCCTCCGGCAGCATCGACACCGCGCACCTGAGCGACGTCAAGCTGAAGAACTACATCGCCCCCGCAGGCTACAACGCCACGCTCAAGGCGGACGGCAACAAGCTCAACCTGGCGTTCACCCCGGTGCAGGCCATGGCCAAGGACGACCTGGGGAACGTGATGTACGTGGGCGATTCCATCACGGACGGCGTGAGCGGCCAGGCCTCCTGGCGCTATGCGTTCTTCAAGATTCTCACGGATGTGGGCGTGACCCAGAACGAGGGGGGCTACTACCAGCACACGCAGACCTCCGGCAAGATCACCACCGCGGAGTACCGCGGCGTCACCTTCCAGAACAACCACAGCTCCAAGTCCTCCGCCCGCTCCTATGAAGTGGCCGGCACCAGGAGCGGCGGACGTTTCGACAACACCAACATCAAGAACTGGCTCGGCCTGTCCACCACCACCACCACCGGCGGCACCTACTCCGGCCCCACCTTCACGGGTGCCAACGCGCCGGACACCTACTTCATGCTGCTCGGCACCAACGACCTGCTGTCCGACATCTCCGGCACGCTCACGGACGCCCAGTACGCGGGCGTGCTGAAGTCTGTCCTCGGCTACCAGAACGGCGCGTTCGACGGCACCAGCGGCACGTTCGACGTCATCATGTCCGCCATGGTGCAGAGCAACGCGGACGCGGAGATTGTCATCCTGGACATGCCGACGTGGTACGGCTACCGCACCAGCGGCGCCACGCACGCCGAGCAGAGCGACTTCTACAGGCAGATGGACTTCAACATGATGCTGCGCGAGTGGGCCGCCTCCAAGTCCAACGCGGACAACATCACCGTGGTGAACGTCAACACCGGCCTCATCGCGCTGGCGGATGCCAAGGTGAACACGGGCATCCAAAGCATGTTCATCGGCGACGGCCTGCACCCCTCCAACCAGGGTGAGCTCATCATCGCGGGCAACGTGGCCAAGGGCCTGGGCTACGGCGGCCGCACCATGGGCCGCGCGCGCCGCGGAGCCGCCACCTTCACTGATTTGAACCTCACCGTGCCCGCCAGCGGCAGCTCCACCAAGACCTGGGCGGAGGCCGGTATCACCGTGAGCGGCAGCTACACCGTGGACGTTGCCTCCCTTCTGGTGGGCGACGGCGGCACGCCAGGCCAGCCCTCCACGTGGCAGACAGGCAACGTGTTCTCCCTCACCCTGGGCAACGGCTCCAGGACCGGCACGCTCAACGTGAGCGAGGCCTATATCCAGTGGGGCTCCACCATCCTGTACTCCGCCGACATGTCGCAGAACGCGGACGCGCTGCGCGTGTCCTACATCACCTCCGCGGATTTGCCCGCGGGCAGCACGGAGGGCTACTACGTGTGGCTGGGCGACATGCTCATCGGCGAGGGCCTGGGCAGCAACTCCGGCACGCTCAACGGCGTGACCGTGTCGCACTCCACGTCCTCCCCCGTGACGGCGGGCGCCATCACGGCCATTGCGGGTGCGTTCGCCCCCACGCTGGACCCTGGCCACTATGAGAAGGCCGCGGACCTGTACTGGGGCGTGAACCTGGGCAGCGGCACGTGGGACACCTCCACCGCCAACTGGAGCACCGCGGACGGCGGCTCCGCGAGCCAGGCGTTCACTCCCGGCTGCGCGGTGTTCTTCACCGCGGCGGGGCAGGGCGGCACCATCACGCTCGCGCAGGACATCTCGGTCTCCACGCTCAACGTCACGGGCAACGTCGCCTACACCTTCACCGGCGGGCACACGCTCAGCATCGCCTCCAAGCTCAACGTCACGGGCGGCGCCACCGCCAGCATCAACACCGCTATCGGCGGCGCGGGGCTGAATGCGGTCATCGGCAGCGGCAGCACGGTCAACCTCATGCGCGACACCACCGTGAGCGCCCTCTCCAACTCCGGCCTGCTGGCGGCGGACAACGCCAAGATATCCTTCGCCAACGCCGTTGCCAACGGCGGCGTGGTGCAGGCCAAGAACGTGCAGCTGGCCGCGGGTTCGGCCAACTCGTTCTCCAAGCTCACCGTCACCGACACCCTCTCCAACGGCTCCAAGCTGACCGTGGGCGCGGGTTCCTCCATCAACAAGTTCAGCGGCGGCGCGCTCGCCATCCAGGGCACGGGCGCATCCGTGGCCGTGCAGAAGGGTACCATCGATTCCTTGGAGATGGCCGCCGGGCAGTCCCTCACGGGCGGCGCGCAGGGCATCACCATCACTTCCACCACGGGCTCCGCGGGCAACGTCAACCTCACGGGTAGCCTGGTGGTGGACGGCGCGGTCAACCTCGCCAACGTCACCGCCGGCTCGCTGGAAATCGCTTCCACCGGCACGCTGCACGCCTCGGGAGCGGTTACCGCATCCACCATCAAGCTGGACAGCATCGGCCTCGGCTCGCACAGCCTGTACGCCGACAGCCTGGGTGCCGCGCAGACCAACTTCGTGGTGAACGAGGACGCGGTGAAGGCGCTGCACCTGGCGGACGGCCAGAGCGTGACGCTGGCGAGCGTGACGCAGGACTACTCCGCGCTGCTGGTGAACGGCTCCGCGCGCATCTTCGAGGAGGGTGAGGCGCTGAGCTACCGCATCGCCAACGACACTGTCAACCACACCATCGTGCTCACCGCGGAAATTTCCATGGGCGACTACGTGTGGGTGGGCGGCGACTCCGACTGGGGCACCGGCTCCAACTGGTCCGGCGGCAGCGTGCCCGCCCCCAACTCCTGGGTGCAGGTCATCGGCGGCGGCAGCATCAACCTGGACCGCGCGGCGCACGCCAGCCTCTTCTCCGTCTACTCCGGCGCGGTGGCGGATGTCCACGGCGCGAACACGCTGGACCTCGCCAACGGCCTGGCGGTCTTCGGCGGGGCGGACTTCACCATCGGTGACGGCGTGACCGCCACGGATGTGGCCGTCACCAGCGTGTCCATCGGCGGCTCCCTCGCCGTGCAGGAGAATTCCTCCCTCACCACCAACAGCATCACCATGGATGCCGAAAGCGAGCTCGATGCCCAGGGCAATGTGACCACGGGCCGGCTCAACGGCACAGAGGGCTCGCTGCTCTCCGGCACCGTGCATGTCACGGGCACGGACGGCCGCTACACCGGCTCCTACGCCGCCGCCACCGTGGATGTGCAGCGCGGCGCGGATGCCTCGCTGGTGGCGGACGAGGGCCTGTCGCTCGCGGGCGGCGGCACCGCCAGACTGCAGTATTCCGGCACGCGCCATATCGATGGCGTGCATGCGGACGGCATGACGCTGGCGCTCAACAGCGCCCGCGAGGACATCACGGGCGCCACGCTGGTGCTGGATGATGCGTCCTCCCTCACGGGCGGCACGCTGGAGTTCGGCCTTTCCGCCACCCGCAGCGCGCTCACGCTGGATTCCAACAACACCCCGGAGGTGGTGAAGGCCGCCAGCCTCAATCTGGACGGCTCCACCGTCCTCGTGCACCAGGCCGCGGGCGATTCCACCCTCGCCATGGCCGTCAACAACGGCGGCAAGGACAAGGGCCTCGTGCTGGCCCGCATCGGCGCCAACGACACGGCAACTGATTCCGTGGTGTTCGACGGCTACCTGCTCGACAAGTACTACGCCAACGGCCGCGTGCAGAACGGCAGGCTGCTGGTGGATATGCGCGACGATTTCTACCAGGATACCGTTCAGCCCTCCACGGACAACGGACGCTCCGGCGCCGCCATGCTGGACGACGCCTTTGTGGCGCTCAACCCGCAGGTGAACGCCCCCCAGGGTGACTTGGCGGCCATCCTCACCGAGCTGGAGACGCACGCCGTGAGCGGCGAGCGCGCCGATAAGATTGCCGCCGCCGTGAGCGGGGCCTCCGCCGCCGCGCTCGGCGCCGCACTCGCCGGCGACGTGGAGCGCCAGCTGCGCGCCATCCGCAACCGCACCACCTCCATGGGCACCTCGGAAGACCTTCTCAGCGAGGGCCTCCCGTACGTCAACGCCTGGATCAACGCCGAGGGCGACTTCCGGCGCCTGCAGGCCGACAACACCCTCGCCGGGTACAAGCTCAACAGCTGGGGCGGTACCGTCGGATTCGATGTGGACTGCACTCCGCGCTTCACCTGCGGCCTCGCCGTCACCGACATGATGGGCGACTTCAACGCCACCTCGGAGGATACCGTGTCGGGCGACCTCAACCGCATGTACGTCACCGCCTTCGGCCGGTACAACCGCTGCGCCTGGGTCCACACCTTCGTCGCAACCCTCGGATTCGCCCAGGCGGAGACCGACCGCACCGTGGACTACGGCGCGGGCTCTTACGCCACCAAGACGGATTCCGACGGCCTGGCCTTCGGCTTCATGTACGAGGTCGGCTATACTGTGGCCCTGGACGAGCACGCCACCGCCTGCTTCCAGCCCGTCTTCAATGTCACCTTCCGCCACAGCTCCATGGGCGGGTACACCGAGAAGGGCGAGACCGACGCCGCGCTCAAGGTGGACGACATGGACGCCAGCACCGTGAGCTTCGGCTTGGGCGGCCGCCTGCAGAGCATCTTCGGCAGCACGTTCTACAACCGCTCCTCGCTCTTCGAGTGCCGCGCCATCCTGCGCATGGACGCCGGAGACCGTGATGTCAGCGGCAGCGCCGCCATCATCGGCGCCTCGGCCTCCCGCACCGTCAAGAGCGCGGAGTTCGGCGCCTTCGGCGTGGAAATCGGCGCCGGGTTCTCAATCCCGGTCGGCCAGGACGCCGGTGCCATCTTCATCGACGGCTCCGCCGAATTCCGCGACGGTTTCTCCGATGTCAACGCCACCGCCGGCTACAGAATCAATTTCTAAGGAAACGCTGATTGCCGTCCCATAAAAACGCTCGGAGCGGAGCCACCCTTGGCGTGAGTCCACCCCGCACGGGGCGGGGTTCCGTGGTGGGTATGCATGGGTGGTTGTCCCCCGGGTTTCGCCCGGGGCTAGGAAAAGTTGACGCCACCAAGGTGGCTCAAAGTTAGGCGCGGCAGAGCCGCGCGACAAAATGTTTCATCTGGCGAAACGCCAGATGAAACTCACCCGCAACCGCGCCGAACGGCGCGGCTGGATGAGAGCCTCCTAGGAGGCTCAACATTTTTT
>JAUNNT010000011.1 GCA_030531305.1 Akkermansia sp.
GGGTGTCCCCCTTCGCACTTACAACTAACGCAACCCCGCCTTGCGCGGGGTGGATACACGCCAACGCCCGCATACCAACCACGCTCGTTGCCACCAATCATTACCCCTATCCCGCACAAATTTTGCTTGACGGATTTGCCAACCTCATGTACGTTGTGGGCGCGGGGGAATAGATGAGCCAATTGGCTGGACTTGCTTGTGGGGGTTAAAGTCCCTCCCCCCGCGTTCTTTGTATTGTGTCAGTCATTCCGAATAACGCCATGAAACCGCTCGCCGTTACCATTGCTGCAATTTCCCTGGGCATGCTGCCGCTGCAGGCCGCCAACCTGGTGGCCGGACGCATCTACGATGTGGACAAGTATGCCATGAACGACGATGATGCAAGTCCCTCCGAGGATTGGATGCAGGACATGGACCTGTGCTGGGCGGCGTCCGGCGCAAGCGTCATCCAGCACTGGCAGGACTTCTACGGTAAGCTGCACGACGAGGGCGCGGAGCTGCCCAACGGCGCCAGGGAGGTGTCGGCCAGCATGCCGTCCACGGGCTGCCTGGCGGTGTACAACTACCTCCTCAAAAATTGGAGCCACGGGCCGGGGTTCAACCTGAACACGCTCTCCTGGTGGCTGCAGGGCAGCATCGCCAACCCGCCCACCGAGGAGCGCGTGAAGCGCCTGCACCTCGCCGTGCCCCGGCAGGGCGGCGGTTTCTTCAAGAAAATTTTCACCGAGCCCACGCAGTGGGAGGAGGGCAAGAACGGCCCCTGCGGTTGCTTCTGGGACATGGGTTCCTCCGACTACTCGCCCGCGCCGAGCGCGCCCAAGACGCGCAAGGATTTGCGCAAGGTGTTCGATGCGGCGTTTGCGCACGCGGGGCAGGCGCTTCTGCTGAGCGTGGAGCTGTACGACGTGAAGGCCAAGGGCGGCCCCGTGATGCAGATGGGCCACTGCCTGGCGTGCTGGGGCTATGAGAAGGGCAGCGACAAGCTGCCGGACGCCCTCTACTTCACGGAATCCGACGACAAGCAGAGCGGCGTGTTCCGCGTGGATTTGATGGAGGACCGCGGCGGCCTGTACGTGACGTCCAACGACCCGTTGAGCCGCTTCTGCCTGCCGGACAACCTGCGCGTGTACATCAGCTCCGCATCGTTCATCAACACGCCGGAGGCCGTGGCCAAGAAGAAGGGCTGCGCCGCCAAGCTGCCGGACAAGGGCAGCGTGAACCGCAACACCGTGCTGGCCGCCAAGACCAAGCGCCACGGCAGCGTGCACATCGCCGCGTCCGCCGCCAAGGGCTATCCCGTGCTCCAGGTGGAGAACGAGCTGGAGCTCAAGGACGGCGTGGTGGAGGTGGAGAAGGGCGCGCAGTTCACGCTGCGGGGCGACCGCGCGGAGCTCACCGCCAACGGCATCCGCAACGCCGGGCAGTGCTTCCTGCGAGGCCCGCTGCACGTCATCGGCCTGGAGAACGCCGGATACATGGAGCTGCGCAACTGCGGCGAGCTCGTCATGGACGAGCACCGCTGCCCCGGCCGCACCGTGCTCTCCGGCGATTCCAAGTTCCGCATCGGCGACACCCTGCTGCTCTCTCCCGCCAAGAACAGGAACGCCGCCTTCGGCCTCTGCAAGATCGAGTCCGACGGCATCAAGGGCACCAAGGAAAAGCCCGCCCAAATCAAGGACGCCAAGATCGAGGCCGAGGGCGAGGTCATCACCATCGAGAACGCCATGGTCTCCGGCAGAACCACCTTCAAGGCCAAGGGCGTCCACCTCAAGAGCGTTATCGTCACCCTCCCGGACGACGAGCACGTCTCCGTCAAGGGCAAACGAGTGGAGGTCGACGCCACGCACGTCTTCAGCTGCCCGGTGGACGGCAACTTCAACGCCGGGCTCTCCAAGGCGGATGCCGCCAAGTACCGCAAGCAGGGCTGCACCAAGCTCCGCATCACCTTCGACCCCAACAAACCGGAACTCTGCCAGGATTTCAACCTTTGAGACCTGCGTTATCCCAATGCGGTAGCGCTTTTTTTGCGAGACCCGCAAAAAAATGCTTGCAGTCGGCAGGAGGAATGCTGTATATTGACCTTGCGGCTGGAAACAGCTGTAGGCGTTGAAGAACGTCTTTTTCATGTGTGTGTTTGTGCTTTCAAGGCGAGACCTTGTGAGCGTTTGAGCCGCCCGGGGACGCCCCGGGCGGCTTTTTCTCCATCCGCATCCCTGAAACGCGCGCGCGGGAGTTGCCATGGCGGCGGATGTGTGCTAGAGTGTGGCGCATGAGGTTTCTCATCACCGCCGGACCCACCAGGGAACCGCTCGATCCCGCCCGCTACCTGACCAATCGCTCGTCGGGCCGCATGGGCTATGCGCTCGCTGGCGCGGCGCGGCACGACGGCCACGACGTGCTGCTGATATCCGGCCCCACCACGCTGGATGTGCCGCCGGGCGTGGACTTCATCCAGGTGGAGACGGCGCAGCAGATGTACGATGCGGTGCGCGACATGCTGGACGGGGTGGACGTGGCCATCCTCACCGCCGCCGTGGCGGACTACCGCCCCGTGGCGTACTCGGAACAGAAAATCAAGAAGCAGGGGGAGCGCATGGTGCTGGAGCTGGAGCGCACGCCCGATATCCTCGGCAGCATGCGCAGCGTCTTCGGATTCAAGGGCACGCTCATCGGTTTCGCAGCGGAGACGCAGGACGTGGAGTCATACGCGCGCGGCAAGCTGGAGCGCAAGCAGTGCGACATGGTGGTGGGCAACGACGTCTCGCGCAGCGACATCGGCTTCGATTCCCGCGAGAACGAGGTGGTGCTGGTGTTCCCGGACCATGTGGAGTATCTGGAGAAGGACACCAAGGAGCACATCGCCATGCACATCATCGAACACGCCACCATCATCCGCCCCAAGTGAAAGTCACCCCCGAGATGCTGGGCTGGGACGCCCGCCTGGCCGACGCCTTCGCCGCGCTCCAGCAGCCCGACTGGTATCCCGCGCGCATCATCCGCGAGACCAAAATCAACTTCACCGTCATTGCCAAGGGCAGGGGCGACCACGAGGTGGTGCTCGGCGGCAAGGTGTGGCACGATGCCGTGTCCGACGCCGACCTGCCCACCGTGGGCGACTGGGTGGCGGTGGACCCGGGGCAGGGGGACGACCTGCCCGTGATACGCGCCATGCTGCCGCGCAAGAACCGCTTTTCCCGCAAGGCCCCCGGCCGCAGCTGCGCGGAGCAGGTTATCGGCGCCAACGTGGACATGGTGGTGGTGGTCACGGATGCCGCGGATGATTTCAACATGCGCCGCATCGAGCGCTACCTCACGCTCATCCGCAAGTGCGGCGCGGAGGCCGTGGTGCTCATCAACAAGGCCGACACCGTGTCGGAGGACGAGGTGAAGGCCCTCTGCACCCGGGTGCAGCCGCTCTGCAGCGAGGTCTACCCCATCGTGGCCCTCTGGAAGAAGGGATACCCGCAGTACCTGCGCCGCGTGCCCAAGGGACGCACCATCACCATCGTCGGCTCCTCCGGCGTGGGCAAGAGCACGCTCGTCAACTCCCTCCTGGGCGACGAGTGGCTGGAGACCGGCCACGTGAACGAAGTCACCGGCAAGGGCCGCCACACCACCGTGGCGCGCGAGCTGGTGGTGCTGCCAGGCGGCGGCGTGCTCATCGACAACCCCGGCATGCGCGAAATCCACATGTGGACGGATGCCGCCACCCTGCGCGCGGAGTTTGCGGACCTCGCGGAATTGGCCACGCAGTGCCGCTTTGCGGACTGCTCCCACCGCAAGGATGCGGGCTGCGCCATCCGCGCCGCGCTGGAGGCCGGCACCCTTTCCCATGAGCGATATGAGCATTTCCTCAACCTGGATGCAGAGATTGCCGAGCTGGAACGCCGCAACGAAAAGCGCCAGATGACCCTCGAGCGCGTCTTCAAGCGCAACCGCCGCGGCATGCTACGCAACCGCGATGACCGCGAGGAACACCAGCGCGACCTTAACCCCCACCGCCACCACCGATGAACGACATGTGGAAATCGGGAGTCGCCTATTTGATTGGCGCTCTCTCGGTTCAAAATAGTACATAGTACCTAGTACCTTGCTGCCACATGGCTCAGTGTCTCCTCAAACCCGGGGTATGAAGTGCCGATGTTCCGGCAGCCTTCCAGCGTGGTGGTGCCTTCCGCGGCCAGGCCGGCCATGAGGAAGGACATGGAGATGCGGTGGTCGTCGAAGCTCTGCAGGGTGGCGCCGTGCAGCGGCGCGCCACCCGCGATGCGCATGCCGTCATCGAGTTCCTCCACGGCGGCGCCCATGGCGCGCAGGTTTCCGGCGGTGGTGGCAATGCGGTCGCTCTCCTTCACGCGCAGCTCGGCGGCGTCGCGGATGGTGGTGGTGCCATCCGCAAAGGCGGCGGCCACGGACAGCACGGGGATTTCATCGATGATGTTGGGGATTTCCGCCCCGCCGATATCGGTGCCGTGCAGCTGCGGGGCGTGGCGCACGGTGATGTCGCCGTACGGTTCGCCCGCGTCCACACGATTTCCAATCGTGATATCCGCCCCCATGCGCTGCAATACGGGGATGATGCCGCAGCGGGTGGGGTTGAGCCCCACGTTGCGCAGCGTGAGCTCGCTACCGGGAACGATGCTTGCCGCCACCAGCCAGAATGCCGCGCTGGAGATGTCGCCGGGGATGGTGATGTCCCTGGCAGCGATGTCCACGGGACCCGTCACCGCAATGTCCAGCCCGTCTGCCGAAACGGAGCAGGGGATGCCGAAGTGCGCGAACAGGCGTTCCGTGTGGTCGCGCGTGACGGCGGGCTGGTGCACGCGCGTGGTGCCGCGCGTGAGCATGCCCGCCAGCAGCACGGCGCTCTTCACCTGCGCGCTCGCCATCGGCAGCGTGTAGTCGATGGGGCGCAGCGTGCCGCCGCAGATGTGCAGCGGGGCGCAGCCGGGCTTTTCGCCGCACGCCTCCACCCGCGCACCCATCTGCGTGAGCGGGTCCAGGATGCGCTTCATCGGACGCTTGCTCAGCGAGCGGTCGCCGTACAGGCGGCTCTCGAACGGCAGCGCCGCCAGCACGCCCGCCATCAGGCGCATGCCCGTGCCGGAGTTCCCGCAGTCGATGTCGCGCTGCGGTGCGGCGGGCTGCATGGCACAGCCGGTGAGCGTGAAGTTCTGCGGTGCGTCGCCGGGTGTCACCGTTGCGCCGAGCTGCTGCATGGCGCGCAGGGTGTTGAGGCAGTCCTCGCTGCAGAGGTAGTTTTTCACGCGCATGCTGCCGCGCGCGAGCGCGCCGAGGATGGCGACGCGGTGCGAGATGCTCTTGTCGCCCGGCACGTCAATGCAGCCGTGCAGCCCATGCGCGGCGCGGCACACGCTGATGCGCTCACTTGCCATAGAAGATTTGGATGTGGTTCTTGGCGCGCCCCTCCTTGAGCGCCGCGTTGAAATAGGCATCCGTGGCCAGCTCGCGCTGTGCGCTCTCGATGGCGCTGCGCAGCGACTCCCGGCACTCGTCCAGCGACGGCGTGTACGCAGGCGTGTCCGGGCCCGCCAGCACGATGTGCCAGCCCCAGCGGCTCTGCACCAGCGCGGGCGTGCCCGCCGCCAGCGGGGTCTCGCCGAAGATGTTCAGCTCCTCCAGCGGCAGCGTGCCGTCGTCGTACAGCGTGCCGAGGTCGCCGCCCTTGGGCGCGCTGCGCTCGTCCTCGCTGCGCTCCTTGGCAATCTCCGCAAAGGATTCCCCGGCCTGGATGCGCGCCAGCAGGGCTTCCGCATCCGCCTTCACGGCATCGGCATCCTTGTCCAGCGTGGCGAGGAAGATGTGTTTCACGCTGCGGGAGGCGGGGATTTCCAGCTCGTCCTTCAGCTGCTCGTAGTGGAGCGCCAGGGCCTCGTTCTCCACGGCCGTGTGCTTGTCCACCGCGCGCTCCAGGCATGCCAGCTCCAGCAGGCGCGCCTCCAGCTTGGCGGCAAAGTGCTCCCGCGTGTAGCCCTGCGATTGCAGCGCCGCGGCAAAGGCGTGCTCGTCCGCGCAGCGGCTCTGCAGGCGCGCCATCTCCCGCTGCGCCGCTTCCTTCTGCGGCGGCAGGTTGCGGTCGTTGTACCTTGCGCGGATGCGGATGGTGCTGTTGTTCACCAGCCCGAGTATCATGCTGGCGGTGCGGGAAGAGTCGTCGAGCGCGCGCCCGGAGAGGAGGTTCTGCTCCGCGGTGTGGCGTGCGAGCTGCGCGCGGTTGACGGCCTCCCCGTTCACGGTGGCCACGGGCTTCTCCGCCGCTGCGGTCTGCAGCGGATGCAGCGCGCGGTACACCGGGCCCTCCAGCACCCACAGGTCCACGCAGAGGTAGCCTATCACCGTGCCGAACAGTGCCAGCTTCAGCACCAGCAGCTTCAGGGAACTTATCTTCACGCGGACATTCTATACCCCATCTCCCCGCTCGACAACCAAATTCCGCACCATCACGCCTACCATCCACGCCATACCGCAACCAACCAGCCCGGCACACAAACAAAATCCTAATCCTAATCCTAATCCGGAATTCCCCCCCCTGTATCGCCCAACCACGCATCATTCCCCGGGAAGGTCCTCCGGCTCAATCCCCGCCAGTTGCGCATCCGTGGGATTGGGAACGGAAACCAGGCGGTTGGCCTGGCGGGTGACGCTCTGCTCAAAGAGGTTGCGGACCTCGCGGGCGTTCGCAAAGTTCTCCGTGCGGTGGGCGTACAGGTCCTCCAGCACGCGGCGCGCCTTGTCGGCCGCGGCATCGGAGAGGGTGTAGCCGTTCTTGCGGCACATGCCGGCAAAGATGTCCAGCAGCTCCGCGGGGGTGTAGTCCTCAAAGTGGATGAACTTGTTGAAGCGCGAGGCCAGGCCGGGGTTGGACGCAATGAACTGCTGCATGAGCTTGGGATAGCCAGCCACAATCACAATCAGGTCGTCCCGGTGGTCCTCCATGGCCTTGAGCAGGGTGTCGATGGCCTCCTGCCCGAAGTCGTTCTCGCCCTTGCTCTGGGAGAGGGTGTAGGCCTCGTCGATGAACAGCACGCCGCCCAGCGCCTTCTTGATGACATCCTTGACCTTGAGCGCGGTCTGGCCCACATATCCGCCGACCAGTCCCGAGCGGTCGACCTCCACGAGGTTGCCGCCCTTGAGGATGCCGAGCTCCTTGTAGATGCGAGCGAGGAGGCGCGCCACGGTGGTCTTGCCGGTGCCCGGGTTGCCGGAGAAGACGAGGTGGTTGGAGGTGGGGATGGTCTTCATTCCGCGGGCGAGGCGCATGCGCTGCACCTCCAGCAGGTGCACCATGGAGGTGACGTCCTCCTTCACGGCGGTGAGCCCGGTGAGGGAGTTCAGCTCGTCCAGCAGCTCCGGCAGGCGGGAGGTCGGCTCGCCGGGCGCGGAATCGCGCGCGGGGGAATCGGTCTGCGCCTCCTGGTAGAACGCCTGGTCCAGGGTGACGGTTTCCGTGAGGGAGCAGGGGAAGGCGTTGTTGTAGATGCGGTTGAGGTGGGTGATGTAGCGCAGGTAGGCGTCGATTTCCCGCTCGGTGGTCGTGGAGTCCGCGATGATGAATTCCTTGCCGAAAGCCTCGAACGCCTTGATGACGGCAGGGCCGCTCTTGAAGTCGGGGTTCCCGCGCTCGGCCATGTAGCGGTCGTCGCGGATGCAGTCCTCCATGGTCTGCGGGCAGCGCTCCAGGATGCCCGCGGGCTCGATGCCGCCGCAGTGGATGCTCTCCTGCAGGGAGACGGCGTCCACGGGCGTGTCCAGGTAGAAGCGCATCATGGTGGTCTCGTCCGGCGAGATGTGCCCGTCCGCGGAGATGATGTAGACGGCGAAGTCCTGCAGGTCCCGCAGGAAGTGCAGGTAGCCGTCCTTGTGTGAGCCGAGGTTGGCGATGCGCGTCTGCGTGGCTTCCCGCATGGAGGTGAGCAGCTTCTTGAAGTCGTCGTAGTTGGGGGCGATTTTGGCAATCTCCTTGGACTGTGCGAGGTTGAAGGAGTATCGGAAGTCGCGTGACTGCCACTTGCGCTGCAGGTGGTCGTTGGAGAAGGTGACCAGGAAATCGATGTAGGCATCGCGCCGTGCGCGGGCCTGTGCGGCGCTGCCGCGGGCCGCGCGGTTGGTGCCGGCCTGCAGCACGGCCTCGCTCAGCTCGAACATGTTCTCCACGTAGATCTTGCTGGGGTGGTAGCCGCGGAACGGCACGGCTTTCTCCGCCTCCAGGACGGTGTGCAGGGAGAACGGTGCCTTGGCGGGGTAGTCCGCGTCCGTGATGCCGCGCTCCTCCATGTAGCGCTGCCATTTCTCCTCCGTCAGACGGTAGCCGAACAGCGCGCAGATGCACTCCAGCTCGTCCTTCACCAGGTTCCCGTCCGCATTGGCCAGGTACAGCAGGAACGCCATGGCGTCCAGCCGCAGCACCTCGCGGAAATCCTTTTCCTTGTACGCGCCGCCGCGCGTCACGAAATCGCACAGCGCGGCGAGCCGCATTTCCATGGCATGGCGTTCACGGGAGAGTTGGCGGGTGTTGATCATAGAGACGCCCCCATCTTTACCACGCCCGCCGCGCGTTGTCAATCTCGGAATGCCCTGCGCGGCGGCGCGTTTTTTCCTTGCATGGTGCAGGACGGGGGATTAGAATGGGCACCATGAACACGCTGGCCATATTGTCCTCCCCGTTGCAATGGGGCATACTCATCCTGGTGTGCCTGCTGGTGTTCGGCGCCAAGCGGCTGCCGGACATTGCGCGCGCGCTCGGCCGCAGCCTGGGCGAGTTCGGCAAGGCACGCCGCGAGTTCGAGGACGCCCTCAACAACAGCGCCAAGGAGGCCGAGAAAAAGGACGAAAAGCCGGATGAGCCGGATAAACCGCAAGAATAGGGTAATTCCTAATTAGGATTAGGATTAGGAATTGAAAAACGCGAGCGAGCTCGCGTTTTTTTTCCGCCGCCTCACGCCAGTTCGGCTGCCAGCTTCTTGACCACGGCGGCCAACTCCGGGTTCTTGGCGATATCCGCCTCCACCTTGCGGGCGGCGTTGAGCACGGTGGCGTGGCTGCGCCCGCCGAACGCCGCGCCGATTTCCTGCAGCGAGCTCCCCGTCAGCTTGCGGGAAAGGTACATGGCCAGCTGGCGCGGCTGCACCACGGCGGCGTTGCGCCGCGGCCCCGTCAGCTCCGCCAGCCGTAGGTCGAACTCGTTGGCTATCCTCTGCTGGATGTCCGCCACGGTCACCGTGCCGCCCTTGCTCTCGCGCACGATGTCCGCAATATACTGCCTGGCCTCCGCCATGGTGGGGCAGCGTCCCGCGAACGACGCGAAGGTGACGAGGCGCACGCACGCGCCCACCAGCTGGCGCACGGAGCGCGTGACGCTGCGGGCCAGGTAGTTGACGATGTCGTCGGTGATGTACTCGCTCTTCCACTGCTTGCAGACGTTGCGGAGGATGGCGGTGCGGGTCTCTAGGTCCGGCAGGTGGACGGAGACGGTCATGCCCTGCTGGAAGCGTGAGCTGAGGCGCGGCTCCAGGTTGGTGATTTGGGAGGCGGGGCAGTCCGCGGTGAGCACTATCTGTTTGCCGCTGCCCAGCAGGGCGTTGAAGGTGTGGAAGAACTCCTCCTGCGTCTTGGCGCCGCGGGAGAGGAACTGCACATCGTCGATGAGCAGCACGTCCGCCTTGCGGTACTTGCGGCGGAACTCCGTGATGGCGCGCGAGCCGTTGCCGATGGCGTCGATGTAGTCGTTGGCGAACACCTCGCTGGTGAGGTAGAGCACCTTGGCGCCCTCGTGGCCGGCCAGGATGGCGTTGCCGATGGCGTGCAGCAGGTGGGTCTTGCCCAGCCCTGGGCCGCCGTAGATGAACAGCGGGTTGTACGGCATCTTCTCCAGGCACGCCGCGCAGGCCTTGGCGGCCGCGCACGCGAAGTCGTTGCAGCCGCCCGTCACGAAATTGTCAAAGGTGAACGATGCGTTCAGGCCGCTCACGGGCGCGCCCTTGCCGCGGGTTGCCTTCCTCTTGGGGGTGGCTTTCGGGGCGGGGGCTTTCTCTTCCGCCGCCGGCACGGCCTCCTGCGCGGCGGGGGCAGGGGCGTCCACCTGTTGGAAGGTAACGTTGCGCGCGCCTTTCAGCACCTTGGTGGCCGCAAACACGATGCGGTCCTCGTAGTTCAGCTCCACCCAGTCGATGAGCGTGCCCGCAGGGTACGCGAGCGTCAGCGTCTCGCCGTTGTCTTCCGTGAGCGACAGGGGGGCGATGTACGTGTCGATGCCAAAGGAATCTCCGCCGTCCAGCCTCTTCATCTCGCCGACGATGTCGTCCCAAAGTCGGCTCAACTGTTCCTCCCTGTCCATGATTGCTCGCTTGCCCTGTCTAGATGTTTTTTCTCTCGTTTGCACCCCGTGTCTCGGTGGGGTGCGGTTGCGGAGTGGACTATGCCACGACCCCGGATTCGGAAAAAGATTTTTTTTGTCTGCCCCCGGGGGGTGCCACCCCTTTTTCCATGTTCCATGAGCGTTCCACGGAGGGAAATTTTTTCTGGGTTAAAGAGGGGTGAATTTTAAGTCTTCCTGATTGTTTTGCAATTGCCCGGTATGCCCCGTGGAACATCTTTCCACGCCGTATGCAACACATTGAACACCAATATATAAAACTAAATTTCGACAAGGAATGAAAGTGGGTGCCGCAGGGCATGGAGCACCCCCAAAATCAAGGGGTTTCAGGCGGTGAAATGCTGCCACCCGGAGGGCAGGTTTTGGACCCCCTCGGCGGTCAGTCTGCCGATGCGGGTTACAGGGGTTGGCAGAGGGGTTTCGGAGAGCCTTTCGGCCACCTCCGGCGGGAAGCTCATCAGCAGCTCGTAGTCTTCCCCGTCGCATATCCCCTGGCGGGGGGTGCAGCCATCGTGCAGCGGCAGGGAAGCCTCGTCCACCTCGAACCCGCAGCGGGATGCCGCCGCCAGTCGCGGCAGGTCGGTCCCCAGGCCGTCGGAAAGGTCCATCATGGCGGAGGGGCGCAGGCCGCGCTCCATGAGCGTGCGCGCCAGCTGCACGCGCGGCGTGAAGTCCAGGTGGCGTCCGCTCTCGAAGGAGCCGCCGAGCTTGCCGCTGACGTAGAGGAAATCGCCGGGGCGTGCGGTGGAGCGCAGCACGGCGCGCCCGTGCTCCACGCGCCCGGTGAGCGCCACGGAGATGGCCAGGCCGTCGTGAGGCAGGGCGGTGGTTTCCCCGCCTGCAAGCGAGATGCCGAACTCCGCCGCCAGACGCGCCAGGCCGCGGTAGATGCCCTCCAGCAGCTCCACCCCGCGCTGCGGGTGCACCAGCAGGGTCACCAGCGCGTGCTCCGGGATGCCGCCCATGGCCGCTATGTCGGAAACGGCGCGGGCCAGCGCCTTGCGGCCGATGCTCTCCGGCTCGGTGTCGCGTGTGAAATGCACGCCCTCCACCACGGCATCCGTCTTCAAGAGCGTGTCCCACTCCGCGTTGCGGGCGGCCACGGCGCAGTCGTCCCCCGCGCCCACCAGAAGGGCCTCGTTGCCCGTCAGGTGCGGCAGCAGGCGGCGCAGTACGGCGTCCTCGCCCAGCTGGGAAAGCGGTTCCATGGAAGAACGACTAGGTGGATTGGTGGATGAGTGTAAGGACGGCCACGCCGTTGAATGCGGCGTGGATGCACATCGGCAGCCACAGGGACCTGGCCTTCTCGTACGCCAGGCACTGCACCACGCCGAAGATGAACAGCGGCAGCAGCTGCGGAAGCGATGCGTGCACCGCCGAGAACAGCAGCGCGGACGCCAGCGTGGCGCTCACCTTGCCCGCGTGCTTCTTCAGGATGTTGTACAGGAACCCGCGGAACGCGCACTCCTCGCAGATGGGCGCCTGCACGACCGCGGCAACGGTGATGAAGAGCGTGGACCAGCCGTCGCCCCCCTTCGCGCCCGCCTGCAGCTCCTCCACCACGTCCTGCTGCTCCGGGCAGCCGGTCGCCTGGATGAGCCAGTCGGTGATGCCGGACACGTTTACCGCCCCGGCCCCCAGCCAGCAGATCATCAGGAAGCCCAGCACCATCAGCCCGCCCTTGATGAACCCGAACCGCGGCCGCGGCAGCTTCTGCAGCGTGAAGTAGCGCGCCAGCATCGGCAGGTACAGCACCAGCGTGAACACGATGTTGAACAGCAGCTCCAGCGCGCTTGGCACGCTGCCGTCGTCAGGCCTGTCGCCCCCCGCCAGCACCGTGCACCAGATGAACACAATCAGAAAGCCCGCCGTGAGCAACTGGTCCCACTTGTTGGGAAACAGACTGTGCGGGTACTGCGGCACCGCGGGCAGACCGTTGCCCGCCAACCGCGCCACCGCCCCGCACACCCACAGCGCGAAGCACAGCGCCAGCGCAAACGCCATCACGCAGACCTCCGCCACCCCGTGCGGCACCAATATGCCTGTTGCATCCGCCAGCATGCCCCTATTCTACAGGCACCCCCCCGATTCATCAAGGCAAAACGCTGCGCTGTCCGGTGCTGCCCCGTGCTCCCCATCAGTCGCCCAAAGATTTCTGGAACAATTGCGAGCCTTGATGATTTTTTCTGCATCATGGGCTTGCTTTCTTGGTCATTTTGTGTAAAATGATGCAGATAAATCGTCCGTGATGCACCGTTTCGACTACAGCAAATCCGCGCAGAAAGTGATGGAACCGGAGGTGGTATCCCTGCTGATGGCTGTGCAGGAATACAAGGGGCGCGTGCATGTCCGCGAGCAGGCTGCGCCCGCATTGCTGGAGACGTTGCGGGAGATAGCCAAGATTCAAAGCACGGAGGCGTCCAACAGAATAGAGGGCATTGTCACCACCAGTCCGCGGCTCAAGGCGCTGGTCCAGCAAAAGACTACGCCACGCAACCGCTCGGAGGAGGAAATCGCCGGGTACAGGGATGTGTTGAACACGGTTCACGAGAATTACCAATACATTTCCCCTCTGCCCCCGTACATTCTGCAAATGCACCGGGATTTGTATGCGTACAGCGGGCGGGGCGGCGAGTGGAAGCGCACCGACAACATTATTTCCGAAACGGATGCCCGTGGGAACAGGCATGTGCGGTTCGAGCCCGTGCCCGCCTACCGCACGGCGGATGCCATGGAGTCCCTGTGCACCGCTTTCCGCGAGGCTTTGCAGAACCGCGTGGCCGAACCCCTGGTGCTGATTCCCCTCTTCATCCTGGATTTCCTGTGCATCCACCCCTTTGCCGACGGCAACGGGCGCATGAGCCGGCTCCTGACAACCCTTCTGCTGAACCGCAGCGGGTATGATGTGGGACGCTACATCAGCCTGGAACACATCATTGATTCGGCAAAGGAGGGATACTACGGCTCCCTGCAAGCCAGTTCCGCGGGCTGGCATGAGAACAGGGCGGACTACGTCCCCTTTGTCCGCTATTTCCTCGGTGTCCTCATCAAGGCGTACACCGAGCTGGAATTACGCATGAATGCCGTTGGAACGGCCAAAACCAGCAAGCCCGGGCGCGTGAAAGCCCTCTTTGCCCAATCGCTCGGCCCGTTGAAGAAATCGGATATCGCCGAGAAATGCCCGGACATCTCGCTCACTACCATTGAACGCGCCCTTCACGCCTTGCAGGGGGAGGGGTATATCGTCCGCATCGGTAAAGGCCGCGCCACGGCATACGTTCGCAAGGATGCGTAGGAAATCCCAGCTTCCGGCGTGATTTCGCCGTTGCACGAGGAGGATTTGAATTGCGTTCGGGGCGGTGGGGTGGTATAATCCCCGCATCATGAAATTCACGGAAAAGCTTTCTGCCCGCATTGCGGCCACGCGCTCCGCGCTCTGCGTGGGGTTGGACCCCCGCCCGCAGTCCGACAACATGAACGAGCTGGCGGACTGGCTACGCAGGGTGGTGGAGGAAACCGCGCCGTACGCCGCCGCCTACAAGCCCAATATCGCGTACTTCGAGGCCATGGGGCTGCCCGGCCTCAAGGTGCTGGAGGAGCTGCTGCCGGACATGCCCAAGGACATCCCGGTCATCCTGGACGCCAAGCGCGGCGACATCGGCGAGACCCAGAAATACTACGCCCAGGCGTATTTCGACCGCATGGACGTGGACGCGGTGACGCTCAACCCGTTCATGGGCTACGACATCCTAGCGCCGTTTCTGGACCGCCCCGGCAAGGGCGTGTACCTGCTGGCGGTCACCACCAACCCCGGTTCCGCGGACGTGGAGCAGCAGGTGCTCGCCAACGGCCGCCGCGTGTACCAGCTGGTGGGCGACATGGTGGAGCGCGCCAAGGCGGAGAACGCCGCCACGGAGGTGGGCATGGTGGTGGGCCTCACCAACGCCAACGGCCAAATCCTGGCGGAGCTGCCGGATGCGCCGCTGCTCATCCCCGGCCTCGGCGCGCAGGGGGGCGACCTCTCGGCCCTCACGGGCGGCACCCGCACGGCCCCGCCCACCATCAACGTCTCCCGCGGCATCCTCTACAAGGAGCCGGAGCTTTCCTTCGCCCAAAAGGCGGAGAAGTACGCCGCCCAGATCCGCGCCGCTCTCAACCTCTAACCCCACCCAACCAACGCCGTGAAACAATACCTGGACCTCCTCAAAGATGTGCTGGACAACGGCGTGGGCCGCGAGGACCGCACCGGCACCGGCACCATCGGCGTGTTCGGCCGCCAGGCGCGGTTCGACCTGCGCGAGGGCTTCCCGTGCCTCACCACCAAGAAGCTCCACCTGCGCTCCATCATTTATGAGCTGCTCTGGTTCCTCAAGGGCAGCACCAATGTGCGCTACCTCCAGGAGCACGGCGTTTCCATCTGGGACGAGTGGGCCGACGAGAACGGCGACCTCGGCCCCGTCTACGGCTCCCAGTGGCGCGCCTGGCCGGACGGCCACGGCGGCAGCATCGACCAGATCGCCAAGCTCATCGACGGCCTGAAGAACAACCCGTGGAGCCGCCGCCACCTGGTGAGCGCGTGGAACGTGGCGGAGGTGGACGGCATGGCCCTGCCGCCGTGCCACTGCCTGTTCCAGTTCTGCGTCATTCCCGCGCAGGGGGAGGGGGAGAAACACGGCCTGAGCCTGCAGCTCTACCAGCGCAGCTGCGATTTGTTCCTGGGCGTGCCGTTCAACATTGCCAGCTACGCGCTGCTGCTCATGATGGTGGCGCAGGTCTGCGGCTACGAACCGCGCGAATTCGTCCACACCTTCGGTGATTTGCACCTCTACCGCAACCACCTGGACCAGGCCCGCCTGCAGCTCACGCGTGAGCCCCGCCCGCTGCCCACCATGCGCATCAACCCCGACGTGAAGGCAATCGACGGGTTCGACTACCCCGACTTCTCGCTGGAAAACTACGATCCCCACCCGCACATCAAGGCGGCCGTTTCCGTATGACTCCGCACTTCACAGGGGTGGTGGCCATGGCCGCCGACCGCGCCATCGGCTTCCAACAGGGAATCCCGTGGCGCCTCAGCGAGGACATGAAACTCTTCAAGCGCCTCACCATGGGACACCCCATCCTCATGGGGCGCAAGACCTGGGAGAGCCTGGGACGCCCGCTGCCGGGGCGCCAGAACATTGTGCTGACCCGCACCCCCGGCTACGCCGCGGAGGGAGCGGAGGTCATCCACGACCTCTCGGAGCTGGAGCGGATGGAGCTGCAGGATGCGGAGGTGATGGTGATAGGCGGCGCGCAGCTGTACGCCGCCATGCTCGGGAGGATGGAACGCCTCCACGTTTCCGAGGTGCAGGGCGAGTTTGAGGCGGATACCTATTTCCCGGAGTTCGCGCACCTTTTCCCGCAACGGCAGGAGCTGGAGCGGTTCGCGGGGTTCACCCATGTTCTCTATTCGCGTTAGGCTGCGCAGGGAGGGACGCCCCCTGCGCGCGCACGCCGCGGTCGGACTCGCCGCGGTGTTGTTCGGGCTGATGAGCCCCATGTGCAAGGTGGCCATGGAGGACGGCGCCATCGGCGCGCTCTCGCTGGGCATGATGCGCATTGCCGGCGCCGCCGCGCTCTTCTGGCTGCTGTCGCTTTTCCTCCCGCGTGAGCGCATCGACTGGCGGCACGATTTCCCCATGCTGGTGGGCATGTCGCTCTGCGGCATGGGCATCAACCAGTTCTTCTACGTGTGGGGGCTGGAGTTCACCTCGCCCACCAACGCCTGCGTCATCTCCACCACCACGCCCGTGTTCACGCTCATCCTGTCCATCGTGGTGCTGCACCTGGCGGTCACGCGCCGCATGGTGGGCGGCGTGGCGCTTGCCGCGGTGGGCGCGCTGGTGCTCATCCTGGGCAGCGGCGCGCACGGCGGCATGAGCGGCCACCCGCTGGGGGACGGCCTCTGCCTGGTGTCCCAGTTTTCCGCCGCATGCTACTTCGTGTTCTTCGGCCGCCTGGTGAAGAAATACCGCCCGGTCACGCTCATGAAGTGGCTCTTCACCATCTCCACCGTCGCCATCTTCCCCTTCGTGATTCCCGACATGGCCACCGCGCCGTGGGGACAGCTCACGCTGGACGCCGCCCTCGGCGCCGCCTACGTGGTGGTGTTCGGCTCCTTCGTCAGCTACCTCCTGCTCATCTACGGCCAGCGGCACCTCAAGCCCCCCGTCGTCGCCACCTACAACTACATCCAGCCCGCCGTCGCCGCCGCCGTCGGCGTCCTCCTCGGTCTGGATGTCATCACCTGGCAGAAGGTTGTCGCCGTCGTCCTCATCGCCATCGGCGTCTACTTCGTCACCCACCTCCACCCCCGCACCAACAAATCCTAATCTTAATCCTAATCCTAATCTGGAATCCGGAATCTCCCCGCCAATCCGCCCTTGACACCGCGCGCCGCGGGGTGTAGATTGTCCGCGTTATGGAATACGGGCATGTATTGGCAACGTACGGGCGTGCGCCCATGGACATGGAGCGCGGCGAGGGATCGTACCTGTTCGACACGGAGGGGCGGCGCTATGTGGATTTCTGCGCGGGCATTGCCACGTGCTGCCTGGGACACGCCAACCCCGTGGTGGTGGAGGCGCTGTGCACGCAGGCGCGCAAGCTGATGCACTGCTCCAACCTGTACGGCATCCCCGGTCAGGAGAAGCTGGCCAAGCTGATTGTGGAGGACATCATCGGCATTCCCGGCCGCGTGTTCTTCTCCAACAGCGGCGCGGAGTCCAACGACGGCATCATCAAGGTGGCCCGCCGCTTCGGCCACCGCCACCCCGCAGCCGACGGCTCGCCCAGGTACGAGGTCATCACCTTCAACAAGAGCTTCCACGGCCGCACCCTCGGCTCCATGGCCGCCACCGGGCAGACCAAGATACAGCTTGAATTCGACCCCCTGCTGGTGGGTTTCAAATACGTGGACTTCAACGACATCGACGCCCTGCGCGCCGCGGTTTCGCCCGTCACCTGCGGCATCATGCTGGAGGCCATCCAGGGCGAGGGCGGCGTGAACCCCGTGAAGCCGGAGTTCCTGCGCGCCGCCGCGGAGCTCTGCAAGGAGCACGACCTGTTGCTGATGATTGACGAGGTGCAGTGCGGCTTCTGCCGCTGCGGCGCGCACATGGGCTGGCAGGCCGTTTGCCCTGAAGTGCAGCCGGATTTGGTGTCCTGCGCCAAGGGCATCGGCGGCGGCTTCCCCATGGGCTGCTTCTGGGTGAGCAACCGCGCCATCGATGATGCGGGCACGCCGCTCTCCTCCATCATGAACGCCGGCTCCCACGGCTCCACCTTCGGCGGCACGCCCCTTGCCACCGCCGTTTCCGCCGCTGTGGTGCAGGAGCTGCTGAAGCAGGACCTCGCGGCGCGCGCGCGCAAGCTCGGCGAGCACATCAAGGCCACCGTGGAGGGATGGAACATCCCCTGCGTGGCGGGCGTGCGCGGCCTCGGACTGCTCCGCGGCGTGGGTTTCGACAAATCGCAGTTCCGCCACCCGCTGCCGGAGGGCACCACCCCCGCCGCCCACGTCAACAACCTCTGCCGCGAGGCCGGTCTGCTGGCATGCCCCGCCGGGCCGGACACCCTCCGCCTCATCCCCGCGCTCAACATCCCGGAAGAGGTGCTGGAGGAGGGGCTGAACATCCTCCACGGCGTGCTCGCGGAGGCATAAGGAAAACGCGCGCCGGATTCCGGCGCGCGCCTTCAAGCAAAAGCCGGTTGTCAGATTCGAACTGACGACCGTCCGATTACAAATCGGGAGCTCTACCACTGAGCTAAACCGGCGGGGTGCGCGCATTTTACTTGATGGCTCCTGCGCTGGCAAGCCTTTTTTTCTTTAATCTGCGTTGCCGCGGTGATAGAATCAGCCACCGCGTCCACCAAGCGCGACACTCCATCCATGCCACAAGAGAAAGCCAGCGACTATTTCCAACAGGGCTTCAACTGCGCCCAGTCCGTCTTTGCCGCCTTTGCCGCGGAGATGGGGCTGCCGGAGGACGCCGCCCTGCGCATCCCGTCCGCCTTCGGTGCGGGACTGGGCCGCATGCGCGGCACCTGCGGCGCCTTCGCAGGGCTCGCCCTGGTGGCCGGATTCAAGCACGGCAACCTCACCGGAAATCCCGCCGACAAGGAACGCATCTTCGCCCTCACGCGGCAACTGGCGGACGAGTTCCGCGCGGAGTTCGGCTCCCTGCAATGCCGGGAGCTCCTGCACCTGCCGCCCGATGCACAGGAGGGCGCGCGCCCCCAGGAGCGCACCGCCGCCTACTACGCCTCACGCCCCTGCAAGCGCTGCGTGGCCTTCTGCGCCGCAAGGGCCGCCGCCATCCTGGCGGGGAAGGAGTGATTTGAGACAAAAAAACGCCCGGGCCGCCTGGTGGCGACCCGGTGCGGGTTTTGAGTTGATGTTTGCGGGTTTACTTCGCAAGAACTGCACCCTCCTTCGCATCGATGGCCTTCTTGGCCTGCTCGAAGACCGCCTTGAAGGCCTCCGGGTTGGCCACCGCCAGGTCCGCCAGGGCCTTGCGGTCAAGCTCGATGTTCGCAGCCTTCAGTCCCTCCATGAAGCGGGAGTACGTCAGGCCCAGGGGGCGGCAGGCGGCGGAGATACGGGCCGTCCAGAGGCGGCGGAACTGGCCCTTCCTCCTCTTGCGGTCGCGGTACTCATACTGCCATGCCTTGTACACTGCATCCTTCGCGTAGCGGAAGAGCTTGCTGCGGAAGCCGCGGAAGCCCTTGGCGCGCTGCAGGATGCGCTTGCGGCGAGCCCTTGAGGCGGGCCCATTTGTAGCACGTGCCATAGTTTTCTATTCTATTTGTTGTTGAGCAAACTGTTCTTCCTCACCTCCTGCAGTCTCGCTTGCTCTATCCCACGGGGGGAAGGCTGCATGGAGGCCGCCCGTTTTGCGGACGGATGCTTGGCTTGGTTGCCATGTTCCTCGGCTTTAGGCGAAGGGCATGTTCTGCTTGACTGCCCAAACCTGGGTGTCGTCCACCAGTGCCGGCTTGCCAAGCTGACGCTTGCGCTTGCTCGACTTCTTCTGGAGAATGTGACGCTTACCCTGCTTGCGACGCAGAACCTTGCCCGTGCCGGTCACCTTGAAACGCTTGGCAACAGCCTTACGTGTCTTGTTGATACCACCTTTGCGGGTCATGGTGCAGGAAATATACACCCTTTCCTCCGTTTGGCAAGCACAATTTTAACAAATCCCAACTTTTTTGCGTCAACGCCCCGCGGGGAAATCCCGGCAGCGGCATCATGGAATCATTCGTACTTGTCGAGCATGCCGTAGATGTCGCGCACATCGCGGCGGGATTGCAGGGCGATGAGGGCGGCGGCTGCCGCCAGCGTGGCGAGGCCGCCCAGGGCGATGACGAGTGCAAGTCTCTTGGTCATGGCGTGGTTTGGGGGGATTGGGGTTGGTCGATATCGGGCGGGGCGTCCGGCACCAGGCGGCCGTCGCGGTCTTTCATGAAGGGGATGTCCACCACGCCCTCGCGGGTGAGGAAGGGGGCGGCGGTGTCGGGGTCCTTGCCCTGGGCGAGGGCCTCCAGGGCCTGGCGGCAGCCGGCGATGCCGAACTCCGCCATGCGCAGCCCGTGCTCAATCTCCGCCTGCGCCGCCAGCAGCTTCGCCTTGGCCTGCTCCAGCATCTTCAGGCGGTGCGGCAGCGTCTCCGGTCCGCGCATCGTGTCGTCGAAAAACTCTTTGATCTGCGGCAGGGTGACGCCCGCCCGCTTCAGGCACAGGATGCCCATGAGCGTGCCGATGCTGGCGTCCCCGTAGATGCGGCGCCCGGTCTTGGTGCGCTCCACGTGCCTCAGCAATCCCTCTTTCTCATAGAAGCGCAGGGTGTGGATGGACAGCCCCGTCCTCTTTGACAAATCGGATATGGTGTACGTCTCGTGCGGCATGCGTGCTTGTGTGCGTCATTCCACCACACCCGCCCCCCTGCGTCAAGTCAAAACCGCCCGCACGTTCGTGCCGGCTCACGACATATCCAATCATTGTTCATTTCAAGCCGCGCGCTGCCAGGAAGCGCTGCGCCGCCTTGCACCCGGCCTTGGTCGCCTTGCGGATGAGTCGCTTGGCGAGCGCCTGGTCCTGCGCCACGCCCTCGCCGTGCCAGTAGGCGCGCCCCAGGCTGAACAGGGAGTCCTCGTCCGCATCGTTATGCTCCGCCGCACGCTTGTACCACATGAACGCAGTCTTGAGGTTCTTTTTCACGCCCATGCCCGTGCGGTAGAGGTCGCCCAGGCGGCGTTGCGCGTCCTCGCCGCCGAATTTGGCGGCCCGGCGGTAATAGTACAGGGCCTTGGAGATGCTTTTCGGCACGTGGCGGCCAATTTCATACAATTCACCGAGCCGGAACAGGGCCACCTCCTGGTTCTGCCTGGCGGCCAGACGGTACAGCTCCAGCGCGCGCTTGATGTCCCTGCGCACGTACTTGCCCGTTTGGTGGTACCGAGCCAGATTGCATTGGGCGTTCGGCTCGCCCTGTTCCACGGCCTTGCGGCAAAGCTCCATGCCCTTGCGCACGTCTTTCTGCACCGCCTCGCCGTCAAGGTACATAATGGAAAGGTTGCAGCACGCTTGCTCTTGCCCCTGTGCCGCCGCCCGCTCGTACCAGAGCGCCGCCAGCTTCTTGTCCTTGCGCGTGCCGCGTCCGTCCGCGTAGGAAAGCCCCATGGCAAACAGCGCGTTGGCCACGCCCCGCTTGGCCGCAGCCTTGTACAGCTCGAAGGCCTTGCGGTCATCCTGCGGCACGCCCAATCCCTTCCTGTACAGGTTTCCCAGGTTGTGCATGCCTTCCGGTTTGCCCTGCCCGGCGGCGCGGCTGTACCAGTAGGCTGCCTTGCTGTAGTCCTGAGGCACACCCTCGGCCTCCTGGTAACTGACACCCAGGTTGACTTGGGCTTCCGGGATGTCGGCCTTTGCGGCCATGCGCCACCACTTGGCCGCCTTGGCCATGTCTTTCTTCAAACCGCATTCCGCGTCCATGTACAGGTTGCCGAGGTGATATGCGGCCCGTGCATGCCCCATGTTGGCGGCGCGCCGGTAGCAGGCGGGCGCCTTGGCTTCATCTGCATCATAGTAATACAGCTTGCCTAGCTGGTAGTACGCCTCCGCGCATCCCTGCGCCGAGGCCAGCTTGAACAGGCGCTCCGCCTCATCGAAATCAAACTCGTCCCAGGCGGCACGCGCCTGCTTCATCAGCTCGTCCGTCCCTGCGGGCTTTTTCTCATTCCGATTCATCTCTAGATTGGGTAGACGCCCGCAGCATACTCTCCAAATTGTCAATCGTCAATCGTAAATTGTCAATTCATCGGGCTTCCGGCAAGTGTTCCCAGCTGGTGGTGTAGGGCTGAGTGACGTATGCCTTGTTCCAGAAGGTGCGCTCGGAGTGGTTGGCGAAATGGACGTTGTGGCCCTGCTGCTGGAGGGAGTCCAGCACCTGCATGAGCGGGGAGGGCGCGGCGTCGGGGGCGTCGAAGGTGGGCTGCACGCTGTCGGCGGATTGCAGGTTGGCGAGCATCACGCCCACCTTGCGGTAGGGGTAGCCGGGGCGGTAGATTTGTTTCAGCAGCTCGCCCGCGGCGTGGGAGAACACGCGCGTGTCGTCCGTGGGGGCGGGCAGGTTGCAGCCGGCCTCGTTGGCGTACAGGCTGCCGGCGTCCTCGAAGCGCGAGGTGCGCAGGATGACGTAGAGCGACGACGCCATGAGCCCCTCCGAGCGCAGGATGCGGCCCGCCTTCTCCACGAAGCGGCAGAGGGAATCCCGCAGCGGCTCCAGCTCCTTGATGCCTTCTTGCAGCGTGCGTGTCACCATCACCTGGGTGCGGTTTTCCTCCGCGCCCTCCACGGTGTCCAGGCAGGATGTGCCGCGCAGCTCCAGCGCCAGGCGCTCGCCGTGCACGCCGAAGGCCGCGCGCAGGCGCGCCAAATCCGCATTCGCCAGCTGTGCGGCGGTGATGATGCCCATGGCCTTCATGCGCGGCGCCAGGCGGCGTCCCACGCCCCACACCTCGCCCACGGGCGTCCTCTCCAGCAGGGGTTGCCAAGCATCCGGCTCGGTGAGGGCGAGCACGCCGTTGTGGCGGGCGTCGTGCTTGGCGGTTTCGTTCGCCAGTTTGGCGAGCGTGCGCGTGGGGGCAATCCCGGTGCTGACGGTGAGCCCGGTCCAGCGGAGGATGCGGCGGCGCACCTCGCGGCAGAGCGGCAGCCAGTCGTGGCCGTCGTCGCCGAAGCTGAAGGCCTCGTCGATGCTGTACTGCTCCACGTTCGGCAAGGATTCCTCCAGGATGGAGATCATGCGGGCGGAGAGGTCGCCGTAAAGGGCGAAGTTGGCGGAGCAGACCACCGCGCGCGCACGCTCCAGGCGGTCGCGGCACTTGAAGTACGGCTCGCCCATCTGGATGCCCGCCGCCTTGGCCTCCGGGCTGCGGGAAATCACGCAGCCGTCGTTGTTGGACAGCACCACCAGCGGGCGGCGCCGCCAATCCGGGCGGAACACCTGCTCGCAACTGGCGAAAAAGTTGTTGCAGTCGAAAAGGAGGTACATAGGGCAGGGGGTCAACGCTTGCGGCGGCGCCCGCTGTTCATGGGCTTGGGCGGCTTGGGCTTGGCCTCCGTGGAATCGTGGTACACGAACACCGGCGTGCCTACCTCGCATTCCTTGAACAGGCGCTGCGCCGTGGTGGAGCTCAGGCGGATGCAGCCGTGCGACGCCGGATAGCCCATGAGCGGCCCCTGGTGCAGGCCTACGCCGTCCATCGTGAGCCGCAGGAAGAACGGCATGCTGGCGGAGTTGTACAAATTGGACCTGTGGTACCTGTCTTTCTCGAGGATGCGGTAGTGGCCCTGCGGCGTGGGGGTGGATTTCTTGCCGCTGCACAGAGAGAAGTTCATCAGCTCCTCCGTGCCGTTCATGTAGAACCCGTGCTGGATGGCCAGGTTGATGCGGATGTGCCTGCCGCGCTTGTCGATGCGTTCCAGCTGCTCCGCATACTGCCTGTTGAAGGCCTTGGCTGCCTTGTAGCACTCCCAGCATTCCGTGTCCATGGCGCTGCGGCGCGCGCGGCGCATCAGGTGGCGCTGGTTCTCCGTGAGCGCGGAGCCGTCCGCCTTCTGCTCAGCCGTGGGCGACAAATCTTCCGGGTAGAGGTAGCTCCTGCCGTTCTTGCTCGGGCGCGGCAGCTGCATGGCCGTCACCATCTGCGCGGGCGTGAGCTTCCAGCTTTTCTGGATGGTTATTTCCACCGGCATGTAGCGGCGGTGCGACATGGCGCTCGACGGCTCGCGGAACACGATGGCGTACCCCTCCGGCGTGTACTCCGGCGCGGGCGCCTCCTCCACAGCCTCCACCATCTCCGCCGTGTCGTCGTCTTGCAACGCGGTCTCACTTTCCTGCGCCGCTGCTCCCCAAGGCACCGCCGCCGCCACCATACACGCTATGTCTCGCACTCGCAGCATTCGACAAAGTCTTTTCTCTCCCGCACTTTATCAACATTTCAGAACCATTGCAAGACAAAACCTCCAGCCGTTCGGCTTGAAAACGGTTGCTGTGGGCAAATGAGAGGGGCATGCCGCGGTGTGCGGCATGCCCCGTGGGTTGATACAAGGGGGATAACGGTTAGATGGCGGGCTGCTGGGGCGCGCCGTCCTGCGGGCCGGGGCCGATGGAGACGATGGTGGAGAGGGCGGTCTCCAGCTCCTTGCAGCCGTAGCACGCGGGATCCATCATCATGAGCACGGCTATTTTGGCCAGGCCCTGGGCGATGGCTTCCTCCTGGCCGCTCTGCTTGACCTTGTCGGAGAGGGCCTGCTCCACTTCCGCGCTGGGCTGGCCGATGGCCTTGGATTCCTCCTCCACGGCCTTGATCTCGTCGAGGGCGGCCTGCACCTGGGGCACGGCGGCTTCGGCGGTGGCCTTGTCCGTCACGGGTGCCACGGCCTTGCAAAGCTCGGTGAGGGCGGCAATCTGGCGGTCCATCAGTTGGGAGAACTTGGCCACTTCCGCGGAGTCGGCGAATGCCGGGGCAACCATGACCACGGCGGCGAATACTGTAGCAATTGCGTTCTTAATCATATTTTTGTATGGGGGTGAGGTGTTACTGCTGCTGCATGGGGGCGAGGATGGCGGAGGGGGCTTGTTCCTCGTACTCTTCCCCGTCGTATTCCTGGTTGTAGGCGGGCTGCGGTGCGGGTTGCTGCTGCTGCACGGCGGGCTGCGGTGCAGGTGCGGGCTGCTCCTCAACGGGTTGCTGCGGGGCTTCCTCCTGGATTTCCTCCACGGTCACGATGTTGGCGAGCGTGGCGGAGAGAGCCTCCGAACCGTACAGGGCGGGTTCCGCTTCCAGCAGGTTTTCCAGTATGTCGGAAAGGGTGTTGATTTCCTCGGTCTGTGCAATCTGCACGCCCACGAAATCCGCCAGCTCGTCGGAGTTCTCCGCCTGGTCGTACAGCGGCAGGATGGTGGCGATCACCTGCGCCGCCTGCGGCGCGGCGGCATCCGCGGATGCCTTGTCGTGCACGCCTTCAAGCACGGCGGCCAGGTTGCGGTAGCCTTCCAGGATGGCGGCCGCGGTCTGCTGGGCGGCGTTGTTCTGGGGGTTCACGGCTTGCGGCTGGGGTTCGGGCTGGGGCTGCTGCACCACGGGTTCGGGCTGCGGTTGGGGTTCCGGCTGTGCGGCGGGCTGCTCCTCCGGCTGGGCCTGGCGGATGGTGACCACCGGGGCCAGGGCCTTGAGCATGGCTTCCGAG
This sequence comes from Akkermansia sp., assembly GCA_030531305.1. GTDB lineage: Bacteria > Verrucomicrobiota > Verrucomicrobiia > Verrucomicrobiales > Akkermansiaceae > Akkermansia. The sequence continues at coordinate 25,191 of JAUNNT010000011.1, forward strand.
CCGTAGCAGGGGTTGGTGTTCATCAGCATGGGCATGAGCGCGTTCACCTGCGCCTGCCGCATGGCCTCGATGTCCTGCGCGAAGTCTGGTGCGTACCCCGCAAGGTCGTTGAGCAGCTTGAGCTGCACGATGATTTCTCCCACCTCGCGAGCGGCGGCATCCGCGGTGGCCTTGTCGGTCACGCCTTGCAGGACGTCCACCAGTGCGTTGGTGGTGATGCCCATCTGGTTGATGATGCTCTGGGCGGCGGAGGCGGGTGTGCTCTGCTGCTGCGGTTGCTGCGCGGGCTGCTGGGCGATTGCCGGCATGCACGCGAGGGCAGCCAGTGTCAGGATGGTCTGGGTCTTCATAACGTGAAAACGGTTGAGGTTGATATACATGTATTCTGCGTGGCTTCCCGTTGGATGTCAAGCAGATAACGCGTTTACAGCTCCACTTCGCGAATCCAGCCCTCCGGGCCCTCAATGCGCCCGTACTGGATGCCCGTGAGCGTGTCGTACAGCTCCTGGCACACGGGGCCCATTTTCTCCATGCCGCTGGGCAGCAGGATGTCCTTCCCATGGTCGTGGATGCGCCCCACCGGGGAGAGCACCGCCGCCGTGCCGCACAGGCCGCACTCCGCCATGTCGCGCACCTCGTCCAGCGTGATGTGCCGCTCCTCCACCTCCATGCCCAGGATATAGGCTGCCACGTGCATGAGCGAGCGGCGGCAGACGGAGGGCAGGATGGTGTCGGACTTGGGGGTGACGAGCTTGCCGTCCTTGGTGATGAAGATGAAGTTGGCGCCGCCCGTTTCCTCCACGTAGGTGCGGGTGGCGGAGTCGAGGTACAGGTTTTCGGTGAACCCGAGCTTGTGGGCCTCCTCGATGGCGTACAGGCTCATGGCGTAGTTGAGGCCGGCCTTGATGTGGCCGGTGCCGTGGGGCGCGGCGCGGTCGTAGTCCGTCACGCGGATGCTGATGGGCTTGGCACCGCCGCGGAAGTACGGCCCGGCGGGCGTGCCGAACACGCGGAATTGGAACTCCGTGGCCGGGGCCACACCCAGCACCGCATCCGTGCCGAACATGAACGGCCGCAGGTAGAAGGACGCACCCGTGCCGTACGGCGGCACGTAGTCCGCATTCGCGCGGACGGTCTGCAGGATGGCGTCCACGAACTGCTGCTCTGGGAAGGGAGGCATCACCAGGCGGCGGGCGGACTCCACCATGCGCGCCGCGTTCAGGTCCGGGCGGAAGGTCACCAGGCGGCCGTCCACCGTGCGGTAGGCTTTCAGGCCCTCGAAGATGGTCTGCGCGTACTGCAGCACGCCTGCGGACTCGCACAGCGCCACCGTGCCGTCCTCCGTCAGGCAGCCGGTGTCCCAGGAGCCGTCCTTGTAGTTGGAGACGTAGCGCTTGGGGGTCTTGATGTATCCGAACCCGAGATTCTTCCAATCGATGTTTTCCATGGCAAGATAATGTGGTGAACTTGCAGGCGTGCCGCCTGCGCGCGGCACACCCTACCACACATGCCGCCGATTGTCAAATTTTCATTCCGAGCTTGCCCCACCGCGCCCCTTGCGCTACAATGGGCGAGTAACTTTATTTTATCCACCATGAAAGTACTCATCACCGGCGGTGCCGGATTCATCGGTTCACACATCGCGGAGCATTACCAGGGCATTGCGGACGAGGTCCGCGTGCTGGACAACTTCCGCACGGGCTACAAGAAAAACCTGGACGGCCTGAAGGTCACGCTGTTCGAGGGTTCCATCACGGACCGCGAGCTGGTGGCGAAGGCCATCGAGGGCGTGGACTACGTGTTCCACATGGCCGCTCTGGTGAGCGTGCCGGAATCCATGACCAAGATCCGCGAGTGCATCGACCTGAACGTGAACGGTCTGCTCGTGGTGCTGGAGGAGGCCGCCAAGGCCAAGGTGAAGAAGGTGGTGCTGGCTTCCTCCGCCGCCATCTACGGCGACAACCCCGTGGTGCCCAAGGTGGAGACCATGTACCCGGAACCCAAGAGCCCCTACGGCATCACCAAGCTGGACGGCGAGTACTACCTGGAGATGTTCCGCACCACAGGCCAGGTCAACACCGGCGTCTGCCGCTTCTTCAACGTCTTCGGCCCCCGCCAGGATCCCAAGGGCGCCTACGCCGCCGCCGTCCCCATCTTCATGGAGAAGGCCATCAAGGGCGAGGACATCACCGTCTTCGGCGACGGCGAGCAGACCCGCGACTTCATCTACGTCAAGGACATTGTGGGCGGCCTCACCTACGTGGCCGAGCACCCGGAGGTCACCGGCGTGAACAACGTCGGCTACGGCGGACAGATCACCATCAACAAGCTCGCGGAGGTCATCATCGAGGCCGCCGGTTCCTCCTCCAAGATTGTGCACCTGCCGGAGCGCCCCGGCGATGTGAAGCACTCCCGCGCCTGCGCCGACAAGCTGCGCGCCGCCGGATGGACTCCCAAGCACACGCTGGAGGAAGGCCTGAAGGTGACGCTGGAGTACTTCAAGAGCGTCACCAAGTGATTTACTGGGTACTATGTACTAGGTACTATTTTCGGGCGCCCGGAAGGGCGCCTGGATTTTTTGGAGGGCAGGGCATGTGCGATGATGATGAACAGCGGCGGTTGCGTGCGGCGGATTTGGAGGCGCTGGCCAAGAGGCGCCTGGCGGAGCTGCAGGCGGATGGCGAGGAGCTGCAGCCCGTGGTGGCAACCTCGCGCAAGCTCGCGGAGCATTTTTGGGGAAGCGCGTGGATGAAGCACCTCGCGCGCTGCGAGGCGGGCGGGCTGTGCCTGGCCCCCGGCCGCACCCTGCTGCGCCACGGCTGCGTGCTGGATTTGCGGCTCGCCCCCGGACTCGTCACAGCCAGGGTCAGCGCGCAGGAGCTTTACGAGGTGCGCCTGCAGCTCAAGCCTCTGGATGCGGAGCGCACCACCGCGCTGGCACAAAGCTGCCGCGGCCACATCGATTCCCTGGTCTCCCTCATGGGGGGCAGGGTGGACGCCGCCGTGCTGGAGCGCCTGTGCGACCCCGATTCCGGCCTGCTGCCCGAACCCGCGGACTGGCGCATGGGCTGCACCTGCCCGGACTGGGCTGAGCCGTGCCCCCACGCCGCCGCCGCCATCTACGCCGCAGGTGTGATGATCGACCGCGCCCCCGCGCTGCTTTTCACCCTGCGCGCGGTGGACCCCGCCGCCCTCATCCAAGGGGAGTTTGCCCGCCCCGCATCCTTCGACCCCGCCTCCCTCGCCGCCACTTTCGGGATCGACATCGACACCAAGTGAGGGGGATTCGGTTCACCAGCCCAGCTTGGCGCGCAGCCTGGCGCCGAACGTGGTGCCGCGCAGCGTGAGCAGACGCAGCGGGACGGGAGCCTTGGATACCACCAGGGCCTCGTTGTTGGCAATGCTGTGGGTGGAGCGCCCGTCCAGCGAGAAGATGGTGGATTCCCCGGCTCGGCCGCGGCGCTCCCGCGGGCGCATGGTGACGGTCACGCTGTCCGGCAGCACAACCGTTCGGATAGTGAGGCTGTGCGGGCAGATGGGCGTGATGCACAGCACGCCCGCCGCGGGGGACACCAGCGGGCCGCCCGCCGCAAGCGAGTACGCCGTGGAACCCGTGGGGGTGGCCACCAGCACGCCGTCGGAGTGGTACTTGTTGAGCAGCTCGCCGTCCACCTCCACATCCACGTCTATCATCTTGCCTGTTTCCGCGCGCATGAGGGCCACCTCGTTGAGGGCCACGTGCGCGTGCTCCGCAAAATCCGTGCCGCTGAACCCCGCGCGCCGCGCCTGCAGAATCGCGCGTTCCTCCACGCGGTAGTCGCCGCTTGCCAGCGCATGCACCAGCTCCGCCACCTCGTCGCGCCCGCAGGCGGTCAGGAACCCCAGGTGCCCCAGGTTCACGCCGCCCAGGACGATGTCCTTGCGAACGGCCTCCTGCACGGCGTTGAGCATGGAGCCGTCACCCCCGAAACACAGCAGCATGTCCGGCGCGGGCAGGGATGCGTCCTCCCGCGTGTGCGGGCCGATTTCATACGCGGAGATGCCCGCGGCGGCGCATTCCTCCGCAAACACCTGCAGCGCCTGCATGCACTCCGGCGTGCGGTAGGCGGCCAGGATGCCGATGGCGGTGGGCGTCTTCATGCGGATACGGCAAAAGGGGTTATCGCTGCTCGCGCACAATCTCCGTGCCGATGCCTTCCGGCGTGAAGATTTCCATCAGCAGGGTGTGCGGCACGCGGCCATCGATGAAGTGCACCTTGCGAACACCCGCATTCAGCGCGTCCACCGCGCTCTTCACCTTGGGTATCATGCCGCCGGATATCGTGCCGTCGCCCATCAGCTCCATCGCTTCCTTGCGGTTGATGCTCTGGATGAGCGTGGACGGGTCGGCGGGGTCGCTCAGCAGCCCCGGCACGTCGGATATGAAGATGAGCTTCACGGGCTTGAGCTCGCGCGCCAGCGCAGCCGCCGCCAGGTCCGCGTTCACGTTGAGGGACTGGTTGGTGCCCAGCTCGCGCGCCAGCGGGGAGATGACCGGCGTGAGCTGCAGGGAGAGCGCCTCCTCCACGCGGGAGAGCAGGCAGCTGATCACGCGGCCCACCATGCCGATGTCCACAGGGTGGCCCTCCTCGTCCGTCTCGCGGATTTTCTCGCCCACGAAGACGTTGGTGCCGGGGATTCCGACGGCCTTGCCGCCGGCGCTGCGCATCATCTCCACCAAATCGGGGTTGATGTGCGAGCTGAGCGTGCTTTCCACAATGCTGATGGCCTCCTTGGTGGTGACGCGCAGGCCATTGACGAATTTGGCCTCCAGCCCGGCTTCCGCCATGGCCTTGGTGATGGCCTTGCCGCCGCCGTGCACCACCACCGGGTTCAGCCCCATCGCCTCCATCACCACGATGTCGCGCATCAGCGATTTCACCAGCTCCGGGTTGTCCATGGCGGAGCCGCCGAACTTGATGAGCACCGTCTTGTCCCGGTAGGCCTGCATGTAGGGCAGGGCCTCCACCAGAATGTCCGCCTTGGTGATTTCCTCCTGCAGGTGGTCGATTTTGCGCTTCTTGATCATGTCGGATTAGATGTATCTCTTGATTTTGAAGTAGAGCAGCGGAAGCCCCGCCGAAATGAGCATCAGCACGATGGACAGCCAGAAGCCCCACGTGGTGTGCAGGAACGGCATGTGGTCGAAGTTCATGCCGAAGATGCTCGCTATCAGCGTGGGCGGCAGGAACACCACGCTCATGATGGTGAACACCTTGAAGATGTCGTTCTGCTCTATGTTGATGAGCCCCAGCACCGCGTCCAGCATGAAGTTGATCTTGTTGGACAGGAACGATGCGTACTCCGAAAGCGAATTCACGTCTCGCGACACCGGGCGCAGCGGCACGTACAGGCTGTCGTGCGCACCCATGCACGAATCCTCGTTGCCCGCGTATGTGATGAGGCGCAGCAGGCTCACCAGCGCGTCTCGCTGGCGCGTGATGAGGTCGCCCACGCGCCCCAGCTCCTCCAGGGCGTCGCGCAGGTCTTCCGTGTCGGGGTCTTCCTCCTCGCCCTTGCGGCGCGCGTGCCCGGAGCCGAATATCTTCTTGGAGATGGCGTCCAAATCTGTGCCGAACCGCTCCAGCACGTCTGCCTGGCGGTCCACCAGCGTCTCAAGCAGCCCCACGAACACCAAATCACGGTTGGTGCCCGGCATGCGCAGCAGCTGGTGGGAAAACACGCGGAACGAGTACGAATCCGTGTGGCGGATGGTCACCAGCACGCGGTCTTTGATGATGAAGGTGATTTCCGTGATGACCGGGTCGTCCGTCTCCACGCGGGAGAGCACGGACGTGGTCATGAAGCGGCCGCCGTCCTCGCAGTACAGTCGGGATGTGGCCTCGATTTCCCGCTGCTCGTCCTTGGTGGGCATCTCGATGGCGCAGATGTCCTCCGCGTAGCGCAGTTCCTCCGCCGTGGGCGTCAGCAGGTCAATCCAAAAAATATCCCCGCGACGGTCCGTCTGTTCCTCCAGGCCCGAAGAGCGTTTGATGCCATCATCTGTCTGTGTGTAAATACGAATCATGCCTTCGCCAGGGGTTTGAATGCGTCTTACAGCACGCGGGGGCGCCGCGCGTAGAGAATGCACCATTTTTCCCCAAAAGGCAAGCCTAAAGATTTCCGAGTGTGAAAATGTGTGGCGGGCGGTTTATGGCGAATGTTTGTTGATTTTTGGGTGAAAATGCGTTCGGAAGCATGGACGGAGCGCGCCCGCGCGCGTCCTACGCGCGGATATTGCTTGCAAGGTGCGGGCGGCGCGTGGTAAACTGTTCTTAATCTGCCATGTTGGAATCTCGCAACATCTGTCTGGAGGTGGAGGGAGAGGAGGAACCCCTCTTCCTGCTCAACGATATCAACTTCTGCGTCCCCAAGGGTCATTTCATGGCCATTGTGGGGCCGTCCGGCTGCGGCAAGACCACGCTGCTGAAATCCATAGCCGGCATCATGGCCACCACGTCAGGCTCGTTCTTCTGGCAGGGGCGCGACCTTGCGGAGGAGGGCGACTTCAAGTCCTACGAGATAGGCTACGTGCCGCAGTTCAGCATCGCGTACGACGAGCTGACGGTGGACGAGAGCATCGAGTGCGCCGCCCGTCTGCGCGTGAAGGGCGACGAGGACGAAATCAACGACCTCATCGATTCCGTGCTGGAGGAAACCGGGCTGGCGGAGATAGCGGACCGCCAGGTGAAGCGCCTTTCCGGCGGCCAGAAGCGCCGCCTGTCGCTGGCCATGGAGCTGGTCTCCCACCCGCGCATCCTGCTGTGCGACGAGGTGACGAGCGGGCTGGACCCGCGCTCCGAGCAGGAGATTGTGGAGCTGCTGCACAAGCTGAGCCGCAAGGAGGGCCGCATCGTCATCTCCGTCACCCACAGCCTGGCGCAACTGGATTTGTACGACAGCATCATGGTGCTGGTGAAGGGCAACCTGGCCTACCACGGCTCCCCCGGCACCATGATCCACTACTTCGGCGTGCAGCACGTGGAGGACGTCTACCCCCAGCTCGGCCTGCGCGAGCCGGAGGAATGGAGCCGCAGCTGGCTCAAGCACCGCGGCGACTACTACCGCCGCATGGAGTCCGAGCACCTGGAGAAGTACCGCCAGATGGGGCAGGAGCCCCCGCCAGCGGCGGAGCCGGACGACGAGGAGGAGGAAGACGAGACGCCCTCCTTCCTCTGCCAGTTCTTCAACCTGCTGAAGCGCCGCTTCACCATCCTGATGCGCGACCGCACGCAGCTGGTGCTGCAGCTGGCCATGATCATCATCTTCCCCATCCTGGTGGCGCTGTTCTCCAGCAAGGGGCAGGAGCAGCTGCACAACCTCACGGACCAGGCCAGCAACGATATCGCCGCGGAGGTGCAGCAGCACCAGGCCATCGCGGAAACCCGCGCCAAGGTGGGCTCCGCGCAGTCCGGCATCATCATGTTCGAGGTCATCCTGCTGGGGCTGATGGGCTCCAACAACTCCTCCCGCGAGATCGCCGGAGAGCGCCTCATCATGGAGAAGGAGAAGTTCGGCGGCACCAAGACCTCCGCGTACATCTCCTCCAAGCTGGTGTACCTGGCGGTGCTGGTGCTGGTGCAGAGCCTGTGGATGTACCTATTCGTGCAGTATTTCTGGCCGCTGCGCGGCGACACGATGAACCACCTGGGCTTCCTGCTGCTGGCCAACGCGGCCATGACCACCGTGTGCCTGGGCATCTCCGCCAACTGCAAGAACCCGGACCAGGCATCCCTGCTGAGCATTTACCTGGTGGGCTTCCAGCTGCCGCTCTCCGGCGCCGTGCTGGCGCTTCCCACCGTGATTGAGAACATCACCCAGCCGTTCATCTCCGCCTACTGGGCCTGGAGCGGCAGCGTGATGGGACTGGACAACGACGTGCTCAAGGCCGTCAACGGCATTGTGCAGACCACCTTCTCCCCCATCACCCTGTGCCACTGGGTGCTTATCGCGCACATCATCGTGGGTATCGTCCTGGCGTACATCGGCGCCAGGCGCGAACGCTGGGAGTGATGATGACCGCAACCTTCAAACATTTACCATTATGGCAAGACGCAAAAGCAAAGGAAACAAGAAAGGCGTGAACACCACCGCCGTGGTTATCGGCGCGGTGGCTGCCGTGGTGCTGGGCATCCTGGCCTTCTCCGGCGGCGGTGCCAAGCGCGCGGCAGCCAACAACGCTCGCAACTTCAGCATAGCCGACTACCGCACGGACGCCTCCCGCTACACCAACAACCGCTACTCCATAGAGGGCAGGGTGGAGAACATCGAGACGCTCGGCAACGACCGCCTCATCGCCATCTCCATCCCCGGCGACAGCCAGGAGCGCCTGCCCCTGCTGGTGCGCAGCGGTGTGGCGCAGGGCGTGAACCTGACGCGCGGCGACAGCTTCCTCTTCGAGGTGGAATGCTGCACCGGGCATGACGACAACCAGAAGGAAATCAAAGGCGTGCTGGTGGTGCGCCGCGTGGAGACAAAGTGATGAAAACGTTTTACACAGTAGTACTGCTTCCCCTGATGTTCGGCGTTCTGGATGCCCAGATGGAGCCGGGCAACTATGCCATTACCCCGGACCTCTCCGGCAACCACGGCAACAACAACGCCAACAACAAGAAGCCCCGCAGCTCACACTCCAAGAAGGCCCGCGATTCCAGGGCCGACGACGAGGAGTACGACGACGAGGATGAGGACGGCGGCCGCACCTCCCGCCGCCGCGGCGCCGGCGGCGGCTCCGGCACCACCGACAACGGCGAGCCGGAGAACCCGCGCCTCATGGGCATGGAAATCCCGCTGCTGGACCCCTCGTCCGACACCGTCACCTACAACGGCGGCAAGTTCGACGTGGGCAACAACGCCCTGGTGCGCGCGCGCTTTGAGAAGTACCTGCAGCAGAACCCGGACGACTCCGCGGAGGCCAAGCGCTACCGCCAGCGCATGGACGACCTGCTGAAGCTCACGCAAAACAACGCGCGCCAGCACTCTGAGGTGGGCAGCCAGACCCTGCTGCAAATCGGCCGCGGGCTGTATGAAATCAACACGTATCCGGGGGATGCGGGGCAATCCGCCACGCTGGCCAGCGCCATCGCCTCCGCCCTCTCCGTGCAGTACGCCAACCGCGCCCGCGAGCAGAAGAACGAGCAGCTCACCCATGAGATCGAGCGGCTCGTGCATGACACCGACATCCTCACCACCCGCAACACCCACGGCCCCTCCCACAAGCAGGTCGGCAACGGCCGCGGCGCACGCGTGGTGAAGAACGACTCCAAGTCCCACACCTTCCGAATCGCAGAGCAGACCACCGAGATTGCCACCAAGAAGGGCACCAAGGTGAAGAACGACGCCGACAGCGTGGCCGCCCTGGAGCTCTCCAAGATCAACTACCAGGCCACCCTGGTGTCCTTCCTCTTCCAGCGCCGCTTCGAGCACGCCCTCATCGGCAGTTTCGCCTACCGCCACATCTTCCGCGACGGCGACAACAAGCTCAACATCAAGAAGGATTCCCAGGCCGCCAAGGTCTTTGAGAACGGCGCAGGCCTGCCGCCCACCATCAACAGCATCGCCTCACTCGCCGCCAACGCTCGCCGCGAGGTGGACCAGAACATGGAGGCCGTCACCAACCTCCTGGCACAGAACAAGCTCGCGGAGGCCACACAGCACCTCATCGAGGCCGTCGCCATCGGCGAGTACATGCCCAGCGTCGCAACCTTCCCCACGGAGAGCCGCCGCCGAATCGCCGAGTTCTGGACGCTCCGCAAGCGCACCCTCACCGCCCTCAACGCACGCGACTACGGCACGCTGGAGGAAATCGCCGACAAGATGAAGGCGCTGGATGCGGACTTCGACGACTCGCTGGTGCGCACGTACTGCGACGGCCGCAAGCTGCAGAGCGACATGTGCCTGCGCAACGCCCGCAAGGCTTTCTTGAGCGGCGACGAGGAGGCCGCCACCGACTACGCGGAGCAGGCCGCCCTCATCTGGCCGCGCAACCCCCATCTCAAGGAGATGCAGGAGGAGGTGCTCAAGCTGGACAACAACGAGGCCATCATCTCCGAGTTCAAGAGTCTCTATGCCCGCCACCAGTACCGCACCATCTATAACGAGCGCAGCAAGTTCAAGGTGGTCGCCATCGACCAGGAGCTGGAGGCGCAGCTGGAGGACTGCGCAACCCTCGTCGGCACCATCGATGCCATGCTCTCCCAAATCGACAAGGTCGTTCACCAGGACAAGAAGATGGGCCCCTGCATGGCGTACGAGATGCTGCTGGACTTCCAGGACACTGACCCCCGCTATATGGAGGATTCCGTGTTCAAGGACGCCGTGGTGCGTTTCAAGGTGGACGCGCGCGACTTCGTGGCCGCGCTGGACGAGGCCAAGGTGCAGGAGGAGCGCCGCGAGTACGGCTCCGCGCTGGCCAACTACTACCGCGCACAGTGCCTCTGCGCGACCTCCAAACGCGCCGAGGAAGGCATCGACCGCATTTCCCAGCTCATCCTGTCCTCCAGGTTCCCGCAGTGATGCCGCGGAATGCCGTCACCCGCTTCGCCCCCACGCCCAGCGGCCCGTTGCACGTGGGGCACCTGCTGGCCGCGCTGGAGGCCCGCCGCGTGGCGGACGAGCTCGGCGGCGCGTGCCTGCTGCGCATTGAGGACATCGACCTCCGCGCGCGCGACCCGCAATGGGTGGAGCTCATGCATGAGGATTTGGCGTGGCTCGGCCTGCATTTCGACGGCGAGGTGATGTACCAGACACGCCGGTTCGATGCCTACGCCGCCGCGCTGGAGAAACTGCGCGGCCTGGGGCTGCTCTACCCCTGCTTCTGCAACCGCGGGGACATCCGCGCCCATGTGGCGGAATCCGGCCGCGCCCCGCACGCCACCCTCGGATACCTCTACCCCGGCACCTGCAAGCACCTGCCGCCGGACGAGGTGCAGCGCCGCCTGCAGGCCGGGGACGCCCATTGCTGGCGCATCGACATGGAGCGCGTGCAGGACATCATCGGCTGCCCGGAGTGGCATGATGCCTACCGCGGCACGCAGCGCTGCGTGCCCACGGAGTACGGGGACGTGGTGCTCGCCCGCAAGGAGCTGCCCTCCAGCTACCACCTCGCCGTGGTGGTGGACGACGCCGCGCAGGGCGTCACTCACGTCACCCGCGGGGAGGACCTTTTCGACGCCACGCACATCCACCGCGCCCTGCAGGGCGTGCTCGGCCTCCCCACCCCGGAATACATGCACCACGCCCTGCTGCGCGACAACGAGGGCAAGCGCCTGGCCAAGCGGGACGGCGCGCGTTCCCTGCAATCCCTGCGCCAGGCGGGCTATTCCCCGCGTCAGGTGATGGACTCCCTCCGCGCCGCCCTCCAAAACGGCGGCATCTGGGTGTGCTGAACCGCCTGCCCACATATTTTTTCAGAAGGGTGAAATAAAACGGGCGGGGGTGCGCGCCTGTTCTTGTGAAAGGAGGTGCGAATCTCATGAATCACAAGTTCCCAATGATGTCTCTGCTGGTGCTGGGTGCCATGGCTTTCATGGCGCAGGATGCATCCGCGCGCGTCGTTGTGAGCGGTGTTTCAAACCCCGGCAACCGCAACTGCGTGCACCCGGGCATCTATCTGCCCGTGTACAGCCCCGCGCCGCCCCGCCGGGTGATGCCGCCTCCCCCACCGCGCCCGCGGCATTGTCCGCCGCCTCCGCGGGTCAAAGTGAAGAGCCCTGACCGGTACACTCCAGACGGCTACCTGAAGCCGAGTACAAAGGCCCCACACCGCGTTCAGGACGGTCCCCTTCGGTCTCGCCGTTGAGAGAGAGGTTAGAGACTGGAGTTCTAGCCTGACACACACTAGGCGAAGCCCCGCTCATTCGTGAGCGGGGCTTTTTCTGTCGCACCTGCGGGCAAAGAGGATGCACAGCTCGTAGAGCAGGTACATGGGCAGCGCCATGATGAGCATGGTGCCGGGGTCCGGCGCGGGTGCCAGGATGAGCGCGAGCGACAGGCACCCCACCAGCGCGTACGCCCGCGTGCGCTTCATGAGCCCGTATGACAGCACGCCCAGCCGGATGAGCGGCACCACGATGACCGGCAGCTCGAAGATGACCCCGAACACCAGGATGAGCTTGGCGGCGAAGGTGAGGTAGTAGCCGATGCGCCAGTCGTTGGCAATCCCCATGTCCTGCGAGTAGTTGAAGAAGAACGAGAGCACGCGCGGCAGCACCAGGAAGTACGAGAACGCGCAGCCCCCCAGGAACAGCAGGAATCCCCACGCCAGGCACTTGTACACCAGCCGCCGCTCATGCTCCAGAAGCCCCGGCACCACAAAGCGCAGCAGGAAGTACATCATCACCGGGAAGGACACAATCAGCCCGCAGAAGAACGCCAGGCTCAGCGAGAGCATGAACGCCTCCCCCGGCTGGAACGCGCCCATCAGGCGGCTGCCGCTGTGCGCGTCGTCCACGGGTGTCAGCGCCGCGCCGCTTTCGTGCAGCTCGCGCTGCAGCGGGGTGTGCAGCATGCTGCCCGCCTTTTCGGACGGCAGGGCGCGCGCCGCGCGGAGCAGGGGAACGGCCTCCGCCAGGTCGCGCTGGCGTGCAGTGAGCTGCGCCGCGAACGCCGCCCTCTCCCGCGGCGGCAGCGCGGGCATGATTTCCGCGGCGCGGCGCGCGGTGCGCCAGTCCGCCGCATCCACACCGCGGGGCAGGGTGGTGGCCTCGTACTGCACGGCGAGCTGTTTCACGGGGCGCGTGAGCACGTCCATCACCTCGTCCGTGAAGCAGAAGCAAAGCGCCATACCCGCCAGCAGCGCCAGCAGCATGGCTATCAGCGTGCGCCGGAATTCCTCCAAATGGTCCAGCAGCGTCATGTCCTTCCCGCCCGGCGGGGTGAGACGCAGTTTCATCAGCTGGCGCAGGAAAATCATGTCAGGGCAGGGGTGGTGGGAATGGCCGCCAGCAGTTCGCGGGTGTAGGGGTGCTGCGGTGCGTTGTACAGGGCGTCCGCATCCGCCGTTTCCACTATCCTGCCCAGGTGCATCACCCCCACGCGGTCAGACATGTGCCGCACCACCGCCAGGTTGTGCGAGATGAACAGGTACGCCAGCCCAAGCTCCTCCTGCACGTCCAGCAGCAGGTTGAGCACCTGCGCCTGAACCGACACGTCAAGCGAGCTGGTCGGCTCGTCCAGCACCAGCAGTTTGGGTTCCAGCACCAGGGCGCGGGCAATGCCGATGCGCTGCCGCTGCCCGCCGGAGAACTCGTGCGGGAACTTGTCCGCCGCGGATGCGGGAAGCCCCACCAAATCCAGCAGACGCAGCACCTGCGCCTCGCGCGATGCCCGCGTGCCGACACGCGCCACCTCCAGCGGCTCCGCCACCAGCTCCCGAACGTCCATGCGCGGGTTCAGCGAGTCCGCCGGGTCCTGGAACACCATCTGCACCTGCCGGCGCAGCGGCCGCAGCCGCGCGGTGGACAGGTGCGTGATGTCCCGCCCCAGCAGGCGGATGCTGCCGGACGTCGGCTCCAGCAGCCGCAGGATGCAGCGCGCCAGCGTGCTCTTGCCGCACCCGCTCTCGCCCACCAGCCCCAGCGTCTCTCCCGCCGCGATGGCCAGCGACACCCCGTCCACGGCCTTCATCACACCCTTGGCGCGGGAAAGGACGCCGTGTCCCCCCGCGGCAAAGTGCATGCAGAGGTTCTCCACCTCCAGGATGTTCTGCTCCGTGCCCATCTGGTGCCCGCCATTCTACTCCACCGCCCCCTCCCTTGGCGAGAAAAATCGCGCCGCACCCCGCTGGGCGCGGCGCGATTCCTAATCTTAATCCTAATCCTAATCCGGAATTACCATTGGTTGTAACAAGCGTGGTTGGTAGGCATGCCTTGCGCTAATCCACCCCGCGCAAGGCGGGGTTGCCTCACCGCCGCCCCACGGCGGTTCGCCCTGCGGGCAGCCACATCCGTGGCTGGCCAATCGCCCTTACCGCGCCGCTTGCGGCGCGCCCCTTCGGGGGCCGTCGGGCGCTTTGCGTTAGTTGTAAGTGCGAAGGGGGACACCCCCCGGTCTTACGACCGGGGCTGGAAAATGTTGCCGCCGCAAGGCGGCTCATTACATCGCGCCATTCGGCGCGATGCGTAGATGTTCCCGCACGCGGAGCGTGCCTAATTTTAAGCCGCCTTGGCGGCGACAACCTTTTCCAGCCCACGGCGTAAGCCGTGGGGGTATCCACGCCCGATACTTCTCGGCACGTAACCCCGCCTTGCGCGGGGTGGATTCACGCCAAGGGTGGCATCTCTCATGCACCCGCTGCCTCCAACTCATCAAAAGGCCCGTCTGGCAGCATGCCAGACGGGCCTCTGTAATCTCCGCGCGCGAAGCGCGCCTAACTTTCCAAATTGTAAATCGTCAATCGTCAATTGTAAATTACTTGCGGCGTCTTGCCGCCAGGGCGGCAAGCGCAAGCAAGGACAACGTTCCTGTTGTGGGTTCCGGCGTGGGAACCAGCTTGAAGAACAGGCGCGGAGCGTAGTCGTCCGACAGCGCGGCGGGGTCGTAGTACGCTTGTTCGGTGTAGGCCTGGCCCTTGGGATCTACCAGTTTGGCGAATATTTGCAAGGTGCTTATGTACGTCAATGCCTGTTCGACCTCCTGGGTCATGCTGTCGAACGTGAGGGTGAAGTAGTCCCAACCCAGGAGCGTGCCGCGCTCCGCGATGTCCGTCATGTCCAGCCACAGGTCGGTGCCGTCCAGGGTCACGGAATCGAACATGTCGCACGTGAGGTTGATGACTTGGCTGCCCGCAGCCATGGTGATGGATTGACCTTTGTTGCCGCTCATCTGGAGCGTGGTGTCCGTCTCCACGGTTTCGCTGCCGGTCACATACGTGTTGACATCCTGCTCCAGCCAGGCGGTGGTATTCCGCATATCCAGCATGGCGGTGTCGTCCGTGAAGCGGGTGTCCGCCTTGATCTCCACGTTCACCAGATACATGGTGGTGCCCTTGCCGATGTCGATCAGGGAACCGCTGATTACAGCGTTTTCCATGTGGAAGTCGCTCTTGGTGGTCAGCTTCACACCCTGCACCTGCACCCAGTCAGGCCTATCCGCAGCTTTCCCCTTAAATTGCACGTGGTTCTTGTCTTGGGTGCCGGAGTCCACGTCTATTTCGGCACGGCCGGTGATGGCACCGGTGTACCCTCCGTTGTCCTCCATGGTGAAAAGCTCCGTACCGTTTGACTGTGTCATGGTCCACTTGTGGCCGCCGAACTTCAGCGTGGCTTGATCGTAATCGAGCTTCATGGCTGCCGTGCCGGAGAGGTCCGTGCCAAGCGTGACCGTTTCATTGTCGCCGGATATGTGATCCCCCACCCACAGCGTGCCGTTGTCGATTCTGGCGCTTTGTCCCGTGAACGTGAACTTGTTCAGCCCGATTCCATTCCTTTCTTGCAGCCAGGATTCCGTCTTGAGCGGCGTCTGGACTGTCACCATGTATTCCTCCTTCGCTTGACCCAGGTCAAGCTGCGTGTTGTCCTTCATGGTGAAATACGCTCCATCCCCAAGCTTCACGTTTCGCAGCGAGAGCTTGGCGGAGGGGTCAATCTCCACATAGGAGTTGATTTTGCCGTTCTTGATGACGTTGTATGGATCAAAGGCAGACCACACGCCGATGGCCAGTTTCGAGATTTCGCCGTTGCCGAGATCGAGCGTGCTGTTGTCAAGGCTGAGGAAAGACCGTTCCAAGCCCACCAGGTTCTGCACGCCGTTGCCCAGCGTGTAGGTCTCTCCGGGTTTAATGCGGAGGTAGGCGTTCACAACCGTGGCCTCACCATTCACCACAAGTTTGGAGACATCGTTTATCCACCTGTCCTTTCCATCGCCTGTAGCCATCTCCAGCGTGGAGCCGTCGTTCATCACTATGGAGGTGGGACCGTTCCAGCTTGCCATCGCGCTGTCGGAATACAGGTAGCTGCCCTCCCCCAGGGTGAGGGTGCCGATGAGTGTGCCGTTCGTCACGGTGTTCCCGTCACCTCTCACGGTCAAATCCAGAGTGGTCTGCTTGCCCGCCAGGTCCAGCGTGTTCCCGCCGTTCATGCGAACCTTCACTCCACCGTTCCAATGCTCTTCATCTACCCGCGCGGGAGCGACTAGCATGTCGAACTGCAGGGAACTTCCTTCCTCCATGGTGATGTTGCCGCCGTAGTAGCCTGCAGTCATCGTCGCGCTGCAATTCTCACGCACCTCGATGTTGTTCGTCAGCCAGCTGACATAGTGATTGCCCAATTCACTCACCTCATCACGGCCTTGCAGTTTGGTGCCGTTGCCGAGAGAAATCGTGGCGGTGCCCCCCAAATAGCTTGCAATTGTACTGATTGCACCATCAGGCAAGATGAGCTTGGCATCGGCTCCCTCTGCACTATCCAGGTGCAACCTGTAATAATCATTTTCCCCCCAATAATTATTCAAGTTCAGTTGGATTTTCCCGTCTTTGATTGTGGGTATCCCCCATTGACTTGGAACATCCAGGTTCATGGTCTGGTCGTATCCCAGGGTCACGGACTTTGCGTACGTTGAACCCATCACCAGCGTTGTTCCCTCCCTGACCTTGAGATTGGCGTTGATGAGGAAGTTCCTTGAAACACGAGGGTCATTCGCATCAGTAAAATACTCGCACATGATGTCCTTCGCAAGCAGGTTGCCCGCCGTGATGGTTACATCGGCCCCTTCTTCGAAGGTGAAAGCCCCGAGCTTGAGGTCTGTAACGTGGTCATTCAAGGTGGCATTATTTTCCATGTGTATATGCAGGCTGTACTTTGGCATATCCGCCTCGTCTAACTTAGTGGAATTCACTGCCACTTGCCACAAACGGCCTTTGTCTTCATCGTCATACCCCGGATCCATGGTGAGCGTGGCACCCTCTTTGATGAGGATTTGGTTGGCCACGGCTCCATTAGTGATGGTGCCTTCGCAATCTTTTTCCACAATGAACTGGCCTCCGTAGTAGAGGTAGTACGACGGGTCTGCGTCTATTACCCATGCATATTCATCGACATCGTGATTTTCGATGTAGTCTTCTACGTCGAATTCATCGTTGTCATCGTCCAAATAGTGGATTTCTGCCCAAGAGACATTGGAGAAGCCGAGGGTTGCAGCGAGGACGGTTGCCAGGAATAGAGTTTGTTTCATAATAGATGTATTAATGTTATATGGTTTGCACGTGCCGGGCGGAAGGGCCTCGGACAGCAGCGGCGGGGCGGGAGTTTATGTATTCCCAATACTGTTGTCAAGGGCTTTTATGAAATTTTTGCGCCTATCACTTGAATTCCGCTAATTTCCGCTGAATTTTGATTGCCGCCGCGCGGCGTGCCTCGCCAACCGCCTTCCACCAAAGAACCCGCCCCTCCCTTGGCGAGAAAAATCGCGCCGCACCCCATCGGGCGCGGCGCAATTTCCTAATCCTCGGTTCAAATTTTGTGGTAGAACGAGGTTGTTCGGGGTATCATCC
>JAUNNT010000012.1:0-13885 GCA_030531305.1 Akkermansia sp.
ATCTGGCATTTTGCCAGATGAAACATTTTGTCGCGCGGCTTTGCCGCGCCTAACTCTCCAAATTGCTTGCCTCGGCGTAGCGCGCAGCGCGAAGACGGGTAAATCGTAAATTGTCAATTGTAAATTCCACGGAGTGGCAAATCTTGCTTGCATCGGCGAGGGCGGCGGGGTATGATGCAATACAACTGATATGAAAAAAGCAATCATACTCGCCGCCATGCTGGCCCTGCCCACCTTCGCGGGCCAGAAACTCGTCTTCACCACCCCCGCTCCCGTGCAGGCGCCCCCGCCCGCCGCAAGCTGGGGCATGGAGATTGCCTACACGTACTCCTGGGCCGCCAACGACATCTACAAGGATTGGGTGCCCTGCAAGGAAATCCGCTCCAACGGGGCGGACCTCACGGGCGTGTACAACTTCAACACGCACCACGCCGCCACCATGCGCCTGGCATACGCCTTCGGCGCCCGCTCCTGGTCCGACGACGTGTATTTCGACGGGCACGAGATCGTGACGTGCTACGACCGCGTGCGCATGCACACGTTCAGCCTGATGCCGGGCTACCGCTACACGC
This sequence comes from Akkermansia sp., assembly GCA_030531305.1. Classification (GTDB taxonomy): domain Bacteria; phylum Verrucomicrobiota; class Verrucomicrobiia; order Verrucomicrobiales; family Akkermansiaceae; genus Akkermansia. Next base: position 573 of record JAUNNT010000012.1, read on the forward strand.
TGCCGCTGTGCCCGCACTCCGCCCTGTACGCGGGCGTGAACGTCGGCGTGACCAACCAGAGCATTAAGGACAACTACCACGAGAGCAACTACGGCGTGGACCGCAACCACAAGTCCGACTGGGGATTCGGCTACTCTGCGGAGGTGGGCCTGCGCATCAACCTCTGCCCGGATTCCGAGTTCTTTGTGGCCTACCACTTCACCGGTAGCACCGCCAAGACCTCCAACAACGGATACACCACCCACCGCCAGACCAACCACGGCATCCGCACCGGTTTCGGCTTCCGTTTCTAAAACTCCAACCCGTCTAAACGGCACGGAAAAGCGCCCCACCTGCCGTACGGCGGGCGGGGCGCTTGAGGTGTCAGGGGACTTGACGCGTTACGCCTGCGGGGCGGGGGCGGGCTGCTCCGGTGCGGGCTGCTCGCCCTGCGGCGCGCCCTGCGGGCCGTGATGCCAGCCGCCACGGCCGCCGCGGCGTCCCGGCATCTGCGGGTGGTTCTTCATGAACTCCTCGCGCGCAGCCTTGCGCTCCTCGTCGGAGAGCTTGCCGTCCTTGTCCGTGTCGAACTTCTCCAGCATTTTCTTCTGCTGCTCGGGGTCCATCATGCCGCGGTGCGGGCCGCGGGGGCCCTGCGGTCCCTGCGCGCCGGGCTGGCCGGGCATCTGGGGACGCTGCGGGCGGTTCTTCATGAACTCCTCGCGCATGGCCTTGCGCTCCTCGTCGGAGAGCTTGCCGTCCTTGTCCGTGTCGAACTTCTCCAGCATTTGCTTGCGCTGCTCGGGGTTCATCATGCCGCGGTGCTGGCCGCGGGGGCCCTGCATGTGCCGGCCGTGGCCGCGGTGCATGCCCTGGCCCTGGGCATGCTCACCCTGCGGGGCGGGTGCGGGGGCTTCCGGCTGCGGGGCGGGTTCCTGTGCCAGTAGCGGCAGCGAGGTTACGATTGCGATGATCAGTGATGTTTTCATTGTTCGTGGGAAATTCCTTTCCATCTGTAGGGAACGCATTCCGCATTTTTTTTCAACACATCAATGCCTGCCTACCAATCACCCTTGTTACCACCAATCAACACCCGCGCGGCTTCGCCGCGCCTAACTCTCCAAATTGTAAATCGTAAATTGTCAATTGTAAATCCCATGGCGGGCTGGATACATCGCCATGCGTGTTTTATTGATTTTTCAATAAATTCGCGCATTTGGCGCGGAAACCGGAAAAAATTCTTTCGGATTGCGCTTGCCTTTTTCCCCCTCACGCTATACAATCGCGCGTGCAGGGGTGTCGCACGCCCCCGCCTCATCCTTTCGTACCAAACGAAAATCAAACAATAACATTAACCAAAAGCAAACAGATATGAAATTGCGTATCAATGCGAAACTCAGGGCGGCCCTCATCGCCGCCATCTCCACCGTGGGATTCACGCTCACACAGGCTCAGGCCGCCTCCCAATATTCCACTCCGACCTATGGCGGCGCAGAATACGTCTGGCACGGCGACCACTGGGAGTACCCCGAGGGCACCACAGTCAACAATATTGCCCGTGTTAACAACAAGGGCGGTGTCATGGTCATCGACAATGCCGGCACGGTTTCCAACCCCGTGGGCGTTGCGGATACATCGGACTATGGCGGCGTGAAGGTGACGGGAGCGACCAATTTCACCACGAGCCTGGGCAGCTGGGCTGGATCCATCTATGTGGGTGAGGGTTCCGCCCTTTCTGTGAACTACGGCGTGGACCTGAAGACCACTGAGCAGGGCAATGCCGCCACCGTGTACGTGGACGGCACGTTGACCATCACGGGCCGCAGCAATCTGAGCATGAACGATGGCAACGGCAGCCACAACTGGTACATTGGCGAGGAGGGTTTCATCAACCTCTCCGGCATCACCAGCGTGAGCAAGGGCAGCCGCGCCTGGAACTTCCAGCTGGGTGTTGACGAAGGCGAGCCGTTCGACCTCACGGGTTACACCAACCGCACTCTGGGCGGGCAGCTCACCAAGAAGTTCATGTCCACCGGGGTCGACCTCTACGGCCAGGTGGCCAGCTTTGCCGTGTTCTGCGATGGTGTGGAAATGGATTCCTCCAAGTATACCATCAATCATGATGCCAGCGGCATGAGCGTCACCTTTGACGCCGCGACTGCCATCAACAAAATGAGCCTGACCTGGGCCGGCGGCGAGGCCGCATGGGAGGTCAAGGGTACAAACTGGACCGATGCGGCGGGAACGACAACCTCCTTCGCGAACGGCGACGATGTGACGTTCACCGGCAGCGGCAACAAGGCCAACGTGAACGGAGCCATTGAAGCCGGCGCCATTACCGTGAACGGCGGCACCACCATCGACACCACCGCCGATGGAGCTTCGCTCACGGCCAACAGCCTGACAATCGGTGCGGGCGGCAGCCTCACCCTTGCCGGCACGGCAGCAATCGGCGGCGCTGTTTCCGTGGCGGATGCAAACGCCCTGGTGATTGGCGCGGGCTCCACGCTCAAGGTGGCCGGGGAAACCGCCAAGAGCCTGATTCAAGGCACCCAGGTGGCCAACGGCGGCACGGTTGAGGTCGCTGGCGGCATGTCCTTCAACAGCAACGCCACCTCCAAGATGGGCGGTACGCTCGCCATTGCCGCAGGCCAGACGCTCACCATCGGCACCAATACGGGCAGCCAAGTCTACGACTTCACCTCCTTGGACGCATTGGTGCTTGGCAAGGGAACAAACATTGATACCAAGGCCAAGCTGGTGACCATCAAGAACCTGACGGCCAACGGTACCACCATCACTCAGCAGGACACCCTGGACAAGAACACCGTGGGCTTGGATTTGAAGGGCACCACCAAGCTGGAGGGCGACCTGACCATCACGAGCGCCTGGAAGTACAAGATGAACATCGATGCGCTCACCGGCAACGGCAACCTTATCCTTACGGGCGGCTGGGAAGAGCACCGTGCCGTTATCGGTGACGCCGACAACCACTCCATTACTGTGGCGAACGCGATGACGGAGACTTGGCTCAACGGCGCCATCAATCTCAGCGGCACGCTTGCCCTGAACGGCGGCACCACGTATGCGGGCGAGAACGGCTCGCTGACGGTGGCCGGCCTGACCGGCTCCGCCGCGTTGAAGCTCGCCAACGGCATTACCTTCACCGGCTCCGACAATTACACGTACTCGGGCACGCTCACCTCCACCGGCGGCCAGATTGTGAAGCAGGGCACCGGCTCCCAGACCATTGGCGGCACCTCCCTCTTCCGTATGATTGACGTTCAGGCCGGCACGCTTGTGCTCAACGGCTCCTACGCTATCGACAACATTACCGACGGCGATGTGTCGGAGAGCTACATCGGCGTGGATGGGCAGCCTCGCGAGGAAGGCGGCTTCTACCTGCAGAGCGGCACCAAGACCGTGTACGCGGTTGCCGAGTCCGGCGCGAACCTGGACCTTTCCCATGCAGTATTCACCTATGGCGGCAGCGATGTGACCGCCCAGGTGGTTGAAGGCTCCTTCACCATTCCCGGCGGCGAGCCGAACTACTCCGTCCTGTACGTGAACAAGGACACGGTGGACTACACCGCGCACGCGCAGTACGCGCAAGAGAAGGGTGCCACCATCACCTCCGTGGTGGTGAAGGATGGCGCCACAGTGGATTTGGGTGAGAGCTCCACCATCGCCAATCTGCAGTATGCCGCAACGGGCATCACGGCGGGCATTGCGGGCAAGGGCTCCATCACCGCCTTCACCGGTACGGGCGCCCTGGACCTGAAGGAGGGCGCCGTGCTTACCCTTGCCGACCAGACCCTGGGCTCCAACCAGACCCTTGTCACCAGCGGTGAGGGCACGCTGAGCATGCAGAACCTCAAGGTGAACGGCGGCGGCGCCGTGGCCACCATCGGCTCCAATGCCACGCTGCACCAGATTACCATGGGTTCCGGCACGGTGAACCTGAACGGAGACATCACCATGGAGCGCTTCGTGCTCAGCTTGGAGAACTCCGCCTCCACCATGAACATCGGCAAGGGCGCCAATGTGCATGTGACCGGCACCAAGCTGAGCGCCAGCAACAGCGATGCCTCCTTCATGGTGTCCAACTGGAACCAGGTGAACACTCTGAACATCGAGGGCCGCCTGATTGCGGAAGCCGGCATCTCCACCCGCGACGGCAAGGCCAACATCAATGTGAAGGACGGCGGCACGCTGGAACTCCACCAAGGCCTGCTCTACAAGAAGAACACCGCCCAATACACGAACATCAACGTGGAAAGCGGCGGCACCCTGCTGACCGCCGGCAACACCACGGACCAGGCCGGCCAAGGCCTGAATGTGAACTTGAACAACGGCTCCACCCTGCAGGGCTACTATGCCGAGGGCGTGGACACCGCCGCCATTGCCCAGGCCTTGACCCTGGCCGGCACGGTGACCTTTGATGCCGGCGCGGCGGGCAAGACCCTGCAGCTCAACAGCAACATCGCCGGCGAGGGCGTGTCCATCGTCAAGACCGGCGAGGGCGCGCTGGTACTCAACGGCAATGCCAACGTGCTCTACAACGCGCTCCACGTGCAGGAGGGCACCATCGCCCTCAACGGCACGTTCGACCTGAGCGGCATTACCCATGCGGAAGGAGGCGTGGAATACTACGAGATCCCGACAGGGCCCGCCTCCGCCAACGGTTTCGCCAAGTACACCGGTGAGGTGCAGTTGGTGGATGCCAATTACGGCAGCGTGTCCGTGGGACCCAACGCCGCACTTACGCTGGACGGCTGGAGCGTGGGCTATGACGCCTCCACCGGCAAGGCGGGCGGCAGCATCAGCCTCGCTGCCTACTACCTGAACTCCGATGGTGCTGTCGTGGACCTGAACGAGGCCTCCTCGATTGCGCAGGGCAGCCTGGCCACCATATACGTGAAGGGTGCCACCGGCACCGTGACTGCGGACTCCGATGTGAGCCTGGCCACCCTGAACGTGGCCTCCGGCTCCGCCGCCACCATAGCCGGCGACGGCACGGTCACGCTCACCACGCTCAGCAACTCCGGCACCCTGAACGTGGCCGGCAGCCTGACCATGGCGAGCGCCCTGGCCTTGCCCGTTACCGACACTCCCGCCATTCAGGTGCAGAGCGGTGGCGTGCTCACCCTCAGCACGGCTTCCACGATTGGCGGTCAGGGCTTGGTGAACGGCACGGATGGCGAGCAGGGTAATTCCGCCGCCTTCTCCAACCTCTTCCAGGGCAAGGCCGTGAGCGTGGCTGACGGCGGGCAGCTGGTGATGCAGGGCAACATTGTCACAACGGACCACGGCGGCGGAGAAATGAACATGGCTCTCTCCTCCCTCAAGGTGGAAGGCAAGTTGACCGTCAACACCTGGAGCGCCGCCAACTACAAGCTCAACGGCCACAGCCTGGAGGTGACCGACAACCTCTGGCTCAAGAACCACCAGGATGTCACGGTCGGCAACGGCTCCCTGACTGTGGGCGGCCAGCTCCAAATCTCCCATGAGGGCAACAACGCCGGCGGCCAGTACAAGGTGGCCATCACTGCCGGGGCCGGCAATGTCACCCTGGGCAGCATCGGTCTGTACGGCGGCGGCAACACCATGAGCCTGGACGGCACCACCCTCACCTTCACCTCTGATGCAGGAAACGTCATCAACAAGCTGGGCTCCGCCGGGAACGACAACACGGTGATTACCCTGGCCAACTCCAAGCTGGTGGCCGATGCCAGCAGCTGGACGCTCGCGCCCATCACCGGCGTCACCGTCGCCATGACCGGTGTCAACACCATCGATGTGGCGGCTGGGAAGGCCATCGACCTGACGGTTTCCTCCCTCAACGGAGCCGTCACCAAGACGGGCGAGGGCTCGCTGGTGTTCACCGCCGCGGGCGAGAGCCGCTTGAGCAACTCCATCAAGGTGCAGCAGGGGGCGCTGACCCTCAACGGCACCTATGCGATTGACGACATCACCGAAGGCGCCATGGTGGTGAAGTACATCGGTGCGGACGGCCAGGTGAACGACAACGGCGGCTTCTACCAGCAGAGCGGCACCAAGACCGTGTACTCGGTGGTGCCGGATATCGCCTCCATCAACGTGGAGGGCGCTCACTTCACCTTCGACGGTGTGGATGTCACCAACAAGGTGGAGAACGGCTCCTATGATTTGGGTACCGGCACGCCGGACTATACCACGCTGTGGGTGAATAAGGGAACGCTGAGCTATGATGCGTTCTACGCAGCTTCCGGCGAGACTCCCGCGCTGACCACCGCCAAGGTGGCGGCCGGCGCCACGCTTGAAGTCGGCGAGCACGCCGTGGGCACGCTGGCGTACCAGACCAGCGGCACCACCATCGGCCTGGCTGGCACAGGCACCGTGGATGCCATCAGCGGCACAGGTATCCTCAACATGGCCGAGGGCGCGCGCGTGAGCGTGCCCGATGTGACGGTGAGCAACGACCGCGGCATCTACAGCACGGGCGCGGGCACGCTGGTGATGAACGCCCTGTACGTTGACAACAACGCCAGCCGCGTGGAGTTCGATTCTGCCACGGAAATCGCCTTGATTGAGCATACCGGCGGCACCATCACCTTCGGTGGCGAGGGCAACACGCACAGCGTGACCGACCTCAAGCTCTCCATGAGGGGCGGCAGGGCCTCCACCGTGAACGTGGCGGAAGGCGCCACGCTGCACATCACCGGCACGGAGATTGCCACCGCGGGCGGCGGCGGTTCCTTCGCCGTCTCCCACTGGAACTCCGGTGGCAACACCATCAACGTGAACGGCACGCTGATTTCGGAGGCCATCATCTCCGGTTGGGACGGTGAAGCCACCATCAACGTGGAGAACGGCGGCACGCTGGAACTGCGCGCCGGCCTCAACCGCAATGATGCGCGCAACAATGCCATCAACTTGAACATCAAGAGCGGCGCCACGCTTGTGGCCGGCACCGCCACCACCGGTGTAAACAAGGATTCCGTGCACGTCAACCTCAATGACGGTTCCACGCTCAAGGGCTACTACGGCGAGGGCGACACCGCCACCATCGCCAAGGCCCTCACGTTCAGCGAAGGTATCGTCGCCTTCGATGTGGAGAGCGGCAAGACCCTGCAGCTCGACAGCAACATCGCCACTGAGGGCCTCACCATCTCCAAGAAGGGCGAGGGCACCCTGGCGCTCAACGGCGGAGCCAACGTGCTCTACAACACAATCGACCTGCAGGCGGGCACGCTTGCCCTTAACGGCAGTTTCGATGTGAGCCACATCTCCCACTCCACCGGCACGGTTGAGTACTATGCAGACCCGGCGGGCAGCGCCACCACCAACGGTTTCGCCAAGTACACCGGCGAGGTGCAGCTGGTGAACGCCAACTACACCAACGTGAACGTGGGCGAGCACGCTGTCATTACCCTGGACGGCTACTCCGTGGATTACGACCAGACCACCGGCAAGGCGGGCGGCACCGTCAGCCTGGCCGCCTTCTACATCAACGAGGGCGCGGAGACGCTTTCCGCCATCCAGCAGAAGGCTCCCAACGCCGCCGTGACGCTGGCAGACGGCGCCAAGCTGGTGGCTGACGCGGATCTTTCCGTCCTTACCGTGACAAGCGGCAAGGGTTACGTGGAAATCGGCCAGAATGCCACGGTGCAGGCCGCCAGCGGCGCGGTGGAGCTCTCCGGCTCCGGCACCTACGTGTTGGCCGGCAGCGCCTCCGACCTGGGTTCCTCCACACTCGGCGACACCTGGACCGGTGCTGTGAAGGTCACCAAGAACGACCTGGCGAACCTCGACCTGAACACCTTCGGTCAGGCGGGCTCCATCGTGGAGATCGATGGTTGGTCCAAGCACCTCAACAACACCGATGCCGCAGTTCCCTACACCTACGATCCCAAGCTGCGTCTCGGCACAAACGGCTTGACGATTGCCGACGGCTACAGCGGCCGCACCTACATCTTTGCAGGCGGCGTTGAGGGCACCGGCAACTTCAAGTACAACATCGGCACCTCCGCTTCCAACCAGACATACGCCTTCACCGGCGATGTCTCCAAGTGGACCGGCGCCTACCAGAGCCTCAAGGACGGCAAGACCAGCACCCTGAAGTTCTACGGCAACGCCACGGAAGTGAACGCCGCCATCGAGCAGACGGCCGGCGCCATCACCCTGGCGGTCGGCAACGGCGAGGATGAGTTCTCCACCGAGTTCAAGAAGGCGGTCACCGCTTCCGCCATCACGGTGAATGCCAACGCCTCCGCCACGTTCAACGAGCTGCACATCACCCAGGCCATCATCAGCACGGGTACGGTCACGCTCAACCAGAACCTGGAGGTCTCCGACTTCACCGAGAATGAGGGTGCCGCAGGCTACTACGACCTGGAAGGCGCGTTCACCTTGGACGGCAACGGCTATTCCGGCAAGGCCGACTCCTACCTCACTATCGTGAGCGGCGGCACCGTTGCGGGCGAGATTACCGTCACCCAGGGCGATACCACCTACAACCTGCTCAACAGCGGCAACGCAACGCTCGCAGGTTCCGGCGAGGCCACCATCGACTACACCACCTTCCGCGTGGTGAACGGCAGCGTGAACATCAGTGATATCACCGGCGCCGGTCACGGGACCTCGGCCATTCAGGTGTCCAACAACGGCATCCTGGTGGTGAACGATCAGACCCAGGGCATCAGCATTGATGTCACGGGTACGGGCACCATCAGCGGTCAGGCTGTGAATCCCACGGAGGTGGGTATCGAACAGCTGGCCACCGCCAAGTTCGACCAGCCCGTGGAAGAGGCCGGTGTGAAGTTCACGGCAGCCGAGGGCGAGACTGTGAATATTACCAACATGGGAGACAAGGACTCGTACTCCACGGAGAACAAGCTGATGAACGTGCAGGCGCAAACTCTGGAGATGACCGCGGACGCCGATGTCACCGTTTCCAACACGCTTTGGGGCCTTGAGGAAGTGGTGAACGAGACCGGCCATGTGCTCACGCTGGACAATATCGATTCCCTGGCGCTTGATTCCATGATTATCGGCGAGGGATCCACGGTGCAGGTCCTCTACGACCTCGATGAGCAAACGAAGGCCGAAGGCACGGTGACCATCACGGATGCGCTGACCGCCGGCGGCGGCAAGCTGCTTGCCAACCTGACGATTATCGGCGATGAGGAAGTCCCGACCCAGCTGAACCTGGGCGGCGCCGCCCTCACGCTGGGCAGTACGCTCACGGTGGACACCGAGTCGGGTCTCATCCTCCTGGATGATGCAACCATCACCGCCCTTGAAGGCCTGAAGCTCGGCCATAACCTGGATCTCTTCAAGGCTCTTGAAGGCACAGATTTGGCGTATGGTTCCCCCGACGGTTACGACGGCACGTGGTTCGATGCCATGTTCGTGCGCACCGAGAATGTCCACGGCGACTACCGCGTGTACGCCACGGAGGACAGCTTCGGCCTGACCAAGGTGAACAACGTCCCGGAACCGACCACCGGCACCCTCAGCTTGCTTGCGCTTGCCGCCCTGGCGGCAAGGCGCCGCAGGAAGTAATTTACTAGGTACTATTTAGTAAGTTAGGTGCCGTTGGCACAAGATTACCAAGCCCCGCACGGTATGCACCGTGCGGGGCTTCTTTCAATGGGGGGCGGGGGCTGCACGCGGTTGGTATGCCGGGGTGGTTTTTTGGTCTGGCGGTAGCGTGCGTATGAGAGAAACAACCCATGGCATGCTCCACTCTGAGGCCCGCTGCCACCAATCGCCCGCCTCAAAAATAATCAACCGCGAATTTCAATGCCTAACGCAAAATTCGCCGTGCAAAGGCGCGGGAAGGGGAAATTTTTCCTTGCCGCGGGGGAGCGGATTTGCTAAAATCGTCCCGTATGGGGGTACTGTGTACCCCTGTCGACATCTCTCACCAAAATTCTCACTAAAACAAACGATATGAAGTTACGTATCAATACCAAGCTCAGGGCGGCGCTTATCGCCGCCATCACCGCGGTGGGCTTCACCCTGCCGCAGACGTACGGCACCGTCTCCTGGAACGGCGGCGGCAAGGAAAACGCCATGTACTATGCCAACAGCGGCGGCCCGTACACGCTCGTCGACACGGACAACAACGCCTTCCAGCTGACGGCGGAACCCAGTGCGGCGAACGCCACGGTCACCATCACCTCCGTTACCACCAAGGACGGCGCCGACTTCCGCATTGTGGGCGGCAACTACTGGGGCGGCGGCCGCTCGTTCAAGGATTTGCAGATTGAAACCCTTCAGGCCGGAACGGACGGCAGCGGCGTGGTCCTCGTCAACACCGTGCCGTACGCCTCCGACACTCCCGTGGGCAATACCGTAGCCACCATCCAGACCGTGGCCGGCACCCTGGGCGGCGTCTCCAACTATGCGGTGCTGACGATCGGCACCGAAAGCTCCACCATCCATGCGAGCGGCTCCCTGGACAACGTGCGCGACGGCGCCACCCTCACCCTCAACGGCACCTACACGTTCGACACCACGGACGCCTCCAAGTACACCGTGAAGCAGGAAGGCTCCGCCACCTGGTCCGACGAGGCCAACAAGCAGGGCTTCAAGAAGACCTCCGGCTCTTCCTACTATGCCATCAAGGGCGCGACCGAGGGAACCAACTTCTCCGTGTCCGGCCTTGAAAAAGAATCCGACGGCAACTACTATTTCACCGCCGGTGACGTGACTGACTACAGCAAGTTCTACGTGAAGGCGGCCACCGCCACGCTGGAGGGCGTGACCGGCTCCGGCCAGATTATCGTGGAGCACAACGGCGCCACGCTCACCGTGCAGAACGCCCAGTACCGCGACACCTCCGGTTCCAAGAACCTGAACATCGTCATCGGTGACAAGGGTGTGCTGGAAACCACCCACAGCGGCGTCAGCGGCTTCATCACCGGCTCGCTCACCATCAACGCCGGCGGCATCATGCGCATCGTGGGCCAGCACGACGCCTTCGGCTGGGGCAGCAAGAACCAGTGCGTGGCGAGCCTCACCATGAAGGGCGAGGAGGGCAAGCTGGCCACCCTGGAGCTCAACCAGTCCACCGGCAACAGCGCCACCATGGTGACGGACGTCAACATGCAGGGCTACTCCACCATCACCTCCACCAAGCAGGGCGGCTCCGCGGGCTTCAACACCTTCGGCTGCAACATCACCGCCTCCGGCGTGCAGAACAACATCGACGTGCTGGACGTCCGCCGCAACGGCGTGACCATCGACGTGGCGGACGAGGGCGACCTCACCATCGGTAAGCTGACCATCAACGGCTCCGACCACAGCGCCGCCTCCGTGGTGGTGAAGCAGGGTGAAGGCACCCTCCGCTTCACGGGCGAGACCAAGGCCGAGGGCCTGAACATCCAGGCCGGCACGGTTAACATCTCCGGCACCGGAGAGCTGCACGCCCTCACCATCGGCACCGACGGCTCCCTGAGCATCACCGGCGGCTCCACCACCGTGACCGGCAACGGCAACGTGCTGAGCAACACCATTTCCGTGACGGCAGGCACGCTCACCCTCAGCGGCAAGTATGAGATCGGCGGCAACACCGGCTCCATGACCACCACGTACGAGGGCGGCCAGAGCAGCGCCGACAACGGCTTCGCGCATGCGTCCGGCGCTGCGACCGTGTACACCAAGGGAGACGGGGCGACCGTTGACGTTGCCGGCGCCACCTTCACCGTCGGCGGCGCCACGGTGGATGTCGTGGACGGCGTCTACACCACGGCAGGTTCCACCAACTACGGCACGTTCTACGTGACCACCGGCACGGAGAGCCTGGCACACGCCATCCAGTACGCGAGCGAACGCGAGCACACCGTCAACACCATCGCCATGTCCGGCACCTCCACCATCACCATGGACCAGGACGGTGCCTCCATTGGCCTGACGCTTGCGGCCGGCGCCACCGGCACGCTGGACACCACGGCAGCCGCCACGCTCACGGGCGTGTCCGGCGCGGGAACGCTGGTGAAGGCCGGGGAGGAAACGCTGACCATCACCGGCTCCAACACCTCCTTCACGGGTGATGTGACCATCTCCGAGGGCACGCTCAAGATCGGCAACCAGAGGGCCCTGGGCGAGCACAACAACGGCGCCTCCCAGACCAAGACCATCACCATTGCAGAGGGCGGCACGCTGGACCTGAACGGCGTCACGGATGCCAACTTCAAGTACACGATGGCCGGCGGCACGCTCACCAACAGCGGCGCGGCCCTGGGCGCCGGCTCCTCCCAGACCACCGGACTGGACCTGACCGCCGATTCCACAGTGCATGTGGACAGCGGCCATGACCTCCGCATCCTGGCGCGCGGCTACGCCGACACCGCCTTGAACCTGAACAGCAAGACCCTCACCAAGACGGGCACCGGCCTGTTCGGCCTCAAGAACACCGCTGTGGGCGCCGGCACCCTTGAGGTGCAGGGCGGCGAGGTGAACTTCGACGGCGGCACCACCGCAGCCAATGTCACCCTGGCGGGCGGCAACCTGTCCGGCACCATGAACGTTAGCGGGAACATTGCCATTGACGCGCAGGAAACCACCACCACGGGTGTGGGCCTGAACATGGGCGGCCACAACCTGGCCCTGAATGTGGCGGAAGGCAAGGAGCTGGCCCTCACCGGCGACATCTCCGACTCCGCCGATATCACCAAGACGGGCGAGGGCGCGCTGGCTATCGATACCATTTACGTCACGGGCGGCAGCTTCACCGCAACCGCCGGCGATGTCACGATCGGCTACATCGAGAAGACCGGTGAGGGTGCGTACTCCATCGGCGGCGAGGGTTCCTACACGCTCTCCTACGGCATCGACCTGCAGGAAGGCTCGCTCACCATGTCCGGCAGCTACGATATCAGCGAAGTCTACGTGGATGGTGATACGACCTATGAAGGCGGCGAGAACGATGGCAACGGCTTTGCCGTGATGTCAGGCGATGCCGCGGTGGTTACCATCGCAGAGGGCGCCACGCTCAACGCCACCGGCGCCACGTTCACGTGGAACGGCGATACGGTGGATGTGGACAACACAACCGGCAAGGCTGCCGTGTCCGGCACCAGCTACGGCACCTTCTACGTCAACACCGACAGCGAGACGGTCACCAAGGCCAAGAGCATGGAGGCCGAGCACGGAGCCCTTTCCTCCATCTATATTGAGGAAGGCGCCACGCTGGAGGTTGACCAGGACATCGACGCCTCCCTGATTAACGACTGGAGCACCGGTAACGTCAACATCCAGGAAGAGAAGACCGTCACCGGCACCTTGGAGGGCGTCTCCCTCTCCGGCGAGGGCACCTACGACCTGGGCAGCACGTACGCCCTGGG
>JAUNNT010000012.1:13895-42255 GCA_030531305.1 Akkermansia sp.
GATTCGCGCATGGAAGTCATCAGCGCCCTGGGCGAAGGCACCACGCTGAGCGAGGCCTGGATGGGCACGGTGAAGGTCTCCAACAACGGCAATGCCACCAACCTGAATATCGCGGCCCTGGGACGCGCCGGCTCCACGGTTGAACTGGACGGCGTGACCGGCTGGCTGAGCAACGACGGCCTGGTCATCAACGCGGCCGTGAAACTCTCCGGCAGCGGCCTGACGGTCAACAACGGCTCTTCCAACAAGACCATTGAATTCGCCGGCGGCGTGAAGGGCGAGGGCGACTTCGTCTACACGATGGCCAACGGCGCCAACAACCAGACATACGTCTTCTCCGGTGATGTCTCCGATTGGTCCGGCGCCTTCCAGGCCAGTGGAGTGGGCAAGACCTCCACGCTCAAGTTCTACGGCGCCGCCACGGAAGTGGGCGCCAACATCGAGCTGAACGCAGGCACCCTCAACCTGGTTGTCGGCAACGGCACGGATGAGTTCTCCACCACGTTCAACGGCGTGGTCACCGCTTCCTCCATCACCGTGAGCGAGTTCGCCACCGCCACGTTCGAAAACGTGAACCTGCTGGCCGCTGTCGTCAACAGCGGCGCCGTGACCATCAACGCAGCCACGCTCGGCGATGCCTTCTCCCAGCAGGGCGGCGGTATCGCACACTACGGCCTGGACGGCAAGGTTACGCAGGGCGACAACTACTACATCGGCGAGAGTGAAGCCTTTGTGCAGGTGGTCAACGGCGGCACCTCCGCCGGCTCCGTCACTTGGCAGGACCAGTCGTACGACCTTGTGAGCGATGGCCGCATCATCGTGGGCGAGGGAGATGTCGACTACTCCACCTTCTACGTGAACGACGGCACGGTGAAGATCTCCGACATCGCCAACTCCGGCCACGAAACCACCACAGTCGAGGTGGCGTCCGGCACGCTCGATGTGGACCAGGCCGGCTCCGGCATTGAAATCAACGTGACCGGCATGGCCATCGTGACCGGCGAGGCTCTGGATGCCTCGGAAGTCGGCATCGCTTCCGAATCCATAGTAAACTTCGGCGAATCCTTGGAGCTCGAAGGCGTCCAGCTCTCCTCTGATAGCATCGGTGTTGCCGTCTACAACTCGGGAGAAAATGCCGCCTACTCCCTGGACAACACCGACATGGTCGTGTCCGCAACGGGTATCACCAAGACCATCGGCGAGGACGTCACCGTCTCCAACTGGCTGACCGTTGAAGAGATCACCAACGTGCAGGGCGGTAAGCTCACGCTCAACGGCATGGAAGATGCCGTGGTGGTGGCGAACATCACCGTCGGCCCGGACTCCGCCGTGGAGATCCTCTCCGCGCCGGAAACCGAGGCCACCATCACCGTCACGGAAGAGCTGGCTGCCGGCGGCGGCACCCTGCTCGCCAACCTGGTGATGGCCGACGACTCCGCACTGCTCGTCAACGGCCAGGAGAAGGCCCTGCACGTGGGCAGCACGCTCACCATGAACACCAACATCGCGCTGGACGAAACCACGCTCCGCGCGCTGGACGGCTTGGCTGTCGGCGCCTACTTCTGGCTGATCGATGCCGCGGATGGTAGCGAGCTCCTCTACTCCGGCCCCACCGGTGAGGGCGCCTGGTTCGACAGCGTGTTCTCCCGCGTCGCCGCCGATGGCGACTATACGCTGAAGGGCGACTTCAACATCGTGTTCGACGACGAGCTCGACGCCTTCGGCCTGCAGAAGTTCAGCAACGTGCCGGAACCCACCACCGGCACCCTCAGCCTGCTGGCGCTTGCCGCCCTGGCCGCACGCCGCCGCCGCCACTAATTTACAATTGACAATTTACGATTTACAATTTGTAAGTTAGGTGCCGTTGGCACAAGATTATCAAGCCCCGCACGGTTGATGCCGTGCGGGGCTTCTTTCCATGCGGGCGCGGATTTAAATCATCCGAATTGGGACGATTTGCGTTTAGGCGGTGGTGAGCTGCAACAGGACGGATTGCGCGCGCGAATCGATGTGGTGGCGCAGTTTCGCGGCCACCGCGGGCGGCGTGCCGGCGGCAAGCGCGGCTTCCTCTGCACGCGGCGCGGCGGCAAGGATGGCGTTCGCCATGTCCGCAACGCCTTTCAGCACGGTGGCGGGCGGCAGGGTGACATCTGCCGCAAAGCGTTCCCAGCGGTTGCGGGAAACATAGTACGATTTGGCGCTGCCGCCGATTCTCATGGCGAGCTTCCGCGGCAGGCGGTGCCCGTAGAAGGTGGTGCTGATGAGGTCGTAGAACGGCGCGAGCATGAGCTTGGAGCCGTTGCGGAGCATGGAGATGTTCTTGGCGTGCGCATCGTTGTTGCCGATGCAGAGGTTGAACGCCGCCCACCGCATGAGCAGCAGCAAATCCCGCCCCGCCTGCATGGAGTGGCGGCGGATGAGCGCGGCGCAGTCCGCAAAGCCCGGCCCGCCGTCGCTTTCATACTTCAGCTCCGAGCTCACGCCCGCTAGCTGGCAGAAATCCTCCTGCGCCAGACGCTGCGGGTGGAAACCCGTGCCCTCGCGGTCGTAGCGCCCCACCACCAGCACATCCATGCCCGGAAGGTGCTGGATATCCGCGGACGCGGCTGGCAGCCCCGCCTCGCGCGCCAGGTGCATGCAGAAGTGTTCGTTGTCCACGGAGTGCGGGAAATCGCGCAGCGGGAGCTTCACGATGCAGTTGCTGGCCGCGCCGTACACCGGCAGGTAGAACGCCCCCTCCTTGACCAGGAGCGGCAGCTTGTCCTGCGCCCCCGCAAGGGAAAGGCTGGTGCCGCGCTGGCGCGTGGCCATCGGGTTGGCGGGCAGGCTCTCCAGCAGCTCCCGCAGCTTGGCGGGGGATACGGGCCTGTAGTCGCCCTCCCGATGCGGCTCGCCCAGCGAGAACGCACCCGCGCAATCCCGCCCGATGCGCGCCAGCAGACCGAACACGTTCTGCCGGCTCACCCCGTACCGCCGCGCCAGAGCCTCGCGGATGGCCCCCTCCGGCAGCATGTTCTCAAAGAAAATGCGCACCGCATCCCCCGCGTGGCGCTTTTGCGTCCGCGGCAGGTTTACGGACACATCGAAGCCGTCGCGGATCCATGATTCCTCGTACGTCAACGCGTACACGCCCGCGCTGTCCTGCTCCAGCGCGGCTACCAGACGTTTCCCGCAATAGACCGGCAGTGTTTTCATCGCTCGTTATGATTTCTCCTCGCTGCCGCGGATGTCCATCACCAGGCCCAGCATCTGCATCAGCCGGAACGTCACCGCTATGCTCACCCCGCGCCGACCCCGCTCCAGCTCGCCCAGCAGACGCGGACTGCACGGTATCACGGATGCCAGCTCCGTGATCGTCATCCCGATTTTCTTGCGCCGCTCGCGTATCGCAAGCCCAAGCTCCCTCTCGTCATTGATATCCATCTTCCGAATTGGGATTATTTTACACCATCCCCCGCAAAACGCAAGCCAAATCTTCCGAATCGGGATGATTTATCTCCGCTACCATGCGCTAAACGCGCGGAATTTACAATCTACAATTGACGATTTACAATTCGTAGAGTTCGGCGCGCCGAAGGCGCGCGAACTTCTCTAAATCCAAATCTTAATCCTAATCCCTAATCCTAATTCGCCCCTCCTGCACATTCATTTACGCTACGCGCAAATGAATGTGCAGCGAAGGGGCGTTATCTTTCTCATAGTAGTAGCAGATCAGGAAATTCTGGGTGGTCACCACGATGAAGCCCGTGGTTGTCTCGATGGAAATCGGCGTCGCCGCACCGGAAAGGAAATGCCGCGACACCCTCTCGGCATACTCCCGCCCGGGCTCGCCGTGCAAATCGACATCGAACACCCGCAGCGTCGACACCAATTCCTTTCCATCCGCCCCGTTCGCCCCCACGTAGCGGATATACAACTTCATCACAGGATTGGACAACTTCGGTTTCATCGTTCCCATATCCTGGCAGCATAGCACATGCCCTGCGCGCCCGCAAGGGAATTCCCCCGCGTGCCCACAAAATCGGATTGCATGGCGGGCGGCATTGGGGTATAAGGAGGGCATGAGCGAAATGCCACAGACGATGCCTCGGGGTGACGAATCGGCAGGGCCGCAGGGATTGCCCGCAGGGAAACCCATGGTCACGAAATGGGTTTTCAACCGCCGTTTGTGGCCGGTGAAAATCGCGGTGCTTGTCCTCCTCGTTGTGCTGTGGTGCTGCCATGGCTCCATCAACACTTGGCTGCATGAACACAAGGAAGCCTTGTATGAGTACGATTCATGCATTCGGCAAGCTCATTTTTTCGTGCGCCACACCTGGGTGGCGGTTGTTTGCGGCGCGGTGTGGTTGATCACCATCATAGACGAGTGGCGGTCGCTCAAATGCTTCTGGTCGTCGCTGATGGCCTTCTGCGCGGAAATCTACTACTATTCCGTATTGCTTCCCTGCGGGAATCTGGTGGGGGTGTGCTTCTGGATTCTGATGCTGGGCACCATCGCTGTTTTGGTCAGGAGCTGTTTCAAGGTCGTTCGTGTGTACTCGCCGCCGGATGAGCTTTTGGGGCGCGGAAAGGTGTACAACGAGATATTGGAGCACCTCCTGGGCGCCTTTTCCGGGCAGGATAGGGGGACATCCATGGCCATCATCGGCAATTGGGGAACGGGGAAGTCTCATTGCATCCAATATTTGAAGCACCAATTGACCCAAAGGGGCAAGGGCAGGGCGTATCGCGTTTGCGAGGTGGATTTGTGGCAGGTCGCCAATTTGAACGAAGGCCTGGAGGCGGTGGCGTGCGAATTGGAGTTCGCGCTTACCGGACGAAACCAACCGGATCAGAACAGTTTGGTTCAAATTGTCAAAATAGGATTGCAGGGCATTTTTTCGGGCACCGAGGTGAACGCAAGCTATTTCAAGCAAATTATTGATTACATCAGTGACGAGGGGAATGCAAACAAGGGGGAATTCGCTGAATTGTTTGGAAGAAAAATCAAGCAGGAATGCGGCGATGGCGGTATTGTCCTGATTCTCGACAACATGGAGCGGGCTGAGGATGTCGTGTTGAAAAGTATCCTGCCCCTCATCGATAAATTAAAGGAAATCCGGCAATTGGCCGTTGTGTGTGCAATCGATGCTAAGGCAATGGAAAGCCGGACGGTATTCAAGTATAATGGTGTTAATATCGATGGCTATTTTTCGAAATTGTTCGATGGTCAATACGTTTTGCCTGAAATTTCCGAGCATGGCATGGCCAGGATGCTGGATTTCTATTTCAAGAAGTACGGCATGAGGGAAAGGGTTAAAAACTTCATCCTCGCGCACCGGATTTTGTTTGAAAGCCCCCGCCAGATTGAACGGGCCATTGCCCATCTCTGCTACGTCGACAAGCATTTCATTGATGGAATCGAACGGCAGCATGCGGGGTGCAGCCAAAATCCCAATTCTGAAAAGGGTGGCGGTGATGGCCCTAAAAAAATCTATATCGCAGAATGGAAGGATGATGATTACACCGCTTCCGATGTGTTCTTTGTGTCCCTGCTCCAGCTGTTGTACAAGGGGATTTGCGACGAAATTGCGGCGTGCGGCAGCTTGCATGCCTACAAGAGGGGCTTCGATTACCTAAAGTACAAGCACGCGCACAGGAAGGAGGTCGCGCCTTTGCTTCAAATGGAATTGGCGCTTTCCCATTCTGTCACGGATGATGCCTACGATTGGGAAAAGAGGAATCCCGTGTCGGCGGAGCTGGTCAAGAACGATTGCCTCGCCTGGTCGCTTCTGCGCGGCATCGCCTCGATGTCCGACGAACATTACTTGTATTGCACCGAACGAAGGTATGGGCGCAACGAAAGGCTGGCGCAGGAAGCCGCGGCTCACATCATCGAGTCCTATGCCCATGACCGCGGCGAGATCGATGAGCTGCTCCTGGCCCTGGGCAAGGTTTCCATACCCGACAACCTGGCTCATGCGAGAAGGTTCTTGTTGAGCTACGCCTCCCATCATTTGGATGAATTGAAGGATGGCGTCCGCTTTTTGCATAAAATCGTCAATCGGATCTATCATCCCACCGCTTCAGATTCCTTTGACATGCAGAGCCTGCAGCAATATGCCGCTTCAGAAATTTTCTTCAGGCCCTTGCTCGTCAACTTTGCCCGGCTGAACCTTTCCGAAAATCAAAGGCGCGAGGTTTCCGATGTTTGCGAATGCATCGTTTCGCACATGCGCTTCGGCTCCCTCTGTTCCCTGGTCGCAGATTTGCATGCCGCCATCCACCGGCCCGACCACAAACTGTTCGTCCACCATGATGCTGCCGTGTACGCGCTCGATATCGGCGAATACCAGACCTCCTCCGTCGTGGCCGATTGCGAAAAGATGCTCGCCAAGCATTTTGTCGCGACCATCCACCGTGAGTTCGATGGACAATATGCCTTCGAGCGTTTTTCCAATATCGATAATTACCAGTATTTCGATAAAATAGAGGATATATCCACAGACTTGATAGCTGAGTACAATGCCGAACTCCCCTCAGCCGCTCCCCACATCTGGGCCAGACGCCTCTCGTGCATCCTGAAATACATCTCCCACAAGAGAACCGTGATAAACGGCGATGGCCTGGCGTTTGATGCCTGTTACGTCTCCCCCAACCACCTGGCGCTCCTGGAAAAACACATCAATCACATCGTCGGCAACCACCTGGTGTCCGATTGTGATCATTCCCAATTGACCATGCTCAAAGAATTGGCCATGGCATCCCTGGCCCAACTCAATGAAGCCCTCCGCCTCCTCCAGGAAAACTCTTTCCACTCCCCCCTGGAACCTCAGCACCAAGCCATCCACTTGCTCACCTCCTGCCGGGATTACCTGACCCACCTCTAACTTCCTCTGCCACCAGCAAGCAAGGGGAATTTTGAATGACGCGGTGCGATTTTTTTCTCGCACAGGTCAATTCCGTGTGGTAGCATGGACGTATGCCCACGCTCGAATGGATAGGAAAAGACAAGGTTATCAACCACCACCAGGCGGTGCCGTACCGCGTGCTGAAGCGGGTGTACAGCTTTGACGAGCAGGGCCAGCATGAGGAGGACAACGGCAGCCGCAACATGATTATCCACGGGGATAACTTGGAGGCTCTGAAATCTTTGCTGCCGCGGTACGAGGGCAAGGTGAAGTGCATCTACATTGATCCTCCCTACAATACCGGCAATGAGGGGTGGGTGTATAACGATAATGTCAACGACCCCAAAATCAAAAAGTGGTTGGGCGAAGTGGTAGGGAAGGAAGGTGAGGACTTGAGCAGGCATGACAAGTGGCTCTGCATGATGTATCCGCGTCTTCGATTATTGCAAAAATTGCTTCGCGACGATGGGGTGATGGCTATTAGTATTAGCTATCACGAATTACATAACTTGTTGTTAATATGCAGAGAAATATTTGCGACAAGGCAAGTAGTTCCGATTACTGTTCAGACATCAGGAGGAAAGCCCAGCGCAGGGTTTAATTATTCCCATGAATACGTTATTTTTGTTTGCCCGGCAGAATTCGCCCCAAACTTTTCTTCGGAAGCTCAAAACTCTTATGCTTCGCCTTTTCATGGAATGAACTTGGCTACATTTAATCAAACGCAAAGGCCAAATCAAACATATCCAATTTATATTGAAAAATCGACGGGCATTGTCATCGGCGTGGGCAAATCGTTACAACAAAGAATTGCTGATGGCGATTATGGTGGAGACAAGGCGGATTTCGTTTTTGATTACGATGAAGCGCCAGAAGGAGCTGTCGCTGTATGGCCAGTTACACAAAAGGGCGACGCGTGCGTTTGGCGATTAATACCCAATCGTTTGCTGAATGATTGGGAAAAGGGGTATATAAAAGTTGTACCACAAAAGAAAGGGAAAAATGCTTTTGCTGTTCAGTTTTTGGCAAAAGGCATTATTCAAAAAATTGAAAACGGCGAACTCAAAGCAATTCGCGAAAGCGACAATCCCGATATCCCAACGTTGCGTATAGAGGATTTCAAAACTGGAGGGACAACTATTCCGACTATATGGACTGATAAAAATTATTACAACGCTAAAGGAGGGGACGAAATTACCAGCATCCTGGGTAAGCGAGGGAAATTTCAATACCCTAAACCGACAAAGTTAATAGTTGACATCATTAATAGAATTGCTGGTAAGGATGATATAGTCCTTGATTCATTCGCTGGTTCAGGAACAACGGCTCACGCGGTTTTGTTAGATAATTACATATCGGGTAATAATCGGCGCTTTATATTGATTGAACTTGGCGATTACGCGGATGAAATAACGGCAGAGCGTGCAAAACAAGTAATATGCGGGAATCAAAACGTACAGGGAACAGGTGGCAATTTTAGTTATTTTGAATTGGGCGACGCTTTGCTGACAGAAGATGAGGATATCAATGAACACGCGGGTGCAGAAAATATCAGGAAGTATATTTGGTATATGGAGACTCATCAAGAATGGCAGGGCATTGACAATGGCAACCCATATTATCTAGGAGCTGTTAATCATGCTGCGTATTACTTCTACTATGTGCCCGATAAGGTAACGGTTTTGAACCATGATTTCCTTGCAACAATACCTGAGAAGAAAGAAACAACGGTGATATATGCCGACCGGTGCACCTTGTCTGAAAGCACATTGACAAAGTACGGCATAGTCTTCAAAAAGATTCCGCGCGACATTGCAAAACTGTAACAGAGGAGAATACTATGGAGCTGAAAAAATACCAGCAGGGTGTGCTGAGTGATTTGAAAAATTATCTAGCGCACCTCTCCGAGAAGCGGAATTACATTCACGCCTACAATCTCCACTGGGAGGACAAGGGCTTTCGCGTGGGCATAGGGGCGGTGCCTGTTTATCGCGATATTGTTCCCAATGTGCCGGATGTATGCTTCAAGATACCCACGGGCGGTGGCAAGACATTCCAGGCGTGCTGTTCCATCAAACCCATTTTTGAGCATTTGCCCATCAGCAAAATCAAGGCGGTGGTGTGGCTTGTGCCGAGTGATGCCATCTTGGAGCAAACCTTGTGGGCGCTGCGCACGCCGGCGCATCCGTACCGGCAAAGGTTGGACGTGGACTTCAGCAGCAGGGTCGAAGTCTACACCAAGAAACAATTGCTTTCTGGGCAGAATTTCAACATCACCACGGTTTCCGAGCAGCTGTCAGTAATGGTGCTTTCCTATGACTCGTTCCGTGGACGAAAGGAAGCGCTGAAATCACGTCAGGAGAACAGCGCGTTGGCTCCCATGGCGAAAGCGCTGGGAACACCAGAAAATCCTGTCGAGGGCGCGGATGAAACAGCTTTGCTTCAAATCATCAACCAGCTCAATCCTCTTGTGATAGTCGATGAAAGCCATCACGCCAGGAGTACGCTGAGCAAGGAGATGCTGGAGAGCTTCAATCCGTGTTTTGTGCTCGATTTGACTGCCACGCCCACGGCAGAAAGCAACATTATCTCCTATGTGGATGCTTTGCAGCTGAAGCGAGAGAACATGGTGAAGCTGCCCGTGATAGTCTACAACCGCAACAGCGTTACCGAGGTTATCAATTCTGTGATTGACATCCGCACGTTGCTGGAAGAATTGGCAGGGCAGGCTGACGAGTACATACGCCCGATAGCCCTGCTACAGGCGCAGCCCAATCGAGGACGCGATGTTGCCGAGACGTACGAGAATCTTCGCGAGAAGCTTATTCAGTTGGGCATCCCCAGGGAACAGATTGCCGTGAAAACGGCTAATGTGAACGAGATCCATAACGTGAACCTGCTGTGTCCACGCTGCCCCATACGGTATATCATCACCGTCAATGCGCTCAAAGAGGGGTGGGATTGCCCGTTCGCGTACGTCCTGGCTTCGATTGCAAACAAGAGCAGCGCGGTGGATGTGGAGCAGATTGTGGGGCGTATCCTCCGCCAGCCGTACTGCCGCCAGTTCAAAATTCCCCAGCTGAATTACAGCTACGTGTTGACCTGCTCTAATGAATTTCAGAAAACATTGCAGGGAATCGTGAAGGGCTTGAACAACGCAGGCTTCAGCGGCAAGGAATTCCGCGCCGAGGACGAAAGAGGGATTTTGGTGGGCGGGGAAGATGACTCGGAGCCAGAGCAAATGCCGCTCCCGCTGCCGCCTAGTGACGAAGAAAATGCCGGACAGAACGATGAAGCCGGGGATGATGAAAGCGGCATGGACGAATTCATGAACATCAATCCTGATGATGTCCACAAAGGTGACGAAGGCAAGGAATCTGCGGAAGAATTGATGAAGAAGGCCGCCGAAGTGGGCGCCGAGTACCAGGAGAAGGTTGATAAACAGGACGAGGACGAGAATCACATACCAACCGACTTGCAAGATATGACTATAGGTTATCCCATGTATCCGCAGTTTGAGGAAGAAGCGCGTAGCATCCGCATTCCGCAATTCTTCAAGAAGTCCCCACATGGCAGTCTGTTCCATCCCAACGGCGAGGATATCCTTTTAGAAAAGGAGTCGCTGCTGGAAGGCTTTAATCTGAAACGTTGCTCTACTGCCATTAACTGGGAGGGAGCAGATTCTGAGATGGTCGAGGTGGACGTTCGGAGCGAGTCGGATGAGGGTGAACCCAAGGTATACAGGATGCAACAAGCAGACCAGTTGTATTTACAAGAGCAGTTGCAGAAACGTTCACCTGAGGGGCGCATCAAATTGTGCAAAACGGCAATTTGCGGATGCGTGGATAAGAGGAACGTTCTTGAAGAATCTGATATCCGACGATTCGTAGACCGCGTAATTGAGGACATGACAGCTGAACAGATTACGGCCTTGCAGCGTATGCCTCGCGCATTTGCAGACAAGATAGACGATTACATTGAACACCAGATGCAAGATTTTGCCCAAAGTGAGTTTAATAGGCTTTTGGCACAGGGAAATATAGTATGCAAGCCAAGTTACATTCTTCCCAAGACAATCAACCCAATCAATGCCACAACGGCATATCCGCGCAGCCTTTACAAGGCAGAGCAAATAGGCAATCCCCTGGAGCAGAGGTTTATGCTGGATTTGTCATCCATGGACAACATCAAATGGTGGCACCGCAACATTTCAAGGTTAGGATTCTGTTTGAATGGATACATCAACCATTACCCGGACTTTATACTTTGCACGCATAGTGGAAAAATAATCCTTGTGGAAACCAAGGGCGACCATCTGGATGGTATTGAAAGCCGCCAAAAGGCAGAGCTGGGCAATAGATGGGCTGACAAGGCTGGAGATCAGTTCTTCTATTTCATGGTATTTGAAACCAAGCAATCGGATATCCCCCTCGCACGCACCTACGACAATTTCCTTCCCATTCTCCGGGGGATGGAGTGACAATCACAGGTGCTTTCAAGTTGACGGAGAATGAGGTCGAATATATAAACCCGCTGTTCTTATAATGGAAAACTGACGGAGATGATTAGATATGAAGAGTACAGGAAAGGGCGAGCAAACAGGTTTCTTGTATAACATATATTTCAGGAAATATAATACATTGCCTGCATGCGTATTAATTTCGGTCGTCTTGCTGGCGTTGACTTTTTTGTGCGCAAAATTCTTCATCGAGACATCGTATGATAACTATTTCTCCTTTGTTTTGGGCGTAGCTTCATTCTTGATGGCATGGTGGACAATTTGTACGGCCGCGCGTATCAAGGCGCATGTAAAATCCAAAGTGTCATTAAATGCTATCAGGCGTCTCAAGGAAACATGGGCAACAAGAAAATTGACGAAAAAGTATCTAAATGAGGAAGAGATGGCGGAAGCTCGCGCAGCGGTTGCAAAGGCATTAAATGAAAACATTCATTTGGATGAAGCAATAAAGGAGGATATCCAATGCCTCTCTGACTGTTTGCAAAAGGAAAGGGTATGTGCAACGGAGTTTCTGTGTAATTTAGATGCTGCAATTGAAACAATAAACATGCTCTGATATTATGGATGAAGAAACTATCATTAATCTATTATTGGATTTAACAAACTATCATGGACTTTCATGGTACAAGCCCATTGTGACGGACGGAACAGAAGTAGGCGGAACCTTCGAACGCTATTGCACGAAACTGCCGAAACAGAATGACCTGCTTTTCGTAGTGGGAAAAAGCTTGATTTACGAGGATTTATATTCGCTTGTTTGTCATGATGGAAAAGGAATTGCATTTTCGGTTGTTTCAAAGGAAATGAAAAATAAGTATCTACTACGCTCCTTATATGATACAGCCTCAGAGATTGTAAGGAAGAAAATTCTTAACCGTGTAGGAGAAATTTTGCAAGGTCAAATCAATAATAATCATGCTCAAACGGATTTGAAGAGTTCATCTGATGATAATACTAAATCCTCATCCTAGCGGTCTGTTGAACGCCGCATGATGGCATGGTAATATGTTTGTCAAATGCTCCGGCCTGCTTTACTCCAAATAAAAGCTTGCCCATTTGTGCAAGCTTTCGAGGAACATATTATTCACATCGCTCGGTGATTTGTCGCATATTCCGCGCGTTGTTTTATATCGTCCTCTAAAATGGGTTTTATGCGATCAGTCAGAATTGCGAAAGCCGTTATAATCCTAACTGGGCTTCTATATAGTGCTGGGCCAGTTTAACAACGATTTCTACGGCCATTTTGCCACCATGCTTTTTGATGACGGTAAAAACCTTTTCCCAGATGTCCGGTTGCCTAATAGAATCTAGCAAGTCATAACCTGACATCGTTAGATTGCAATGCCCGTACGCTGTCATGCCGATAATCGCACCCGCTTGATCTTTTGAGAAGCGGATATCTTTCAAATAACCTCCTTCCACAAGGAGTCGCGTATGTTCCATAATGAGTTGCTCATCGTATTTGTCTAGCGCATCACTTTCATCTCCTTCAAAATGAAGAAGCAAACACCGAATTAATTCCCAATCTCTTTTCATAGTTATTGTTCTTTTAGCTTGGCTTGTTTTTCGCGTATTAAATTCAATATGTAAGACATTTCAGACGTATCTATTGTATTACTTGCGCCATCCTTTTCCCCCGCTATGAATACGCAATATTCATTCGGTTTGTGGCTTCTTTTGTAATCATTCCATGATGTTATCTTTTGATAACTGATGTTATCTGTTTCTATGTCAATCTCGGGTATGGGTTCATTGTTTCTCATGGCAAGGTATTCTAAATACGAGTTCAATACATTTGTATTATAGAGGTTGTCGTACCATGGCGCCGCTTCAATTTCAAAATCTTTCCAGTGATAATTTGCTGGAGTTACAATGAATTTCCTTCCAATTATCTTCTGGTTTTCGATATAATAATTCGGATATGAATCTTTCACCGTGTCATACTTATCTGAAAGAATTCTTTTTACATATTGTGGGGAGTATGGGCACATAGGTCCTGTTACTGCACCCATTAAAAAGCACATTGGCCATGAGAAGAGTAGCATTCCATTTGCAGCTTGATCGGCGCAATCGTAGTTTGTTATTAATCTGTATTCGTTTTCATATCGCCATGTCTCTCCTTTGGTCGAAATGAGCTTGGTGAACCATGCTAATGTATCATCAGTATCGCCAGTTGGGAAGGGGTCGATTCTTTCCTGCCTGTAGGAAACTTTTGCAATGTTACTGGCAGAGAGCTTGTTGTTGATTTTTGCCAATACCCGGAAATCTGTTGAATCTGCAAAACGCAGAATGTTTATATTTTCCTTGAACTCTTTGCATGGGAAGCAGAACACTAGACATACCCCTTTCCCTGAGTCTGCGTAATGTCCCCATAGCGCAGGGGCAGTAATCTTGCGGGAAAAACTTATGAAGGGCGGAGGGCTTCCCTTGGCAGCCCTTGCCGATAAATCGACGGGTGAAAATTCATCTTTTGCCTGCGGCGTAAGTTCAAATGGGTCATTTGCTTCGTACGCCATGCATGCTTTAAGCGACCATTTGTCGATTATTGCCTCAAAGCCTGCCCAACTCACATATTTGTATAAAACAACACATTCCGGCCATATCACAATGGGTACTCCGTTCGAGTGCGTAGGGGTGACTTTAGGTGGATCTGGGTTCTTCGCCTGTGTGTATCGCTGGTGTCGATTTCTACTCACAAAGGGCGAGGGTATCACTTCTCGCAAAACTTTTCAAGCAAAATTATGGGGCTTCACACCTGCTTCACACCTGATACGGCTGGACGATTTGCTTCATGAACAGGACTTCTGCGCTGAGTTTGTCGGTATGTTTGAGCCGTGCCAGGCCTTGTATTGGGTGAGGGCGTAGTCTTGGGCTTCCTCCTACGCTGACGGCTTCCGTCTGCGCCCTTGCGGGCTATGCCGAGACGAGTCGGCGTGACACGTGCCGTTCGCCGTTGCGGGCTTGGTGCGGGCGTCTTTGATGGACTCTCCATCTATTCTCCTTCTCTTTCTATTTCTTCTTCTGTTCTCTTCTCTTCTTGCGCGGGCGCAAGGGTCAGCAAAAAGCCCGCGCGGCGGGTGGCCGGGCGGGCTTGGGCGGTGGGTAGTTGGGCTTGCGTAGGTGGGTTATTTGGCTTTGGTGAGGTTTGCCTGGATGTGTTCCGGCTCGATGTTGTGGAGATTGCCGGTGCCGGCGTCGACGGCGAGGCCGATGAGGCCGCCGATGAAGACGTTGCCCCAGACCCAGCCGGAGACGGAATGGGTGAAGGCAAGGGGATTTACGATGTACAATTTACGATTTACGATTTGGAAAGTTAGCGCGCCCGCAGGGCGCGGTCCGTCTTCGCGCGGCGGTGGGAGGAAAAAGAATCAAGCCCCAACCGCGCTGGCGGATGGGGCTTGGGGAAGTGTTTGGAAACTACGGGTGGTCGCTGGGCTACCCGCCTGCGCTGGACTTGGTAAACAAGTCCAGCTTCGGCGTGGTTTCGCGCCGTAGTAACTACGGCGCTCAAGAGTAGGCGGATTCGACCTTTTGGGCGACTTCGCCGTTGTGGTAGCCGTAGTCGACTTCGTAGATGACCTTGAAGTTCTCCAGGGCCTTTTCCTTGTTTCCGGCTTCCTCGTAGAGGAGGCCGATGTTGTAGAGGATTTCCTTCTTGGTCTCGTCCATGGCGATGAGTTCGCCGTTGGCTTCCTCGAGCTGTCGGATGGCCATGTCGATCATGTTCTTGGAGTGGTAGCACTTGCCGAGCATGAGCATGGCCTTGATGCGCAGATTGGGGTTGTTTCGTGCGCGCTGGAGGGCGGGGATGGCCTCGCTGTAGCGGTCGGCCTCGAAGAGAGCCTGGCCGTACTTGAACTGCAGCTGGGCGTCGGCGGGGTTGGCGTCCACGCGGGCCTTGGCGTCGGCCACGACGGCCTCCGCCACCACCTTCTTGCGCTCGGCGAGCTGTGCCTTGGCCTCCTCGTTGTCGGGGTCGGCGGCGAGCACCTGCTCGAGCTGCTCGATTTCGGCGGTCATGGCCTTCTGGTGCATCTCCACGGCGTGGTCGTTGAGGGCGACGTCGGACTGCCCGCTGAGCTCGAATGCATAGGCGTAGAAGGAGTAGGCGTTGCCGTAGTCCTCCATCTGCTCGTAGACGGAGGCGATTTCCTTGACGACGCGGAGGTCGGCGTTGTTGGCGGCGTACTCGTTGGAGAGGCCGGCGAGCTTGGCTTCCAGCTCGGCGCGGGTCATGCCCATCTTGTCCTGGCTTTCCAGCTCGTTGGTGGCGTTCTGGTCCTTCATCTTGGTGCGGAAGTCGCCGGAGCCCTCCCAGTTGCCCTGCTTCATGGAGGCTCGTGCGGCGCAGTCCTTCTCACCGCGGACGGCGATGGGATCGGCGCGGTCGAATTCGAGGATGCGGCGGTAGGCGTCGGCGGCCTCGGCGAACTTCTCGTTCTGGATGTAGTGGTTGGCCAGGAGGTGGAGGTGCTTCTTGGGCTTGGGCTGGCCCTGGCAGATGGTCTCCATGGCGAAGGATGCCAGATCCGTGAGCCCGAGCTCGTTCGCGGCGGCGAAGAGGGCCTCGTTGGCGGCGATGTTGTAGGGGTCGTTCTCCAGGGTGTCCTCCACGTTGCCGAGGGTGCTCTCCGGGTCCTTGCGCGAGGTGGTCATGCGGATGCCGCCGAAGAGGGAGGACTTGTGGCCGCCCTCCGGAGCGGATTTGACGGCGCAGGCGCGCAGCAGCTTGCGGCCCTCCAGGAATCCCGGGACGCGCTTGACGAGCGTCTTGAGGATGCTGACGGCGTACTTGTAGTTCTTGGCCTGCACGGCCTGCTGGGCCTTCACCCAAAGGGCGGACTGGTCGGGAGCGAGTTGGTTGGCGGTGGTGAGAGTAATCATGACGTACTGGATGTTGCGTGCATGCGCGGGCATGCACTGCTTCCCCCAAGAGATACCACATCGCGCGCGGGAATTCAACCTTGTTTTTTGGAAAAACCGTGTCAAAATGCAGCCATGAGAACGGATGCCCTGCTGAGCCGCTTCGGCTACTGCTCCCGCAAGGAGGCCCCCGCCTGGCTGAAGTCCGGCCGCGTGGCGCTGGACGACGGCACCGCCGTGTCCGCCGCGAGGCAGAACGTGGACCCTGCGCGCGTGCTGGTGGACGGCCGCCCCGTGCCGTTCCCGAACGGCCTGTACGCCGCGTTCCACAAGCCGCTGGGCTGCACCTGCAGCCACAAGGAGGACGGCGCGCTCATCTACGACCTCTTGCCGCCGGAGTGGCTGCGCCGCAACCCGCCCGTCAACACCGTTGGAAGGCTGGACAAGGAGACGAGCGGGCTCATCCTGATTACGGACAACGGGGCGTTCGAGCACGCCATGACCAGCCCGCGCCGCCATGTGCCGAAGGTGTACGAGTTCACCACGTCCGCCCCCATCCCCGCGGAGGCGGTGGCAACCTGCGCGGCGGGCACGCTCCTGCTCAACGGGGAGCCCACGCCCTGCAAGCCCGCGGAGCTGGAAATCACCGCGGCGTGCGAGGGGCGGCTCACCCTGCACGAGGGCCGCTACCACCAGGTGCGCCGCATGCTCGCCGCCGTCGGCGCGCCCGTGGTCGACCTGCAGCGCGTGGAAATCGGCCCGCTGCGCCTGGCCGACCTCAACCTGCAGCCCGGCGAGTGGCGCGCGTTCGACCCGGATATTTTCTCACCCCAGGCATGAGCGACCGCACGGACAGCCCCTTCGACATGCCGATTGCGGTCACCCCGGAGTTCCGCGTGCTGTACGAGGACGCGGCCGTGCTGGCGGTGGAGAAGGCGGCGCCGCTGCTCACGCACCCCACGGGCGCCAAGAACGAGCCCACCCTCTGGCACGGCGTGCGCGAGCTGCTGGCCTACGAGCTCGCCACCGGAGGCCAGGTCTCCTTCATCAACCGCCTGGACCGCGAGACCAGCGGAATCGCCCTGGTGGCCAAGACCGCCGAGGCCGCCGCGGAGCTGGGCAAGGCCATGATGGCCCGCCGCCTCCACAAGGAATACCTGGCCGTGGTGCAGGGCGCGCCCGCGTGGGACCGCGCCTGCTGCGCGGAACCCATCCTGCGCATGGAGGACGTGGCGCCCACGCGCATCCACGTGCGCCAATGCTGCCACCCGAACGGAAAACCCTGCCGCACGGAGTTCGAGGTGCTGCGCCGCACCGCCGCACGCGCGCTCGTGCGCTGCATCCCGCACACCGGCCGCATGCACCAGATCCGCGTGCACCTCGCCCACCTCGGCCATCCCATCGTGGGGGATAAAATCTACGGCGGCGACGAATCGTGCTACCTGGAATTCATGGAAAGCGGCTGGACCCCGCAGCTGGCCGCGCGCCTGCAGTTCCCCCGCCACGCGCTCCACGCCTCCAGGCTCACCTTCCCCCACAACGCCACCACCCTCACCGTGGAATCACCCCTCCCGCTGGATTTGGCCTCTCTTTTGCTCTAACCGCCGCGGCGCAGCCGCGCGAACTTTCCAAATTGTAAATCGTAAATTGTCAATTGTAAATTCTATTGTGGATTTTCGATCAGCACCTCGCGTGCCCTGGTGGCGCCCTGCGGCGGAGAAATCACGCCGCGTTCCTCCATCATGTCCATGATCTTGGCGGCGCGGCCGTAGCCGATGCTGAAGTGGCGCTGCAGCAGGGAGGTGGACGCCTTGCGCTGGGTGGCCACAAAGCTCACGCAGCGGGCATACAGGTCGTCGTCCCCGCCGCCGCCGTCTCCACCGCCACCGCCGCCGAAGCTGGAGGTGGCGCCGCCCTTGCCGACGCTGCTCTCGGCGTTGTTCATCTCGGCGCTCACGGCCTGGTCGAAGTTCTGCTTGGCGTGGGCGGCGCAGAAGGCGATAATCTTGCCGATTTCCGCATCCGTCACGAAGGCGCCCTGCGCGCGCGTCATCTTGGTGACGCCGCCGGGCGGCAGGAACAGGCAGTCGCCCTGGCCCAACAGGTTCTCCGCGCCGTTGGTGTCCAGGATGACGCGGCTGTCCAGGTTGCTGGCCACGCGGAAGGCGATGCGGCTGGGGATGTTGGCCTTGATGAGGCCGGTGACGACGGAGGCGCGGGGCGTCTGCGTGGCGGCCACCAGGTGGATGCCCGCGGCGCGCGCCTTCTGCGTGAGGCGGGCGATGTACGCCTCCAGGTCCTCCTTCACCACCTGCATGAGGTCGGCCAGCTCATCGATGATGATGACGATGTAGGGCAGCTTGGCGGGGATGGGCTCGGACTCCTCGTCGAAGAGGCCCAGCTCGGCCTGCTCGTCTATCTCGCCGCCGCGGCTCTCGTTGGATGCCAGGATTTCGTCGGCCAGCTCCTCGCCGCGTTGGCGTGCCTCCTCCGGGTCTTCCAGGCGGAAGTCCTCCTCCGGGCCGGTGGGGTCGTTGGAGATGTCGCGGGAGTTGAAGTCCTCGAAGTTGCGCACGCCGATGCGGCTGAAGAGGCGGTAGCGGTGCTCCATCTCGTTGACGGCCCAGCGGAGCGCGCCGATGACGCGGGCGGGGTTGGTGACCACGGGGCAGGCGAGGTGCGGCAGCTTGCGGTACGGCTGCATCTCCACCACCTTGGGGTCCACCAGCACCAGGCGCAGTTCGTCCGGCCGGAACTTGTAGAGCATGGAAAGGATCATGCTGTTGATGCAGACGGACTTGCCGGAACCGGTGGTGCCGGCCACCAGGGTGTGGGGCATGGCCGCGAGGTCGCCGATGACGGTGTTGCCGTAGACGTCCTTGCCGAGGGCCACGGGGATGCGCAGCTTGGGGTTGCGGAAGGTGGGGGACTCCA
Organism: Akkermansia sp.; assembly: GCA_030531305.1. Classification (GTDB taxonomy): domain Bacteria; phylum Verrucomicrobiota; class Verrucomicrobiia; order Verrucomicrobiales; family Akkermansiaceae; genus Akkermansia. Next base: position 33,102 of record JAUNNT010000012.1, read on the forward strand.
GCAGCTCGCGCAGGTACACGGGGGATTTGGTGCGGTTGGCCAGCTCGATGCCGATGGTGTTCTTGCCGGGCACGGGCGCCAGGATGTTCACGGAGGCGCTGCTGGTGGCGAGCATGAGGTCGCGCTGCAGCTTGTCGAACTGGCCGACGCGCATGCCGCTGGGCGGGTAGAACTCGTAGCGTGTGATGCTGGGGCCGCGCGTGATGGGCCCCGGCTGCACCTCGATGTTGAAGGTGGCAAAGGTTTCGATGAGGCGTTTCTGCAACTCCACCATCTCCTGCTCCGCCGCCGCCAGCACCTCCGGCGGCACCGGCTCGTACTTCAGCATGTCGTACGGCGGGAACGGGTAGTCCGGTATCTCCGGCTTCTTCGGCGCGGGCTTGGGGCGGGGCTTCGGCTTGCGGCGCTCCGTCGGGCGCGCCGCGGGCTTCGGCGCCGGCTCGTCCGGCCCCTGCATCATGTCCAGCAGGTTCGGCAGCACGGGGTGCATGTCGTTCCCGCGGCCGCCGGCGCGGCGGTTGCCGCGTGAGGACGGCGGGGGCTGCATTTCCTCGCCGCCGCGGCGCATGCTGTGCTGGCGCAGCTGCTCCTCGATGGAAGCGGGCGGGGCGTCCTCGTCGTCCTCGTCTTCGTCGTCAACGTTGCGGCGCCCCTGCAAGCCGGATTTCTGGCGCGGCGGGAGGGAAGGGGACGCCTGCGGGGAGTCGGCGTCCTCCTCCTCCCTGGCTTCGAGCACGGCGCGGCGGGCGGCCTCTGCGGCCTTGCGGCGGGCCTTGTCCTCGGCGCGCTGCCTGCGGAGCTCGCGGCGTGCGGCGGCGTGCTGGCGGTGCAGGCTCCAGCGTTCCCCCAGCCAGCGGAAGAACGCCTTGGTGTCCGCCCACACCTGGTGGAAGATGTCGCGGAAATTGAGGCGCGCCGCGTACACCATCGCGATGCCGTGCAGGGCGATCAGCACCGCCAGCGCGATGTGCTGCGGCATGAGCCGCCCCGCCACCAGCGTGCCGTCCAGGTAGCCCAGCATGCCGCCCGCCTCGCCCGACGGGTGCCGCTGCGCCCACTCCTGCAGGAAATCCGTTTGCACGTTCATGACGGCGCAGGCCAGAACGAGCATGATGAGCATGGCGAGGATTTGCCCCGCCACGGGGCGGCGCGGGTGCACCAGGATGCAGATGCCCAGCAGCAGCGCCAGGAACGCCGCATAGTACGCGCAGCAGCCGAACGCCCAGTACAGGATGCCCGCCAAGTACAGGCCGAGCACGCCCAGCGCGTTTGTGCACGGCACCGCCGACGCCTCTTCCGCGTGGCCGGGGTTCAGCAGCCCCCAGCCCATCTCCGCGTGGTTGTACGTGCCCAGGCACACCCCGACCGCCAGTGCCGCCAAAACCACAAGCACCCCGCACAGGCGCGTGGGGCCGGGTTTCCTTTCTTGCAGAAGCATAGGGCTGTCCTCTTCAAACCGCATTTCTATCGCCCGTACATTCTACCCGCGCGCCCCCGCCCCCGCAAGCCCAAATTGCGTTCTATCCCCGCGCGAATCCTTCCTAATCCTAATCCTAATCTTCATCCTAATTCGCAAAAAACGGCCGCGCACCGTGAGGGCGCGCGGCCGGAATTTTTGCGGGACGTTTTCCTTACGCCTCGTTGTACATCTTCACGTAGTATTCGTCCGCCATGCGGTCGGAGTCGAACGCCGGGCAGATGTCCTTCATGGCGTTGAACACCAGCTTCATCCAGCCGTCCTTGTTATCGTAGTACAGGGGCAGCACCTTGGATTCCAGCAGGTTGTAGAAGTTGTCGCGGTCGGAGCGGTCGCGCGCCTCGGGCGCCAGGCCCTCCTTGGCCTCCGGGATGATGAAGCAGTTCTCGCCGTCCTTCTCGAACTCGCGCACCCAGCCGTCGTTGGTGGAGATGGTGATGGAGCCGTTCATGGTGGCGGACATGCCGGAGGTGCCGGAAGCCTCTCGGGTGACCACGGGGTTGTTGAGCCAGAGGTCGGAGCCGTTCTTGAGCAGGCGGCTGAGGCCGAGCTCGTATCCGGTGAGCACGGCGCAGCGCGGGTGTTTCTCGCTCAGGCGGTTGAGCTGGTTGAAGATGTCCACCGCCGCGAAGTCCGTGGGGTAGGGCTTGCCCGCCCAGATCATCTGCACCGGGCGGTTGGTGCGCTGCAGCATGCGCTCGAACATCACCGGGTTCTCCGTGATGAGCGCCGGGCGCTTGTACGCCGCAAAACGGCGGCTCCACACGATGGTGAGCACATCCGGGTCGAAGAGGTGGCCGGTCTGCTCGCCCACCACGCGGAACAGCTCCTTCTTGAGCGCGCGCTTGCGGTTGATGAACGCCTTGGTGTCGTTCTCCCGGAAGGCTTCCGCCAGCTCCGGGTCCTGCCAGTAGTCGCGGTTCTGCGCGTTGGTCACGTGCGTGATCGGGCAGATGTCGGAGTATCCCTGCCACATCTGGCGGGAGACTTCGCCGTGCAGGGCGGACACGCCGTTGGCGCGGCGGCACAGGCGCAGCGCCGCGAGCGTGTAGTTGAAGGTCTGCTCGTTGGGATCCAGCTTCAGCACGCTGCGCACCTGGTCCAGCGAGAGGCCGTCGAAGAACGAGAAGTTGGCCATCAGGTTGATGTCCATCTTCTCGTTGCCGGCCTCCTCCGGCGTGTGCGTGGTGAAGACGAAGCGCTTGCGGACCTCCTCCACGTTGCAGCCGTTGTTGGCCAGCATGTTGAAGGCGGCGCCGATGGCGTGGGCCTCGTTCATGTGGTACACCTCCGGCTCGATGCCCAGCTCCTGGAACAGGCGCGCGCCGCCCTGGCCCAGCACGATGTACTGCGAGATGCGCGTCATCGGGTTGGAATCATACAGGCGCTGCGTGATGGAGCGGCTCATGTCGTCGTTCTCGGGCAGGTCCGTGGACAGGAAGAACATCGGCGCCGTGCCGAACGTCTCCGGGCGCAGGAAGTACGCCTTCACCCACACCGGCGCGTTGCACACGTGGATCAGAAACTTGATGTTGTGGTCCTCCAGGAACGAGTAGTCCTTGCGGCGGTACTGCACCGCCATGGACCCGTCCTCCGCCCGGATCTGGTTGTAGTAGCCGTACGACCACAGGATGCCCACGCCCACCAGGTTCTGGCGCAGCGCGCCCGCGGAGCGCATGTGAGACCCCGCCAGGTAGCCCAGGCCGCCGGAGTAGATCTTGAACACGTTGTCGATGGCGTACTCCATGCAGAAGTAGGCCACCGCCTTGCTGTACTTCGGGTCGATTTCGTACGGATGCGCATACTGCGCGGGAAGGAATGATTTGCTCATGGTGATTTTTCTTTCGCTGTTTCTTGAAGGATTGCGCCCGCCCGCCCGCTTGCGCGAACCGCGCGGTACGCGCCCTTTATACACCACCTTCCCCCTCTTGAAAAGAACAATCTACATCATACACACTAGGAAATTTACAATCTACAATTGACGATTTACAATTTGGGAAGTGAGCCGCGCCGTCCGCGGCGCGCGAATTTTTCAAATCCTATATCCCAAATCCTCAATTTTCCCGGCCATCCCCGCTACAGTTTTCGGAATACTGTTGTCAACCTGAAATTGGAATTTTCGCGTAATTTCGGGGAAATTCACGCCATGCCGAGCGCGGCCGCCACGCTGTGGCGGCGGAACCGAATTCCCCCAAACCCGCGGCGCATCTGGATTGGCGGGGATGCCGCCCTCCTACAGTATTCCGAATACTGTATGCTAACATCTTGACGGGGTGTCCACCCTGGTTTATAATCGATAAAAGATAGCTATGAAAAAGACTCTTACACTGCTTGCGCTTTTGGGAATGCTGGCCGCGAACCCGCTGACCGCCACGGAACATTGGATGGAAGGCGTGAAGTGCAGCGACAACAACGAATCCAGCGAATATTATCGCGACAACTATCCCAAGGTGGTGGATGCCGGGGCGTACACCTTCAGCAAGAGCGATGCCGATTCCTACGCCACCAACCAGTGCTGGGCGGCGGCTGCGGCAGACACGCTGGCGTGGTGGGAGGATCGTGTGGAGGAGAACGGCGCGCTGATTCTGCATGACACGCCGCGCGGGGTGCAACTTTGGAAGACGCTCAGCCCCATGTTCGTGAAGGACGGCGGCTACCCGCGCTATGCCATGAACTACTGGCTGTGGGGAGAGCTGCCCTCCTACGCGAAGTCGTTCCTCAGCAGCTCATGGACTGCCGAGCATCAGGATTTCCATGGCTATTTCCACCACCTGAAGGGCCAGATGGAGGAATACAACACGGAGTATATCATGATTATCAGTCACTCGATGGCATACACCGTCCGAGTGAGCGACGACCCTGATTGCATAGCCGAGGCGCATGCGCGCTATCTGGAAAAGGAAGAGAAGCTTCTTTCATTGGTGGAGGAGGGCTGGGGGTTGAATTTCACCACCGACAACCATGCCATGGCCGCATACGGCTTTGAAACGGATGAGGACGGCCACCTCACCAAGATGTGGTACACGGACAACAACCCCGGCCGTGTCAGGGACGGCTTCCTGAAGGCCACGCGCCTGAATGAGGAGCTGTGGGACAACGGCAATACCCAGAAAAAACAGCTTCAGACATACACGGGCTACGGCGACTTCCGCTCGTTCAACGCCATCCGCACGCGCGGCATCCAGTTCGACACCTACGAGCTGACCTTCGACGGCGTGGATGACGAGCCCCTGTTCTCCCACTACCTGAACGTCACCTACGACGGTGGGGAGCACGTGCTGCAGTACGACCTGCGCAACGCCAAGGACGACGAGAGTCCCGTTACCGCCAAGAACGCGGCGGGCGAACGGATCTCCACCGGCGATATCACCCTCAAGAACGGCAAGCTCTCCCTGGTGGCGGGCGTGGGGGAATACGACGGCGGCGGCAAGGCTGCCGGCACTATCACCTTTGACGGCGCCACCGCCGGCACGGAGCGCACGCTCTCCGTGCAGCACTCGGACACCATCGCCGCGGGAATCGTCATTGCCGCCGCAGAGGGCAACACGCTGGACGTGGCGGCGGGCGTGACCGCCTCCTTCGGCACGCTGAGCGGCAAGGGCAACCTGGACAAGACCGGTCTGGGCACCGCGGAGGTCACGGGCGACGTCACGCTCCAGGGCGATATCCGCGTGCATGAGGGCAGTTTCATCTTCGGCAAGGATGCCACCATCTCGGCGACCACCGCCCTCACCGTGGATGCAGGCGCCCATGTGCAGAGCAGGGAGGGCAAGTCCCTCACGCTCACCATCGCCTCCGGCGTGCATGAGAACAACGGCGTGATGACCCTGGCCACCACCGTGCAGAACGGCGCCGTGCTCAAGGGCGGCGGCACCTTCGCGGATGTCGCCGTGGAGGAGGGCGGCACGCTCATCGTGGGCAACTCCCCCGGCCGCCAGACCTACACGGGCAACCTCACCGTGAACCTCGGCGAAATCGTCTTCGGCGTCTCCGGATGGGAGACTGCGGCGGATGAGGACCACGTCGGCTGGGGCTCCGGCGCGTATTCCAACGTGGCCATGACCAATGGTGCGCTCACGCTGGGAGAGGGCTGCCATATCAGCTTCGGCGTGGCCGACGATGCGCTCGCCGCCCTGCTCAGCGGCAACGGCGGCAGCTTCTCCATGACGATAGCCACAGGTATCGGCAATGGGGACTACTTCAAATCCGACTTGCTGAGGCAGCTCGCCGACCAGACCATCTTCTACGTGACGGACGAGGCGGGCGCCGCTATTGCCAACGATGCCGGGCTTAAGGCGGGCGACATTCTCAACACCCGCATCTCCGACCTGCAGTACAACCTGGTGGACAACACCGCGCTGTGCGTCACCGGCGTGTTCTGGGCGGCAGAACCCATGGTGCCGGAACCCGCAACGGGAACGCTCTCCCTGCTGGCGCTGGCGGCTCTCGCCGCAAGACGCCGCAAACGCTAATTTACAATCTACAATTGACGATTTACAATTGGGAAATAGTGCCGCGCCGCTCGCGGCGCGCGAATTTTTCAAATCTCAAATCCTCAATTTCCCCGCCCATCCCCCTCTACAGTTTTCGGAATGCTGTTGTCAACCTGATATTGGGATTTTCGCGTGATTTCGGGGAAAATCACGCCCCGCCGAGCGCGGTCGCCACACTGTGGCGGCAAAACCGAATGCCCTGAAACCCGCGCCGCATCTGGGTTTGCGGGGATGCCGCCCTCCTACAGTATTCCGAATACTGTATGCTTGTACCTTGACAGGGAGCCACCCTTGTTTATAACCGATAAAAGGTAAAAATGAAAAGGACACTGACACTGCTGACACTGATGGGAGCCATCGCCACCGCACCTCTGAACGCCAGGGAAGTATGGTGGAAAGGCGTGACCCACGACCCTGAAACCCAGATGATGGAGGGGGCGATTACCTCGTACAAGCACAACCCGTATGCGGGCGGGGATTCCGAAATGTGCTGGGTGGCGGCGGCCAGCAACGTGATCGCCTGGTGGCAGGACCGCGTGGAGGAGAACGGCGCGCTCATCATCCCCGAAGAGGCGCCGCGCGGTTACAATGTGTTCGAGAAAGAGAGGACGCTCTGGGCGAACGTTGGCGGCTATGAGGGCACGGCCATCCAAATGTGGATGACCGGGGCAGAGAAGCTCCTGCTCAGCCCGTACCCCGGGTACGATGCCACCGCAGAGGGCCTGAAATTCACCGGCTACTACCCGCGCCTCGCCGGTGCCAGCCTGAACTCCGCCAACTACAGGAACTCGTACGGCATCAACCCGGAGACGGCTGCGCGGTTCAGCATCTACCCGCACTACAAGTACACCATGATCCAGACCCAGTGGTACCAGAACAGCAACTACAGCTACTTCGAGCCGGAGTTGGATAATTACCAGCGGGCCTCAAAACAGATTGTGGACTACATGGAAAACGACTGGGGCGTGGTCTGGGCCACCACCATCCACGCCATGACCGTGTACGGCGTGGAGGTGGATGAAAACGGCTTGCTCACCACGTTCTTCAATTCCGACAACAACAACCAGAACATGCCGTACGGCAAGTACTACGAGGTGAGCATCAAGAGAACGGAAAACCCGGACGGCTCGGCCAACGTGGCCACCAGTTGGGCCGGTTACAAGTTGAACACCATTGTCGCGGTCCGCACCACGGGTATCCGCTTCCTGGACTACGATGTCCGCGTGGGAAAGAACATCGTGGGCGAGGACGAGTTCCTCTTCTCCCACTACTGCAACCTCATTGTGGACGGGGCGGATGACTACAAGCTCCAATACGATCTGCGCGACGCCCGCGCGGAGGGCAGCCCCGTGGATGCCAAGAAGGTGAATCTGGTTACCTACGACGACGGCTTGTCCTACGAGGAGCAATACACCGACGAGGAGGTCCCCACGGGGCACATGCACCTGCAGGGCGGTCAGGTGACCCTGGTTGACTGCGACGCCGAGCGCAAGAACCTGGACGGCGGCGGCCGTATCGAGGGTACCATCAGTTTCGAGAATTCCAAGGTGGCGGGAACCGACCGCACCCTGAAGGTGGACCGCACGGACACCATCGCCGGGGAAATCAGCCTGAGCGCCACCAGCGGCGCCAACACGCTGGAGGTGACCGATGGCAACACCGCCAAATTCGGCACGCTGAGCGGCTCGGGCGACCTGGACAAGACCGGCGCCGGCACCGCGGAGGTGACGGGTGCCTTGACCCTCCAGGGCGACATCCGCGTGCATGAGGGCAGCTTCGTCTTCGGCAAGGATGCCACCATCTCCGGGGCCGTCTCGCTCACCGTGACCGGCGGCGGCGTGATGAAAGGCAGCGGTACCTTCGTGGGCGTCACCGTGGATGATGGCGGCACGCTCATCGTGGGCAACTCCCCCGGCCGCCAGAAATACCTGGGCGACCTCTCCGTGAACCTCGGCGAAATCGTCTTCGGCGTGTCCGGCTGGGAGACCGCGGCGGATGATGACAACGTCGGCTGGGGCTCCGGCACCTACTCCAACGTGGTGATGAACGGCAACTCCCTCACGCTGGGAGAGGGCTGCCAGATCCGCTTCGGCGTGGCAGACGATGCACTCGCCGCCCTGCTCAGCGGCAACGGCGGCAGCTTCTCCATGACCATTGCCACTGGTATCGGCAATGGGGACTACTTCAAATCCGACTTGCTCAGTCAGCTCGCCGACCAGACCATCTTCTACGTGGCTGACGAGGCGGGCGCCGCCATCGCCAACGATGCCGGACTCAAGGCGGGCGACACCCTCAACACCTACATCACCAACCTGGAGTACAACCTGGTGGACAACACCGCGCTGTGCGTCACCGGCGTGTTCTGGGCGGCAGAACCCATGGTGCCGGAACCCGCCACCGCCACGCTCTCCCTGCTGGCGCTGGCATCACTCGCCGCCCGTCGCCGCAGGAGGTAAAATGGCAAATCCGCGCCGCTCTCCGCTGTAATACATTTCTAACAATTATCGGCCATGCGCGAAATTTTGCTCGCCAAACAGGCGGGGCTCTGCTAACTTGCGCGCCGACATGAAGACCCTGCGCAACATCACACGCTTCACGTACGAGAACACCTCCTTCCAGGGATGGCGCGTCACCCTCTGCCGCCGCCAGCGCCACTACACCCGCTATTTCTCCGACCGCCAGTACGGCGGCGAGGAAGCCGCGCTGCAAGCCGCCGTGCATGCCCGCGCCGTCGTGCTCTCGCGTTTGGAGGAACGCCCCAACGATCCCAGCGCCGTGTTCTCCCTCTGCCGCAGGGAAGAGGAACCCGCAGCCCTTCCCGCGGGATTGCACGCGCCGCGCCAGCCGCGCCCTGCGCGCCGTCCCCGCTGATTGCAGCACGCAAGCCCCCTTTCCAAACCGTGTTTCGGTGTCCGTTGCGCCGAAACACGTTTTTTTTGCAGGCGCGTGCAACTCACCCCGCAAATCGTGCCCGATTTCCCCGAAATTTCGCCGTTTTTCGACCTGCATGCCAAAAAAATGCCGCGTCGCTGCGCCTACTGCCATGCGGATTCCCAGCCCTTTCCGCAAAAAAGTTGCAAAAAAAATGCAGATTGTGCTTGACGTTCCGGTTCGTTCCTGTATAATTCTTCCCACGCCCCTTATCCGGGGCAGCCCGAAAAGGCAGCGGCGGTCCGAGCGACCA
>JAUNNT010000068.1 GCA_030531305.1 Akkermansia sp.
TACAGTATTGGCAATACTATAATCGTCCGCATGCGGGCGGAAGTGTGCCCGTAACATTAACCATTATTTCAATACTATCATGAAGAGAACCATGTTCATTACCATGCTGGCTGCCGCCCTGATGGGTGGGCAGGTGTTTGCAGACTACATCCCCACCACGACTGATGCCGCGATACCGGGTGATCATAGTTATGCCGGTGTATATAGCGAAACAGAGGATGTCTCCGGCGCGAACGTGACAATCAATGAGGAAGAAGACGGCGGAGAAGACCTTTCGGAATACTCCATCTATGGCGGGCGGAGCCGGGAGGGAAGTGCCGATGGCAACACCGTCACCATGACGGGTGGGCAGGTGTCTGAGGTGAATGGCGGGAAAGGCGGAACTGCCTACAACAACACCGTCACCATATCGGGTGGGCAGGTTTTCTTAGTGGTTGCTGGCTCCAGCAAAAATGGAAATGCCAACAACACCGTCATCATGACGGGAGGATCGGCTACCATGGTGCAAGGCTGCGCGCTAACCGATGCCGGGGAGGCCGTCGGCAACAACGTCTACATTGCGGGAGGAGAGGTTGTTGCAGGTGTCGTTGGAGCCACTGCTGACTTCGACTCCGGTGTAGCCACGAACAACCGAGTCCACTTGGTTGGTGCTGGGTCGAGCGTGACGGTGGGCGGCGCAACGTACGCCGGACAGGCGATGCAGCTGGGTATCGTTTATGCTGCTATGGCGGGAGGCACCATGACCGGAAACTCCATTGAAGTCTACGGCACGGAGATTACAGCCGCCACGCTTGGCGGCACGCAGATGGTGAACTTCCACATTGCCGACGGAGTGCTGCTCTCTCAGGAGGCTATGGTTAGCCTGACCAGCACCAAGACCTCTGATGCCTTGAACCTCACCGGGGTGGAGATTGGCTTCAACGCCGCCGACGTGCAGGACTGGGGCAAGTACGAGGGCCAGACCATCACGCTGGTTACCGCCGCGCAGGCCATCACGATTGATCAGGGCAGTCTGGGAGACGTGGAAATCAAGGACGCGAACGGCACAACGGTTGCCACGGCCACGCTTGCGCTGGGTGGCTCGGATGATGTGCTTACCCTGAGCAACATCAAGGGCGCAACACCTGTACCGGAACCCACCAGCGGCACGTTGTCCTTGCTTGCGCTTGCCGCCCTGGCGGCAAGACGCCGCAAGCACAACTAATTTACAATTGACGATTTACAATTTACAATTTGGAATTTAGGCGCGCTTCGCGCGCGTGAAACACCCCGCCCCGCTTGGCTTTGAGCCTTGCGGGGCGGTTTTTTGGGTGGGTGACAGGCAGCGGACGTATGAGAGATGCCACCCTTGGCGTGAACAAAGGTGGTTGGTATGCGGGCGGGGGCGTGAATCCACACCGCCATTCGGCGGCGTTCCGTGGTGAGACGTATCGGGCGTGGTCAACCCCACGGTTTTACCGTGGGCTAAAAAATGTTGAGCCTCCTAGGAGGCTCTCATCCAGCCGCGCCATTCGGCGCGGTTGCAAATGAGTTTCATCTGGCATTTTGCCAGATGAAACATTTTGTCGCGCGGCTTTGCCGCGCCTAACTTTGAGCCACCTTGGTGGCGTCAACTTTTTTTAGCCCCGGGCGAAACCCGGGGGGACAACCACGTGCGCCATCTAACCACGGAACCCCGCCTTGTGCGGGGTGGATACACGCCAACGCATGCCTACCAACCACCCCTATTCGCGCCAATCATTGCCTACCAACCACGCCATTTCCTCCCCCAAAAAACCACATATTCGGGCGGCTTGCTATTATTTAACCAATCCTAACCATTGAGAAAAAATGCAAATTTTTTCAAAAAATGAAAAAAAAGGCTTGCCAAATGGGAAAAAACGGCTAGAATGGGCGCCCCTGCATGCCGCAAAACAACTAGGCAACACAAGCAGGGAACTATCGGGTCCGCCGCCGGAAAAACGGCAGGTTTCCTCTAGGGAGAGGAACTTGCAAGATTGCCGGCAAGGACCCGTGAACCACAAACTAGAAGGAAACATGCCGACCATCAATCAACTCGTCCGCAAGGGACGAACCGTACCGGAAGAGAAGTCGAAGTCTCGCGCTCTTCACAGCTGCCCGCAGCGCCGCGGGGTCTGCCTCCAGGTGATGACCCGCACGCCGAAGAAGCCGAACTCGGCTCTTCGTAAAGTTGCAAAAGTCCGCCTGACGAACGGCGAAGAAGTGATCGCCTACATTGGCGGAGAAGGCCACAACCTGCAGGAGCACAGCATAGTGCTGGTGCGCGGCGGCCGTGTGAAGGACCTTCCCGGCGTGCGCTACCACATTGTTCGTGGCGCGCTGGACTGCCTGGGTGTGGAGAAGCGCCGCCGCGGCCGCTCCAAGTATGGTGCCAAGCGCCCCAAGGAAGCCGCCAAGAAGTAAGAACCCCTAACATAGAATACAGATATGGCCCGTCGCAAACGCGTCTACAAAAAGATTGAACATCGTGACTCCCGTTACGATTCCGCCCTTGTCGGCAAGCTTATCGGCAAGGTGATGCTGGGTGGCAAGCGCTCCCTGGCCGAGCGTATCGTCTACAAGGCGATCGACCTCGCCAACGAGGGCACCGACACCGTGAGCCCGCTTGAAGTCCTGACCCGCGCCATCGAGAACGCGAAGCCGCGCGTGGAGGTGAAGAGCCGCCGCGTGGGCGGCGCCACCTACCAGGTGCCGCTGGAGGTAGCTCCCGACCGTTCCGAGGCTCTGGCCATGCGCTGGCTGATCAACTTCGCGCGCAACCGCAAGGGCGTGCCGATGGCCAAGGCGCTGGCAAACGAGATCAAGGAAGCCGCCGCCAACCAGGGTGCCGCCGTGCGCAAGCGCGACGACGTGCACAAGATGGCCCAGGCCAACCGCGCATTCGCTCACTTCCGCTGGTAAGTAACCGGCGGAAGTTTCTCGTTTTTTCGCAAGACGTAATCTCTGAACCCCAAACATTCATATTACTATTATGGCAAGTGTAAGCAGCCCCGACCGCAAGGCCCCGCTTGAGCGCTACCGCAACTTCGGTATCGCCGCTCACATCGACGGTGGCAAAACCACGCTCTCCGAACGCATCCTCTTCTACACCGGCATGATCCACAAGATCGGCGAGACCCACGAAGGGTCTGCGACGACCGACTGGATGGAACAGGAGCAGGAGCGCGGCATCACCATCACCTCCGCCGCCGTCACCACCAACTGGAAACAGCTCCCCGCCGAGGGTTGCTACAAGATCTACGAGAACGAGAACTTCCAGCTCAACGTCATCGACACCCCCGGGCACGTGGACTTCACCGCCGAGGTGGAGCGCTCCCTGCGCGTGCTCGACGGCGCCATCGTGGTGTTCTGCGGTGTGGCCGGCGTTCAGCCCCAGACCCAGACCGTGTGGCGCCAGGCCACCAAGTACAACGTGCCCCGCATCTGCTTCGTCAACAAGATGGACCGCACGGGCGCCAACTTCGCCAACGTGCTGGACGGCATCCGCAACAAGCTGCATGCCAACGCCGCCTCCATCCTCGTCCCCATCGGTGCGGAGGACCAGCTGCGCGGCCAGATCGACGTGGTGAACCAGAAGGCCATCATGTACTCGGACAACGACCGCCTGGGCTCCACCTACGAGGTGACCGACATTCCCGCCGAGCTTAAGGAGGAGGCCGAGGCCGCCCTTCAGGAGCTCAAGGAGAAGGTGGCCGACGTGGACGACGAGCTCGCCGAGCTCTTCCTGATGGAGGAGCCGATTGACGCGCCGACGCTGAAGGCGGCCATCCGCCGCGCCACCATCGCCAACAAGTTTGTGCCCGTGGCCGGTGGCTCCGCGTTCAAGAACAAGGGCGTGCAGGCCCTGCTGGACGCCGTGGTGGACTACCTGCCCTCCCCGCTGGAGGCCAAGGTGGCAACCGTGACCTCCACCATCTCCAACGGCCTCGACGAAAACGGCTACGAGACCTTCGAGACCAAGGAAATCATCCCCTCCGACGAGGACAAGCCCATTGCCCTGGCCTTCAAGCTCTGGGCGGACAAGTTCGTGGGCTCCCTCGTGTTCATCCGCGTGTACACCGGCGTCATCCACAAGGGCGACACCGTGTACAACCCCCGCACCCGCAAGCGCGAGCGCGTGGGCCGACTCCTCCAGATCCAGGCCAACGTGCACACGGACGTGGACGCCGTGTACTCCGGCGATATCGCCGCCATCGTGGGCTTGAAGAACGCCACCACGGGCGACACGCTGGCCGCGGACGACTTCGACTACACGCTGGAGCCGCCCACCTTCCCGGACACCGTGATTTCCATGGCCGTGGAACCCCTTACCAAGGCCGACCAGGAGAAGATGTCCAACGCCCTCCAGCGCCTCTCCGCAGAAGACCCCACCTTCCGCGTGAAGACCGATGAGGAGACCGGGCAGACCATCATCGCCGGCATGGGCGAGCTTCACCTCGACATCATCGTGGACCGCCTCAAGCGCGAGTTCAAGGTGGAGGCCAACACCGGCAAGCCCCAGATCGCCTACCGCGAAACCATCACCAAGTCCGCAGAGCACGTCCAGGGCAAGCTCGTCAAGCAGTCCGGCGGCCGCGGCCAGTACGGCGACGTCATCATCGACATGCGCCCGGGCGAGCGCGGCACCGGCCTCAAGATCGCCAACAAGGTGGTTGGCGGCGCCATTCCCAAGGAGTACATGAACGCCGTGTACGCCGGCCTCAACGAAGCCATGAACTCCGGCACGGTTGCCGGATACCCCGTGGAAGACGTGGAGGTGGACGTGGTGGACGGTTCCTACCACGAGGTGGACTCCAACGAAAACGCCTTCAAGATGGCGGCCATCTTCGCCATGAAGAACGCCTTTGTGAAGTGCGCGCCCGTGCTGCTGGAGCCCATCATGAGCGTGGAGGTGACCACCCCCGCCGAGAACCAGGGCGACATCATGGGCGACCTCAACCGCCGCCGCGCCAACGTGAGCAACATGGAGCACCGCGGTGCCGAGTGCATCCTCACCGCCAAGGTTCCCCTGGCGGAGATGTTCGGCTACTCCACGGATATCCGCACCCTCTCCAAGGGCCTGGCCTCCTACTCCATGGAGCCCTCCCACTTCGAACAGGTCCCCCCGAACCTTGTCGCCCAAATCGTCAAGGCCCGTGGTGGCGACGCCAAATAAACCAACCTATTACTAACCTAAACATAACCGCACGTTCATGCAAAGTCCCAAAATCCGCATCCGTCTCCGTGCATTTGACAGCCGCGCCATCGACCACTCCGCCTCGGAGATCGTCGAGACCGCGAAGCGTACAGGTGCAAAAGTCGCAGGGCCGATTCCTTTGCCGACTCGTATCGAGAAGTTCTCTGTGAACCGCTCGGTCCATGTTAACAAGAAATCCGCCGATCAGTTTGAAATCCGCACGCACAAGCGTCTGCTCGACATCGTCGACCCGACCTCGCGCACGGTGGAAGAGCTCAAGAAGCTCAACCTGCCGGCCGGCGTGGATATCATGATCAAGATCTAAGCCCTGACATTATCAACCCTCAACTCTGATTTACGAACATGTCTTTAGGACTTATCGGTAAAAAGGTTGGCATGACCCGCGTCTTCAACCAGGAGACCGGAGCCATGATTCCCGTCACCGTCATCGACGTGGCAGGCAACACCTTCGGCCAGGTCAAGACCGCCGAGAAGGACGGCTACACCGCCGTCCAGGTGGCTTTCGACGCCCAGAAGGAGAGCCGCCTCTCCAAGCCGGTGGCCGGCCATTTCAAGAAGCTGGGCATTGCCCCGGCGAAACTGCTCAAGGAGTTCCGCGTGGAGGCCTCCGAGCTGCCCGCCGAGGGCGCGGCCCATCCCGGCTGCGAGCTCTTTGAGGAGGGCGCCTGGGTGGATGTCATCGGCACCTCCAAGGGCAAGGGCTTCCAGGGTGTGATGCGCCGCCACAACTTCCACGGCTCCCCCATGGCCCACGGCTCCATGATGCACCGCCGCACCGGCGGCGTGGGCGCCTGCGCCACCCCCTCCCGCGTGTGGAAGGGCCAGAAGATGCCCGGCCACATGGGCAGCGAGCAGCGCACGGTCCAGAACCTCAAGGTTGTTCAGGTGCGCAAGGAGGACAACGTGATCCTCATCTCCGGCCCGGTTCCCGGCGCCAAGGGATCCTACGTGGTCATCCGCCCCGCCAAGAAGAAGAACGGCAAATAAACAAACGAACTAGGAGAACCTATCTATGTCCGCTAACCAATTGACAATCGAGGCCGCCACAGCCGCCAACATCGTGACCGTGGGACCGGAGAAGGGCAGCCAGGCCGTGCATGACCTGGTGACCGCCTACCGCGCCAACAGGCGCACCGGCTCCGCCAACACCAAGACCCGCGCGGAAGTGGCCGGCAACAACAAGAAGATCTATCGCCAGAAGGGTACCGGCAACGCCCGTCACGGCGACCACCAGAGCCCCATCTTCGTGGGTGGCGGCGTGGTGTTCGGCCCGCGCCCGTGCGACTACTCCAAGAAGGTGAACAAGAGCACCCGCAAGCTGGCCCTGCGCCGCGTGCTGGGCGACATCATCTCCGGCGGCAAGGTGGTCACCGTGCCCTCCTTCTCCATCGAGGACGGCAAGACCAAGAGCTTTGTGGCCGCCGTGGCCGCCATTGCTGAAGGCAAGAAGATCCTCATCATCGCTGAGTCCTTTGACGAGAAGACGAAGCTGTCCGGCCGCAACGTTGCGGACGTGCTGCTCATGTCTGCCGCAGAGGTGAACGTGGAGCAACTGCTTGACGCCCGCAAGGTCGTCATCGTTGAATCCGCCTTGGAAACAATCGCCAACCGCACCAAGTAACCATGAACGACATCTACGACGTTATCAAGAACCCGCGCGTGTCCGAAAAGGCGACCGTGCTTCACGAGGCCAACGGCGTGATCACGCTGGAGGTGGACGTGAAGGCCACCAAGGTCGACATCAAGAAGGCCGTGGAGAAGGCATTCGGCAAGAAGGCCGTCTCCGTACGCACCGCCAACTACGACGGCAAGGAGCGCCGCAAGCGCACGAAGGCCGCCGGCACCTCCCCTGCGTGGAAGAAGGCGTACGTGCGCCTGGCGGCCGGTGAGAGCCTGGACCTCGTATAACCCGGAACCCCCAACCAAGTAAGCTATTATGTCACTCAAGTCATTCAAGCCTACCACGCCTTCCAACCGCTACAAGGTGCTGCCCTCCTACGATGAGATCACGAAGGGCAAGCCCGAGAAGAGCCTGCTGGAGCCCATCCGCAAGAGCGGTGGCCGCAACAACAACGGCCGCATCACCACCCGCCACATCGGCGGTGGCCACAAGTTCCACTACCGCCTGGTGGATTTCCGCCGCACGCGCCGCGAGGCAGCCACCGTGCTGGCCATCGAGTACGATCCGAACCGCACCTGCCGCATCGCCCTGGTGCAGTACCCGGACGGCGCCAAGAGCTACATCCTGGCCCCTGCCGGCCTGAACGTGGGCATGACCGTGCAGAGCGGTGAGAACGTGGCCCCGAAGGTGGGCAACGCCATGCCGCTCAAGAACGTGCCCCTGGGCACCGCCATCCACAACATCGAGGTGCGCCCCGGCACCGGCGGCAAGATTGCACGCTCCGCCGGACAGCAGGCCGTGCTCTCCAACCGCGACGGCGAGTACGCACTGGTCAAGATGCCCTCCGGCGAAATCCGCAAGTTCCGCGTGGAGTGCTACTGCACCATCGGCCAGGTGGGCAACGCCCAGCACATGAACGAGTCTTCCGGCAAGGCCGGCCGCACCCGCTGGATGGGCATCCGCCCCACCGTGCGCGGTATGTGCATGAACCCTGTGGACCACCCCAACGGCGGTGGTGAAGGCAAGTCCAAGTCCGGTGGCGGTCGCCAGCACCTGAAGTCCCCCTGGGGACATGTCAAGGGCCAGAAGACCCGCCGCATCCGCAAGCCCTCCGATGTGTTCATCGTGCAGCGCCGCAACGCCAAGTAATCATCAACCCTCAACCATAGACTAGAACAATGGGACGTTCCCTCAAAAAAGGACCCTTCGTAAGCCAGCCTCTTCTCGACAAGGTTGACGCCCAGCTGCAGAGCGGGGACCGCAAGCCGATCAAGACGTGGAGCCGCGCCTCCATGGTGATACCGGACTTCGTGGGCCTCACCTTCCTGGTGCACACGGGCAAGGCATTTGCCACGGTGTACGTCACGGAGAACATGGTGGGCCACAAGCTCGGCGAGTTTGCCCCCACCCGCATCTTCAAGGCGCACGGCGGCATCGGCAAGAAGTAAACCACAACTGATAGAAACCAAGCCATGGGCTCCATCCTGCGCAGCATTTCCCTCCTCTCCCTCACCCTTGCGGTGGCGGGCGCGGCGGCGTGCGCTCAGGATACCGCCACCCCCGGCAAGGATGCCAGGATCAGCCAGCTGGAGCGCCAGCTCGCAACCCTGCGCGAGAGCTACGCCATTGCCAGGGCGGATGCCGACGAGGCGCGCAAGCAGCTCCGCGAGGTCCGCTCCCGCATGGAGGCCCTGGGCGGCTCCGCCCTCGGCAACCGTGAGGAAAAGCTCATCGAAACCGCCGCGCAGCTGGAATCCGTGCGTGCAGAGCTTGACGCCGTGCGCCAAAGCTCCCTGCGCCTCACGGCGGCCCTGGTGGCCTACATGCGCAGCGCCCTGGTGGAAGACCAGGCGGCGCGCGAGTCGCTGGAGACCGCCGTGCGCGATCTGGACGTGGCCCTGGGGCTGCGCCGCGCGAAGGCGGACGAGCTGGCGGGCGGTTCCGTGGATGAGGCCAAGGTGCTGAGCATCGACTCGGAATCCGGGCTCATCGTCATCAACGCGGGCCGCGAGGGCAAGGTGGAAGTGGGCATGTCCATGGAAATCTCGCGCGGCGACCAGGCCATCGCCATGGCCGTGGTCACCGATGTGCGGAAAACCGTGGCGGGCCTCCTGGTGCAGCAGCACCTCAACCCCGCCCTCTCCGTCGCCGTCGGCGATATGGTTTCTGTCAAATCCAACGATTAACCTTCAACAAATACTAACACCAATGGAAGTGAAAGCAGTATACAAGAATGCCCGCATCTCCGCCAAGAAGATGCGCGACGTGGCCGCAGCCGTCCAGGGTATGTCTGTCTCCCAGGCTACCGACGTGCTCAGCTACTCCCCCAAGAAGGGCGCTTATCTCCTGAATAAGACGCTCAAGTCCGCCGTGGCAAACGCCGAGAACAACAACGGCCTCTCCGCCGACGAGCTCGTACTCAAGAGCGTCATGGTGGACGAGGGCGTCACGTTCCGCCGCACCATGGCACGCGCACGCGGCTCCGCCAACGTCATCCGCAAGCGCACATCCCACATCACCATCATCCTCGCCAACGCCGAGGCATAACCAACATTAACTGACATAACACTATGGGACAGAAAGTAAATCCGATCGGATTCCGTCTGAGCGTCACCAAGGACTGGCGCTCCAAGTGGTATGCTACGGGCAAGGACTATGCCACGAAGCTCCACGAGGATATCAAGATTCGCAAGTTCATCAAGGACTACACCGCGAACCTCAACAAGGACCTCAAGGGGTCTACCCCCGCCATCTCCCGCATCTCCATCGAGCGTGCCTGGAACAACGTGCGTGTGACCATCCACACCGCCCGCCCCGGCATGATCATCGGGCCCAAGGGAGAGAACATCGCCAAGCTCACGGACGCCCTCGCCAAGCTGTGCAACGGCGCCGTTGTGAAGCTGGACATCATGGAAATCCGCCAGCCGGAGCTGGACGCCCAGCTTGTGGCTGAGAACATCGCCACGCAGCTGGAGCGCCGCGTCTCCTTCCGCCGCGCCATGAAGCGCGCCGTGCAGGTGGCCATGGACTTTGGCGCGGAAGGCATCCGCGTGCGCTGCGCCGGCCGCTTGGGCGGTGCGGATATCGCACGTGCGGAGCAGTACCGCGAGGGCAAGGTGCCGCTGCAGACCCTGCGCGCCCCGATTGACTACGGCTTTGCGGAGGCCCGCACGCTGTACGGCCTCATCGGCATCAAGTGCTGGATCAACAAGCGCCCGGACGCCGGCAACAACGCCCCGCGCCGCGACCGCGACCGCGGTCCGCGCCCCCCGCGCCCGCGCCGCGAGGGCGGCCGCGATTCCCGCGAACGCCAGGAACCCCAGCATACCGAAGGCTGAACCCCACTGAACACTTAAACGAATAAGGAGATTACACTATGCCTTTAATGCCAAAACGAGTAAAGGGTAACCACCGCAAGATGCACCGCGGCAACCGCGGCGGCAATGCCACCAGCGGTGATTACGTGGCCTTCGGCGACTACGGCCTGCAGGTTCTCACCCGCGGCTGGGTCACCAACAACCAGATCGAGGCCTGCCGTATCGCCATCAACCGTTACCTGCGCCGTCGCGGACGCGTCTTCATCCGCATCTTCCCGCAGAAGTCCTTCACCAAGCGCCCGCCGGACACCCGTATGGGCAAGGGCAAGGGCGCCGTGGAAGGATGGGTGGCCGTCTGCCGCCCCGGCAACATCATGTTCGAGGTCGGCGGCGTCACCGAATCCGCCGCCAAGGAGGCTCTCCGCCTCGCCTCCAACAAGCTCGGCATCCGCACGCGTTTCGTCTACCGCCAGGGCGTGGAGCCCCAGGCCTAAACTGAATTATCAACCCTAACACCATTCATTATTATGCCTGTCAAGAAAGCCAAAGACTTCCGCGGTATGCCCGCCAAGGAGCTCCAGGCCCACATCCGTGAGCTGCGCAAGGAGTACTTCGACCTCCGCATCCAGAAGGCCACCGGCCAGCTGGAGAACAACCAGCGCACGCGCATCGTCCGCAAGGAGCTCGCCTGCGCCCTCACCGTGCTCGGTGAAGGTGCCGCCAAGACCGATGAAGCATAACACCGAACCCAAGGACTTATTATGAGCGAAGATACTACTACGACCAAGCCCCAGGGCCTTCGCAAGACCCGCGTCGGCGTTGTTGTCTCCACCAAGATGAGCAAGACCATCGTTGTGGAGTACGTGGCCCGTGTTCCCCATCCCACCTTCAAGAAGATCGTGAAGAAGAGCAAGCGCTTCTACGCCCACGACGCCGAGGAGGTGGCCAAGCTGGGCGACAAGGTCCGCATCCGTGAAACCCGCCCGCTTTCCGCGCTCAAGCGCTGGGAGCTCGTGGAGATCCTCAAACACTAATCACTGGAAAGGAGATTACCTACCATGCTCCAGATGGAATCACTCGTTCAGGTCGCCGATAACACCGGCGCCCGCACCGCCAAGATGATCGGCGTCATCGGCAAGGCCACCGCCCATGCCCACATCGGCGACATCATCACCGTCCACATCCGCGAGTCCATCCCCACCGCTGCCGTCAAGAAGGGCACCGTGGTGAAGGCCGTCGTCGTCCGCACCGCCGCCCCCATCCGCCGTGATGACGGCTCCGTGCTGCGGTTCGACTCCAACGCGGTTGTCTGCATCGACAAGGACAACAACCCGCGCGGTACCCGCATCTTCGGGCCGGTGGCCCGCGAGCTTCGTGAAAAAGGCTTCATGAAGATCGTCTCCCTCGCCCCGGAGGTGCTGTAACACGGAAAGTATTTGTTGAAGAAATCACTTCCCTTGGCGGGGGCGGCTGCACACAGCCGCCCCCGTTTTCCGTTTATTGGCCTGCACCGTGCGGGCACATGTGTCCCAATGGTTTCTTTCCCGCTTTGCAAGGCGTTGATGTTCATTGCAATGAAAACTTCGCCAAAGAGGAAGCCCCCCATTGCATAGCGGAGAAATATACGCGCGGAGAGCTGCAGGCGTTGGTGCCCCGAACCACCCCGGCAAGCGGGGTTATGGGGATTGGTAGGCATGCGGGGACACCCCACAGGTTGACACCATGTGGCTACGTATAAGATTGCGCCGCCCCCTCCGGGTGGGGCGCCTGTATCTAGCCGCGCCACTTGGCGCGGTTATGGGTGAGTTTCATCTGGCAACATGCCAGATGAAACATGATATCACGCGACGCGAGGCGCGCTATCTTTGAACCCCACCCTGCCGCAGGCAGGGGGCGGTGTTCTCCTATGCGTAGCCACAT
>JAUNNT010000069.1 GCA_030531305.1 Akkermansia sp.
CGCCGCTTGCGGCGCGGTAAGGCGGATTGGACAAACCGCGAAGCGCGTTTGCCCCGAAGGGGTGAGGTGCCGTGAGGCGGCACCGAATCAACGCCCGCATTCCAACCGCGCTCGTTGGCACCAATCAATGCATACCAATCCCGCCTTTCTCCAAATCCCTGTGGGACACATGCGAGCCAAATCCTAAACCCAAATCCCGATTTTCCCAGCCCCCTCCCCGCAACCATGCGGGTTAGCGCTCCGCTACAGGAGCGCTATGGGACGGCAATGATAGTACATAGTAAATCCTGTTACACTTTTGTAACACTTCCCCGTCACTTTGCCTCTTGCGTTGAACCGCCTTTGGTGCTATCCTGAACACCAGTATGGCACTCCACATCCAAATGTCGGAAGAGGCGGAAGCCGAGCTCAGGAAGGCGGCTACGCGCAACAAGCTCTCCTCCACCGCGGCGGGTCTCCTGTTCCTGGTGCTCGGCGGGCTCATCCTGTTCTTCACGGTCATCCTCATCGCGGGTCCGTCCGACCCCGAGTTCATGACCTACACGCCGCCGGCGGAGGATGCACCGCCCACGCCGCAACCCACCACGCAGGACCTCACCTCCAAGCCCGCATCATCCTCGCACGACGTCGCACCGTCCGTCATCGTGGCCGTGGGCGCCGCGCCCGTGCAGATGGCGCAGGTGGACGTGCCCGTGGACGATTCGTCGGACGGCACCGGCCTGGAGCTGGGCGTGGGCCTGGGTACCGGCGGCCTCGGCACCGGGTTGGGCAGCGGCGGCAACGGGCTGGGCGACGGCAAGGGCGGCGGCTCCGCGCTGGAGGGCACGTTCTACGACTTCAAGCAGACCCGCCAGGGCTCGCCCACCGGAATCTCCGGCCCCGCCCAGATGAAGTGCATGGAAATCATCTACGACTTCATGAAGAACAACTGGAACCCCGGCGCGCTCTCCAAGTACTACCAGTCCCCCACCAAGCTCTACATCTCCAACTTCTACGCCCCGCAGGTGAAATCCGAGTACGCGCCGGAGGCTTTCAACTGCGCCGACAAGGTGCAGCCCGCCGACTGGTGCGCCATCTACCGCGGCAAGGTGAAGGCCCCCAAGAGCGGCACCTTCCGCTTCATGTCCGTGTGCGACGAGACCATGCTCGTGCGCTTCAACAACCAGCTGGTGCTGGAATCCGGCTACCGCATCCCCTCCGGCTTCCCGGAAGGTAAGATCCAGGGCAACGATTCCGCCGAGGGCAAGCTCTACAAGCAGGCCATCCGCGACGGCAAGCAGAAGAACCACCCCGGCTACGAGTACTTCGAGTACAAGGAGCTTCCCACCTACAACCGTGAGGTCGGTGGCCTCACCTGCGGCACTCCCTTCAAGGTGGAGGAGGGTAAGAGCTATCCCATCGAAATCCTCATCAGCGACACCGGCGGCGCCTTCGGTTTCTTCCTCTGCATCCAGGATATCACCAACGGCAAGGAGAAACCCGCCAAGCCGGACCTCTTCCGAACCAACTTCTCCGCCCCCAACAAGGAGGTCATCAAGCAGACCATCCCTGCCCAGTACATCAAGGAGAGCTCCGGCGAATACCTGGAGTACAACGAGGATTCCCCCATCTGGGTCGCCGTGCCGTAAACGGCACCCGCGCCCACCCCGCAACAAGGCCCAGCCGTTCCGGCTGGGCCTCCTTGTTCAATCCCCGCGCGCGCAGCGTGCCTAACTTACAAATTGTAAATCGTCAATCGTAAATTGTAAATTAATCCTTGCGGCGCCTTGCCGCAAGGGCGGCAAGCGCCAGCAAGGCCAACGTGCCCGTGGCGGGTTCCGGAACCGGGGGCGCCGCCTGATACAGGCCCACATTCAAGGTGGCGTTCATGACTATGGCGCAGCCGTCACTGCCGTAAAACTCTATGTTCTTGGCTGTGATTACCGCTTGAATCCTGTTGGCCACAATGTCCGCTTCCTCCGAGTTGAGCTCAAAGCGGGTCCTGAGCTCCAGCTCATCGAGATGTTCCTGGTAACTCATCGATAAAAGCGGGCTGACGCTGCTCAACCCGTCCAGGAAGAAGACTTGCTTCAGGGTGACCGTAAATTCGGAGTCCAAGGCATCGGCCAGGTCGTTCACACCGGCACTTTTTTCCAAGAGGCTGGAACCCAGGACGAACACAATCTCATCCGGGTTCAAGGTGACGCCCTTGTTGCTCATTTGGATGTTGGAATATGAGCTGGAACCCCACCCATAGCTCGTTTCGGTGGCTTCACTACGCCAGGAATTCGGTATGTCGTCTATGCTGAACACCATGGTGCCGCCTTCCACGATCAGTTCATCTGCGTAGGTCTGCCTGCCGGGGGAGTTACCCACGACGAGGGTGCCGCCTTCCTTCACCCACACCTTGCCGAACGTGCCGCTGCCCTTCAGCACGCCGCCATTTTCAATCTCGCACTGGGTGAAAAGCTGGGCTGCGCTGCTGCGCTTCATCTCGGCAACGCCGCCATCGCTCAGGGTCAACGTGCCGGCCGTGCCATCGTTCACCAGGCGCCCCTTCCCGGAAACCTCAACATTGCCCAGGCTGCCGTGGTTGACCACATCGCCCTCCCGAACATCCAGGATCCCCAGGGGCGTGCCTTCCTGGCCTGCGGGCGTCTGCTGGATTTCGAGCGTTCCCGCGCCTGTCTTAAGCAGCGTGTTGTTGCCGGTTGCCTGGCCTACAACCAGCTTGGAGCCGGCCTTCACATCCAGGGTGTTGGTGCCGGCGCCAGTCACGCACAGCCTCTCAGCCGTGCTCACCCCACCCTCCACGGTCAACAGGCGGTTCTGGATTCCCCGGCTGCCGTCGTAGATGATGTCCTTCACCGTCTGCGTGCCCGACATCGTGTAACCCTCACCGTTCACTGCCTGCTTCATGACGATGTTGCCGCTCTCCTCGTCCAGGATGTTGTAATAGTTGATGTCGTTGCCCAGCCGGGAGTTCAACACGGTAAAGGATTCGATGGAGCTTTTGGAGGAGCCGGACTTGACGAACATCGTCCCGCTTGTATTGGGCTCGATGCCGACCTTCGTGAGCTCCGTCTTGTCATCGTCGGAGTCCGTCAGATACAGGGCGGTGAGCAAGCCGCTTTCCGTATCGTAGACCGCACCCCAGACAGTCACGGCATGCCCCATGGTGCCTGAGGTCGTATACGGGGAAGGGGTTACCCAGGACAATCCCACGCCATAGCCCTGGCTGATGGCGCTGATAAGGGAGGACGACATGTCTGTCAAGTCGAACCCCGCGGAGGAGATGGTGTAAAGATCCCGGCCCTCCACAATTTCTTGCCAGAGGGAGCCCTTGTAGAAACCGCCATCCTCGCGCTTCAGGGTTGCCTCGCCATGCACAAAGTCTCCTATCCGCCCCTTCAGCTCCTTCTCGCCCAGCCCTTTCCCGTAATCGCCGTCCAACCACCATCGCAAACCCTGGCCAATGTCCCCGCCGTTGTTGTCAAAGGTAAGCCTGTACGTGTTCCACACATCGGCCAGCTCCGTGGGTGCCCGGTCGGGGATAAACTCGGCATTCTGCTGCTGCCACCAGGTAACCAGGTTGCTGCATGTGGCGGCCCAGCACAGCTGGCCATCGCTGAAGGAGCCCCACCGCTTGTTCGCGTCCAGCCAGCCGTCCGCCGTTTGGGTTTCCTCGTTCCACACCCCCTTCACCCAATAGGTCACGCTTTCCGCGTTCGAGTTCACGGGAACCATCGGCATCAGCGCGGCAATCAGCGCAAGGAGTGTCAGTGTCTTTTTCATTGCTGTAGAGAAATGTTGAAGGCCCGGCGCCCTATGTAGGCGCGCAACTTGATTCTTCATTCTACCATCCCTCCCATACAGGAGCAAGAAAAAACGCAAGGTTTTTGCGGGAATTACGATGCAATGATGGGCGCAAACGGGTGCATGAGAGCTGCAAGCCTTTGGTGCCCCGAACCACCCCGCAAGCGGGGTTATGGGGAATGGTCGGCGTGCGGGGACTCCCCACAGGTTGACACCATGTGGCTACATATAAGATTGCGCCGCCCCCTTCGGGTGGGGCGCCTGTATCTAGCCGCGCCATCCGGCGCGGCCGCGGGTGAGTTTCATCTGGCAACATGCCAGATGAAACATGATACCACGCGCCGACAAGCGCGCTAACATTGAACCCCACGCTGCCGCAGGCAGGGGGCGGTGTTCTCCTATGCGTAGCCACACGGTGTCAACCTGTGGGGTGTCCCCCTCCGCATGTCAATCCCCATAACTCCGCCCGTCAGGGCCGGAGTGGTTCGTGACACTATGGGTGGTTTCTCTCATGCGCTCGTTCGTGCCAATCGAAACACCCGGAGGGCGCGTTGCGCCCGTAGGCCTCGGCGAAGCCTTGGCGGAGACGGAAAACCCGTGCGCCCTCTTCTCCTGATATCCTGCGCGGCCTAGCGCCGAGGTGCCAGAAATTGCTTCATGAGCTCATCAAGCTGCTTCATGCGCGCGGCGGGAATATGCGTCCAAGGCATCAGCCAACGTTCGACTGTCTTCTTGGTCACTCGGCATTGTTCCGCAAGCCACGTTGTGTCCTTGTTCAGGGCTTTCAGCCAGTTTGCGACTTCACATTTGAAATCATCGTTCACGATGGGGTAGCATTCGCCGCCCAAATGCTGCAGAATCTCCCGCTCTGTGAGAGCGGGCTTCGCGGGCGGCAGGGACGGCTTCTTGGCGTTTTTGCATGGGGTAATTTTCATTGCTGATAGGGGTGGGTTTCTAATGAAGCCATGGAATCCACAAGCAACGCGCCGGGTCCCTTTAAACCCGATCTTTTGCGCCAGGTGGTGAACCATGACTTCGCGCACATACTACCACTTCCGCATGCCTTGTCAAGCGTTATGTAAAAATGAGCATGCCCTGCGGGCATGCGGGCTGGGGGCGGGTGGAGTATGGGATTGCTTCGCCGCCACCACACTGGCGGCTCACCCTGCGGGCAGACGCTGCGCGTCTGGCCAATCGCCCTTACCACTTTGCTGCGCAAAGTGCCCTGAACGGGGCCGTCGGGCGCTTTCCCCCTTCGGGGCCGCCCCCCCCTCGTCCTCAGCTGCGCTGGGGATACCCGCCAAAGGCTGGCTTTGGCGGCGAGGGGGCGTGGCTTGCCACCGGCAAACCACGCCCATGACACCGGAACGGGCTAAAGCCGTTCCTTGTCGTCATGGGGCTGAATCCCAACTCCAAACAAAAATGCCCAGCGTAAAGCCGGGCATTTTTTCGGGTCGCTCATTAACCGCGATGGAAAAGTGCCGACCACTCTCACAAAAACAGACAAAATGCCGAGATTATTGTATTTGTAAAGTTCTGTTTCCTAGTGACTTGCTACCACTGCCCCATTCGTTTTGGATATTTGGGACAATGAAGTGCCGCCCGGTCCTCATCTCGGAGCTTCCGTACCCCCGCCCAGCAGGTCGGTGCGCGTGCCCATCTCCGGCTGCGTGCCAAGCGCATCCTCCTCCGGCACCTCGTAGGTGATCTCCACCATGTTCCCGGTCGCAGCATCCCGGTTCCGCTCAATCGTGATGCCCGTCACCGTGTGCTGGTAGTTCCCGTAGCAGATGCGCCGGATGCCCTCTCGCGCCATATCTTCGCCGTTTCCATACATCCCGGCGCGGGTGTCAAAATGCGCGCCCCAGGCGCGCATAAATCCCAAATCCCCAATCCTAAATCACTACACACGCCCTACCAAAACAGCCTTCCCCCCAATAATGGGCTTCGCCAACAAAACTCCTTGACCGACGCCTCCCGCCGTGCTACGGTGTCATTTACCCCGTTGATACCCGCCATGAACACAGATGACAATACCAATGTAAAGGAGATTGACCTGTACCTCAGAGCCGCAGAACAGGGAGATGCCAATGCCATGTTCAATCTCGGCTTATGCTATGCCAAAGGCAGAGGCGTAGGAAAGGACTTGCAGCAGGCGGTTAGGTGGTTGCTCAAGGCCGCTGATCTGGGGCACGCTGAGGCGCAAATCAGACTCGGCGAATACTACGCCAAAGGCGTAGGCGTAGAAAAGGACTGGCAGCAGGCGGTTAAGTGGTATACCAAAGCTGTTGAAATGGGGCACGCTGAGGCGCAAATCAGACTCGGCGAATACTACGCCAAAGGCGTAGGCGTAGAAAAGGACTGGCAGCAGGCGGTCAAGTGGTATACCAAAGCTGCTGAAATGGGGCATGCCGAGGCGCAATTCAAACTCGGCGAATGCTACGACGATGGTGTAGGCGTAGAACAGAATGAACAGGTGGCAATCGAGTGGTACACCAAGGCCGCTGAACAGGGAATGGCCAAGGCGCAGTACACGCTCGGTAAGTGCTACCAACGCAGCGATGGCGTTTCCCGGAATCTGCAGGAGGCGGCTAAGTGGATTCGCCAGGCCGCTGAGCAGGGACTCGCTAGAGCGCAGAAGAATTTCGGCTGGTGCTGCTACCGCGGCGATGGCGTGCCGAGGGACAAGCAAGAGGCGGTCAAATGGATACGCAAGGCCGCAGACCAAGGGGATGCAGAAGCGCAGAACGATCTTGGCTGGTGCTATAAAGAAGGCGAGGGCGTCCTGCGTGACGCGCGGGAAGCTATTAAGTGGTATCGCAAAGCCGCTGAACAAGATTTTACCGAGGCTCAGTTCATGCTCGGCATGGCCTATGAAATGGGTATTGGCGTACCCCAAGACATGCAAAAGGCTATTAAGTGGTATCGCAAAGCTGCGGAACAGGGATTCGGTGAGGCACAGGACAAACTCGCCGAGTGCTATTATATTTCGCCTAGCGAGGAAATTGAAGAATTCCATTGGTGGCTCAGTGCAGCACGGCGAGGTCATGAGGTAGCACAATACAATCTCGGCATGCGCTACGAGCGTGGCAATGGGGTTACTAAGGACATGGCAGAAGCGGCCAAATGGTATCGGGCAGCTGCGGGCCAGAATCATGCAGGCGCTTTGTTTCGGCTCGGCTTGTGCTACTTTCAAGGGCTCGGTGTGGAACGTATTTTACACTCGGCTTCTTGGTGTTGGACTCAAGCGGCCAAGTTAGGCCATGTAAAGGCGATGGTCTGTCTTGCTCATTGTTATTGGAAAGGCATGGGTATTCCCCAAGACTCGCAGAAAGCTGTTAAGTGGTATCGCAAAGCCGCTCAGCGGGGAGATGCCGAGGCAAAAAAGGTCCTCCAGCAGTTCGACTTGGAATGGTAGGCCGTTTCCCCGCGCGCTTCCGCGCGCTATTATTCCCAAATCGTAAATCCCCCGTCACCTCCCAATCACGGCCTCCACGTTCCCGCTGACCTTGACCGTCGGCGTTTTCCCGGTGGCAACCTTGATGGCCTCCAGCAGCTTCGTGAGCTTCTTCGTTTCCGTCACCAGCGGGCCACCGATGAGGATAGACCGCCCGTCGCCGTTCCGGGCGAGTTTGTTTTGCCCCGCTTTTCCTCACCACTTCAACATCTGCCCCGTCGCAGGACATATTCCCCCCGAGTATGGGATACGAACGGCAGTTTTCTGGAACGGCCACAACCCCGCACGCTGCGAACGCCCAGAAAAAGCCCGATTTCCCGCGCCGTTGCAAGGGCTATCCGTTTATGAGCAATACACCCCCCGAGAAAAAAGTCAATCTTCGTAACTGAACAACAGGGTCAGCCGAACGTGGTTTTGCGAAAAAATGTCTGGCCTTGTCCGGGTGCTTCCAAAGGGCGTGGTGGTTCGAGCATAGGATAAATAGAGCATGCCCTGCGGGCATGCGGGCTGGGAGCGGGTGGAGTATGGGATATCCCCCTCCGGGGCCGCCCCCTCGGTCTTGGCTGCGCCAAGACTACCCGCCCACAGGAGTGTGGGCGGCTCGGGGCGTGGGAGCCCACCGGGCTTCCACGCCCACGACACCGGAACGGGCTAAAGCCGTTCCTCATGCCATGGGGCTGAAGCCCACTGGTCACCCGACAAAAAAGCCCGCCGTGAAGGCGGGCTTTTTCAGGGTGACCAGTGGGATTCGAACCCACGACAACCGGAACCACAATCCGGGGCTCTACCGCTGAACTATGGTCACCATTACAACGGTAAGTTGCGGGCAGAGTATAGCGGGTTTTGCGCGGGATGCAAGCCCAAATTTGCAATCTGGCGAGAATTTTTTTTGAAAGGCGCCGCGGGGGTGCATCATTGCGGCGCCTGGTCTCCCAGCATGAGGAGGCCGAGCCAGAGGCCGCCGCCGCAGAAGATGGCGCAGAGAGCGGCGGCGGCGATGGAGCGCGACCACGGGAACTTGCGGGTGAAATGGACCTCGTTCATGGTGCCGAGCACGAGGACGCCACCGCAGATGCCGCCGAGCACGGGCATGGGCAGCTCCATCTGGGAGAGGAAGAATCCCGCGCCCATGATGAGCATGGTGAGCTTGATGGACGTGATGAACGCCTGCTTCCAGAGGCGGAAGGGGTCCACGCACCACACCGCCGCCGCGCAGCCCACTACGGGCAGCAGCATGAAATAGAGCAGCAGCAGTCCTTGTCCCGCGGGCATGCGATTTGGCGTTACGCCAGGTTGGTGCGGTCCGCCTTGTGCACCATCTCCGCCTCCCGCTTCACGCGCACCTGCAGGTCCGCCAGGGCGTTCATGTAGTAGATGTACGCATCATACGGGGAGGGGTAGGGGGTGAAGCCGTTGGTCTTCTCCATGTAGTGGAAATGGTCTGCGCTCTGCAGCTTGCGCCACACGTGGATCATGTCGCGGTCCTCGCTGGCCTTGACGGCGGATTCGAGGTCGTAGATTTTCTTGATGGCCTCCTGCTGCATGACGTTACCGTTCCACTGGGTGGTGGTGCCGAAGGTGGTGCAGGAGACGGGGTTGGGGCAGTCCAGCGTGCCGGTGGAGCGGAAGCGCTTCACGGCGGTGCCGGGGGTGATGAAGGAGTTGCCGTTGAAGAGCGCGGCCATGATCATGCTGCGCCAGAACTCGAACACGCCCGTGGAGTCGGTCTGCCGCTCGCCCAGGGTCTCGTAGTCCATGGAGAGGTTGACGACCTGGCCCTCCTGCTCGGAGAGCCAGTTGGCGAAGGTGTACGGGGAGAGCGGGTACTCGCTCCAGCCGGGGTCCACGCGGCGGTGCGCCAGGTCGTTTGAGAGGTGGCGGTTGCGGATGAGGGTCTTGGTTTTGGCGATGAGCGGTGCGCACTGCAGGTCGTTGATGTGGCGGTTGCTCATCATGCGGCTGTTGCCGTCGGCCATGATGCCCTTGAACCCCATGTCGTAGGCCTGTGCGGCGATGGCGTTGGAGTAGAGCATGCTGGTGTTCCAGAGCACGGTGGGCTTCTGGCCGAAGAGCTCCTGCATGAGGTCCATGTGCTCGGCCACCTGCTGCGCGAACTCGTCCGTGGAGTACAGGGATGCGAGCGAGGCGTAGTAGGGCATGGCGAGGAACTCCACGCAGCCGGTCTCCGCCAGCTCCTGGAAGGAGGTGATGAGGTCCGGGCGGTGGTACTTGGCCTGCTCCAGGATGACGCCGGAGAGGGCGAGGGAGAACTTGAACTTGCCGTCGGAGAGCTCGATGAGCTGCTTCATGAGGCGGTTGGCGGGCAGGTAGCAGCGCTCGGAAACGGCGGAGAGCACGCGGCCGTTCAGGTTGTCGTCCTCGTAGAACGCATGTTCGCCGATCTTGAAGAAATCGTACGGGATCAGGCGGTTCGGCTGGTGCGCGTGAAAGGTGAGTGTGATGTTCATGGCGTTTTTCCGGGTTGTGGGTTTACCAGCCGAGCACGTGGTGATAGACGCGGATCATCTTGTCCGCCGCCGTCTCCCAGCTGGAGTTCATGATATCCTGCGCGCTTTCCGCAGCCACCTTCTTGTAAAGCTCCTCGTCCGTGGTGAGGTCGATGATGTGCTTGGCCATCATGTTCACGTCCCAGAAGTCGGCCTTGAGGGCGCCCTTCATCACCTCGGCCACGCCGCTCTGCTTGGAGATGACGGCGGGGATGTTGAACTGGGCGGCCTCCAGCGCGGAGAGCCCGAACGGCTCGGAGACGGACGGCATGCAGTACACATCCGTCATGGAGAGCAGCTCGTTCACCTTCTGCTTGTTCAGGAAGCCGGTGAAGTGGAACTTGTCGCCCACGCCGTGGAAGGCGCCGGTCTCGATGAGCTGGCGCAGCTTCTCGCCCGTGCCGGCCATCACGAAACGCACGTCGTCCGTCTGCTCCAGCACCTTGGCCGCAATCTGCAGGAAGAACTCCGGGCCCTTCTGCGCCGTGAGACGCCCCAGGAAGAGCACCAGCTTCTCCGGGAACTTCTTCTTGCTGTGGAAGACCTTCACGGGGTCCGCGCCGTTGTGCACGGGGAAAATCTTGTCCGGGTTGATGCCGTAGTGCCCCGCGGCCACCGTGCCGGTGTACTTGGAGACGGGGATGACCGCGTCCGCCTGCTCCATGCCGTACTTCTCGATGTCGTAGATCCAGCCGCGGGCGTCCGCCCCGGCGCGGTCGAACTGAGAAGCGTGCAGGTGCACCACCAGGGGCTTGCCCGTGGCCTTCTTCACCTCCACGCCGGCCAGGTAGGTCATCCAGTCGTGCGCGTGCACCACGTCGAAATCATACTGCTTGGCCAGCACGGCGCAAATCTTGGAGAACTCGATCACCTTGCGCGCCAGGTCCCCCGCGTACAGGTCCTCGCGCCCGGTGAACAGCTCCAAGTCCGCGCGGCTCACGTGGGAGAAGAGCATCTTGCCCTCCTTGGTGAACACCACGGATCCCGGTGTGCCCTCCACGTGGGCGTACGGGTCCAGGTTCACGGGAGCCTTGCTCACCAGGGAGAAGCTGTTGTAGGAGTAGCCGTGGGAGACGGATTCCACCTCTGCGTATCCCAGCGTGTTGATGCCGGTGAGGGTGAAGCCGTCGTAAACGGCGGAGGGGTCGGCCTTCGGCACGATGACCGAGAGGTCCACCTTCTTGGCGAGGGCCTTGGAGATGCCCATGCAGGCAACGCCCAGCCCGCCGTTGATGAGCGGCGGGAACTCCCATCCTAATTCGAGTACTTTGATTCTCCTCATGGTGATAACGCGGTTTTTTCGGCTGTTGTACGCAACGCGCCCGTGCGCGGACGCACCGCAGCCGCGTTATTCTAATGCCGCGATTCCTCCATGTCGAGAATAATTTGTGTCAACGCGCCCCGAACGGGTAAATTCCGCACCGTGCGGGGCCAACCGCCCCGCTATATCCGCGCGCCGCCCTGCCGGGTCGCCTACGGCTGCTCCGCGTTCGCCTTGCGGATGTCCTCCAGCGCCGCGATGAAGTCGTCAAGTATCTCTGCGGGTACCATGATGCGGTCGCGGTTGGAGCTCACCTTTTCTGTAATGCGCACCACGCGGCCACGCGCGTTGCTCTTCAGGTCCAGGAAGAACGTCTTGCGGTCCGCGATTATTTTTTCGGTGCAGATGATGTCATCGTCCACGTTAGAATCGGCACCCGGTTGTTTAGGGCGCTCTGTACCCTTCATTCTACCACATTCCCCCGCCGGGTCAACCTGTAATTTTCTCTCTTTCCCAAATTTCCGCAAATTCGCTTGCATATCCCCCCCCATGAAATTTACAATTGACGATTGACAATTTACCCGTCTCCGCGCTGCGCGCTACGCCGAGGCAAGCAATTTGGAGAGTTAGGGGCGGCGGGGCCGCGCGGGTGGTGTATGGTGGTTACAAGGGGGGGTGGGGTGCGGGCGGTTGGGTGTTTCCCCCCCCCGCGGGGCGGGGGGGCAGGCCGCCGCCGCCTATCGGGGGGGTACCATCCGGGGCCGGCTTCAGGATCACGCGACCGCCGTCGCAGACTCCCTCGA
>JAUNNT010000070.1 GCA_030531305.1 Akkermansia sp.
GGCATGCCTCAACGGGCATGCCGCGTTTTCGTTTTCAGAATTTGGTGATGGTCCTTTACAAACCCAGCAGGCGCGTGATGATTTCCGTGACCATGCGGGGATTGGGCTTGGGGTTGCTGGCCTTCATGACCTTGCCGGTGAGGGCGTTGATGATTTTGGCGTTTCCGGCCTTGAGGGCCTCCACATCCGCGGCGTTTTCCTCCAGCACCTTCTGCACGGTGGCCTCCAGCTCGTTGGAGTCCGCCTTCTTGTAGCCCAGCTGCGCGGCGGCGGCGGCGGCGTCCATGTCGGGGTGCTCCCAAAGGTGGTCCAGCACCTCGCGCGCCTGGTTGTTGGAGACGGTGCCGTCCTCCACAATGGCCACCAGCCCGGCGAGGGCCGACGGCGGCACGGGGCAGTCCGCGATGGAAAGCTCGCGCTTGGCGAGGGCGGCGGTGAGGTTGTTGATGACCCAGTTGGCCACCTTTCGCGGCGCGGCGGAGGAAGCTGCGGCCTGCTCGAAATAGCGGCAGAGCGGCAAATCGCCCACCAGGGTGGAGGCATCCGCCTGCGGCAGGCCGTACTGCTCCTGCAGGCGCGTGTGCAGGGCATC
This sequence comes from Akkermansia sp., assembly GCA_030531305.1. GTDB lineage: Bacteria > Verrucomicrobiota > Verrucomicrobiia > Verrucomicrobiales > Akkermansiaceae > Akkermansia. The sequence continues at coordinate 593 of JAUNNT010000070.1, forward strand.
CGGCAGCTCCGGCAGCTCTCCCTTCACCCTCTCCACAATGGGCGCGGTGTGCACGGGGATGAGGTCCGGGCAGGTGTGGTAGCGATAGTCGTGTGCGTTCTCCTTGGTGCGCATGACGATGCTCTCGCCGAGCGCATCGTCCCAGCGGCGGGTGGACTGCACCTGCGGGATACCCATGTCCAGCTCCTCCGCCTGGCGCGCGATTTCATAGACGAGGGCGCGGCGTGCAGCGGACATGGAGTTGATGTTCTTCATCTCGATTTTTGCGCCGAGCTCCTTCTGGCCCTTGGGGCGCAGGGAGACGTTCACATCGCAGCGCATCTGGCCCTTCTCCATGTCGGCATCGGAGATGCCGCCGCAGATGAGGATTTGCTGCAGGCTCTTGAGGTAGGCGTAGGTCTCGTCCGGGCTGGTGAGGTCCGGTGCGGAGACAATCTCCATGAGCGGTGTGCCGCCGCGGTTGTAGTCCACCAGGGAATACCCGTTATAGTGGGTGAGCTTGGCGGCGTCCTCCTCCAGGTGGATGTGGTCCAGCTTCACGCGGCGCACCACCGCGCCGTCCGCAGCCGGCACCTTGGCGTCTGCGGGAAAGGCCCAGGCGTAGAGCGGCACCTCTCCGCCGATGCAGAGCGGCAGATCCAGCTGGCTGGTCTGGTAGTTCTTGGGCATGTCCGCGTAGAAGTAGTTTTTGCGGTCCCACTTGGAGACGGGCGGGGTGGAGCAGCCGAGCATCATGCCGGTGAGCACGGTGCGCTCGATGGCGTGCTCGTTGAGCACGGGCAGCGCGCCCGGCATGCCTAGGCAGGTGGGGCACACGTTCGTGTTGGGCTCGTAGCCGAACCCTGCCTTGCAGGAGCAGAACATCTTGGTCTGCGTCTTGATTTGGCAGTGGACTTCCAGGCCGATGGTGACGAGATAATCGGAGGCGGGCATGGTGGCGTATCAGGGTTTGGTGTTCTTGATGTTTTCGCGGTAGGCGTCTTCGAGGTCGGTACGGAACGAGGCGTCGAACACGTCCTCGAACCAAAGGCTGTGGGTGGTTTCCAAGGCGTCGTACACCTTGTCGAGCTGCTCGGAGAATTCATCGAATGCCGCCTCGGAATACCCGGGCAGGGCGGCCAGGCGCACAATCTCGTTGCGGATGCCCCAGAGGGCCTGGCGCAGCGGCTCGATGGCCGCGCGCACGCTCTCCTCGCGCTCGTCCGCAAACATGCCGCACTCCTGCGGCGGCGCCAGCAGGAGCAGGTTGTATTCCAGCTCGCGCAAGTGCGGCACGGACTGCTGCGCGGAGGCGCTGTCGCGCACGGAGCCGAGCTGCAGGCAGATTTGGCGGTCCGGCTCCAGAAGCTTGCCGAGGCGCGTGATTTCCGCAGCGGCCTGCTCCGGCGTGAAGGGTTGCGGTATGCCGGTGAGGGAGCGAGCGTCCTCCTCGCCGAACAGCCCCGCGCGGCCCGCCAGGCGGAACGCGCGCAGCAGGCGCTCCGACCCGTAGCAGTGCAGTCGGCTCAGCGAATGGAACTCCTCGTCCACGCTCTCCAGGGAATCCATGATGCGGCCCTGGATGTTGTCCAGCACGCCGGCGCATGCGGCATCCGGCGCCACCACGGTGCTGGTGCTCAATTTTTCATCCAGCTCGTATATCTTGGCCACTAGGGCCATCATGCGGTCGGCTGCGTCGTCGGCGTCATTCTTGGTGCGCACGCTGGAAAGCAGCAGCCACATCTCGTTGGAAGCCTGCAGGAACTCGCTTCCCACGCGCTCCATCTCCTCGCGCTGCGCGTCGGTCATGGGCGGGGTTCCGGGCTGCACCTCCTCCACATCGGCAACGTCTGCAACGTCCACCACATCCTCATCCGCGGGCTGCGGCGCCACATCCGCAGTCTCCTCCGCCGCCACAGGCACACAAAGCCCCGCAACCAGGGCAAGACAGGTGCTTTGAATGTGGTGGACCATGCGCGTGCGCCTATTATAGCCCCCGCCCCCCAATTTGCAAGGCGGGATTACAACATCGGATTTACTATTTACTATGTACTAGGTACTATTTGAAAATTGGCGCGCCTTGCGGCGCGTTCCCCATTATCCGTTGTCATACGGGTTGCCAAAAGCGCGGGTGTGTGCTATGCTCCGCGCCGTTCTCTATGAAAAAACTACCCAAGGACAATGACAACACCCCGTTGAGGGAGGCGCTGGGCGCCTATCTGCAGCGGCGCGACTACACACCGCAGAGCAGCGGCGAGATTGCGCGCGGCATGGGCATCGATTCCCGCCAGCGCGCCCTGCTGCGGGAAACGCTCAAGCTCTGGCTCGGCCAGGGGCGGCTCACCAAGCTCAAGAAGGGTGCGTACGCGCTGCGGAAGGACCCGCAGGCGCAGCCGCTGCTGGGGCGCATCGTGAAGACGCCGGGCGGCAAGCTGCTCTATCTGCCGGACGATGCCGCGCAGGTGCAAATCGCGGCCATGCTGCACTCGGAATGCCCGCGCAGCCTCACGGTGGAGCCGCGCCGCAGCTGCGGGGCCATGGATGGCGACCGCGTGCGGGCCTCCGTGCGCGTGCAGGGCCTGCCCACACGCTTCCGCCGCGGCGGCAAGGGCGCGCGCAGGCCCGCCGCGGGCGACCTCACCGCCGTGGTGTACGTGGAGGAGATTCTGGAGCGCGGGCACGCGCTGTGGGTGGGCACCTACCGCCGCGGCGGCCGATACGGCGCGGTGGAGGGCGACGGCGTGACCGCGCCGGAATACATCGAGCTCACCGCGGCCCCGCCGCAGGAGGCACAGCCCGGATTCACCGTGGTGGTGGAGCCCGTGGCCTACCCCGTGGCGCGCAACGCCGCCAAGGGACGCATTGCCGAGGTGCTGGGCGACCCCGCCCGCACGGATGTGTGCATCGACGCCGTCATCCACCGCTACGGCCTGTCCGCGGAGTTCCCCGCGGAGGTGCTGGCGGAGGCCGCAGCCATCCCGCCCGCCGTGCGCGACAAGGACCGCCGCGGCCGCCTCGACTGCCGCCGGGACTGCATCGTCACCATCGACCCCGAGAGCGCGCGCGACTACGACGACGCCATCGCCGTGAAGCGCAGCGGCAACGGCTGGCAGCTGGACGTCCACATAGCGGACGTGGCGCACTATGTGCGGCCCGGCTCCGCACTGGATGCGGAGGCGCAGCGGCGCGGCAACTCCACGTACCTGCCGGACCGCGTGCTGCCCATGCTGCCGCCCAAGCTGTGCGACGGCATCTGCTCCCTGCGGCAGGGGGAGGACCGCCTCACCGCGCTGTGCCGCATGCGCATCGACTCCAAGGGGGCGGTGACGCACGCGGAGTTCGCGCAGGCGGTCATCCGCTCCCGCCGCCGCATGACCTACGCAGAGGCGCTGCAGGTGCTGCAGGGCGGCAGCTGCGGGAATGCGGAGATTGACGCCATCCTGCGCGAGGCCGGGAAGCTGGCGCAGACCCTGCGCGCCCGCCGCATGCGGCAGGCCGCGCTCAACCTGGACATGCCGGAGCTGCACGTCATTGCAGATGCGGAGGGGAACCCCACGGACGTGGAGCTCACGGAGTCCGACCCCGCCCACCAGCTTATCGAGGAGTGCATGCTCGCCGCCAACGAATCCGTGGCGCACGCCCTCAACGCCCGCACCCTGCCCGCCATCTACCGCGTGCACGAGGAGCCCGACCCCGCCAAGATCCACGAGTTCGGCGTCCAGCTCCGCAGCTACGGCTACAGCGTCGGCGCGCTCGCCACGCGAGAGCAGCTCGCACGCGCCCTGGAGCAGACCAAGGGCGCGCCGGAGGAGGACGCCCTCAAGGTGGCCCTGCTGCGCTGCATGATGCGCGCGCGCTACTCCCCGTCCCCGCTCGGGCACTACGGCCTGGCCAAGGGCGACTACTGCCACTTCACCAGCCCCATCCGCCGCTACGCGGATTTGGTGGTGCACCGCGCGTTCCGCCGCCTCGCCGGCGTGCAGGACGCCCCCCTGCCCTCGCCCGCGCGCCTGGAGGGCGTTTCCGCCCACATCTCGGAAACCGAGCGCACCTCCGCCGCCGCGGAGGCCGAGGCCGACCGCCTCATGCTCGCGCGCTACCTGGAGCAGCAGTGCGAGGCCGAGCATCCCCGCGTGTGGGACGGCGTGGTCACCGCCTGCTGGCCGCAGGGCATGACCGTGGACATCCCGCAGCTGCGCGGCGTGAAGGGCTACGTCTCGCGCTCCGCCCTGCCGCGGGACACGCACTGGTTCTACGAGAGCCACGTGCAGTCCTGGCGCGCATCCGACGGCCGCGCCTTCCAGCCCGGGCAGGCCCTCCGCCTCATCCCCACCGCCGTGGACGAAACCACAGGGTTTGTGGACTTCACCCCCCTGGGCGATTAACCGTACCGTCTGGCGCGCGAGGACGGGGGAAATGCTTGCCAGCGGGGGCAATACATGGTAGCATGCGGGGGATGAAGGGCTTTGTTCAGGCCACCTGTATGCCGGTGGTGCTCGCGCTGTGCGCGTGCACGAGCACGCACGCGCCCAAGGTGGGCGATGCGGAGGGACAGGTTCCCGCGCCGGAGACCACGGTCGAGACGCCCGCCATGACAGCGGAAGAAGCCCAGGCCAAGAGCGAGGAAGCCTCCACGTTCTTCGGGCGCTTCTTCTCCCGCCTGTTCGGCGGGAGCGGCGACAAGGCCGACGACACCGCCGCGGCGGACGGCAAGCCCACGGTGACCACCAAGGAGGAGGTGCTGCCCAGCCCCGCGCAGGAGGAGGCCGCGCTGCGCATGCTCGCAGAACAGGGGAGCGACACCAACATCCCGGAACCTCTGCTCAACGGCAACCAGACAGGCCCGCTGACCATGGGGCTGCCGACGTTCGAGAACGACGGCACGGACGTCATGGAAACCGGCTCGCTCGAGTCGGCCCGCGGGCTTCGGGCGGCGCCGGGGCTGCGCATCCGCAACATGGCTCCGCCGGAGGAAGCCATCAGCGCTGACGGCAACTCGGACGCGCCGAAGCCGAATTCCGCGGAGCTGAAGGGGCTGCGCTCCATCTCCCTGCCGGAAACCCTGCCCATGGACATCAACGGCAAGCTCACCAAGGACCAGGAGAAGCATTGATGGATACGCCCCCGCGCAAGTTCGTGCCCGTGCCCTTCGCCTACCATCAGGAGGTGGAGCTCACCATCGACAACCTCACCAACCAGGGGGAGGGCGTGGGGCGCATCGACAACTGGGTGGTGTTCGTGCCGTTCACCCTGCCGGGGGAGCGCGTGAAGGCGCGCATCTACCGCAATGAGAAAAACTGCTCCCACGCGGATTTGGTGGAGATTCTGGAACCCTCGCCACACCGCATCGAGCCGGTTTGCCCGGTGTACGGCTACTGCGGCGGCTGCCAGTACCAGCACCTTGAATACGAGCGCCAGCTGGCGTTCAAGACCGCGCAGGTGGCGGACCTGCTGCGCCTGCAGACCGGGCTGGAGCCGCAGGTGAAACCCGCCATCGCGTCCCCGCAAACCTTCGGCTACCGTTCCAAAATCACCCCGCACTTCCACAAGCCCAAGGAAGCCAAGATGGGCAGCATCGGCTTCCTGCGCGCGGGCTCCCGCACCGAGGTGTGCGACGTGAAGCAGTGCCCCATCGCCATGGAGCCCATCAATGCCGCACTGCCCGCCCTGCGCAAGGCCGTGCAGCAGGCCGCCGCGCAGTACAAGCGCGGAGCCACCCTGCTGATGCGCGTGAGCGAGGGCGGCGTCATCACCAACAACAACGCCGTGTGCACCGAGCATGTGGGCGAGCTCACCTTCAACTTCCTGGCGGGCGACTTCTTCCAGAACAACCCGTACATCCTGCCGCTGTTCACGGGCTACGTGGCGGAGAAGGCGTGCCGAGACGGCATGCGCTACCTGGTGGACGCGTACTGCGGCAGCGGGCTGTTCGCGCTCACGCTCGCCCCGCACTTCGAGAGGGTGCTGGGCGTGGAGGTGAGCGAAACAAGCGCGGACTGGGCGCGCGCCAACGCCCGCAGCAATGGTATCACCCACGCATCCTTCCTCGCCGCCAGCGCGGAGGCCATCTTCGCGGAGGTGGACTTCCCCGCCGCGGAGACCGCCGTGGTCATCGACCCGCCGCGCAAGGGGTGCGACAAGGTTTTCCTGGACCAGTTGTTCGCGTTCGGTCCGGCGCGCGTGGTGTACGTCTCCTGCAACCCCGCCACGCAAATCCGCGATTTGGCGGAGTTCGACAAGGCCGGATACGAGGTGGAGGAGGTGCAGCCCTTCGACCTCTTCCCGCAAACCAAGCACCTGGAGTGCGTGGCTGTGCTCCGCAAGAAGCCATGAACCGAAACGGCACAGATTCCGACCGCCTCGGCCGCAGCGCAGAGGACTACCTGGAGGCCATCGGCATGCTCTCCAAGCCCGACGGCTCCGCCCAGCCCCGCGCCATCGCCGAGCACCTGGGCGTCCGCATGCCCAGCGTCACCGCCGCCCTGAAAAAACTCGCCGCGGAGGGGCTTATCACCTACGCGCCGTACGCGCCCGTGCAGCTCACAGACCAGGGGCGCGCGTACGCCGAGCGCGTCATCACCGCGCACCGCACGCTGCACCGCTTCATGCGCGAGGTGGCGGGGCTTTCCGAGGCGCGCGCGGAACAGGCCGCCTGCCAGATGGAACACTTTCTCACGGAGGCGGAGATAGCCGCCATCGCCCGCCGCCTGGCTAACAATCGTTGAACAGAAACCGCCGCCCGCGCGTCACACCTGCCGAGATGAACCAGTACCGCCTTTCCGTCACACATTCCCTCCTCCTCATCAACATCGTGGTGTTCGTGGTGGGGCTCATGGTGCAGCGCAACGCCTTCCTGGGAATCGCCATCCCGGAGGGCGACCCCATATCCATCTTCGAGCTGCTGGGCGCGCACTCCTGGTATCTCACCTTCACGGAGGGGCAGGTCTGGCGCCTCATCACCTACCAGTTTGTCCACGCCAACCTGGGGCATGTGGTGTTCAACATGTGGGCGCTGTATTTCTTCGGCCCCGTGGTGGAGGAAATCATGGGCTCCCGCCGATACCTGCTGTACTACCTGGCGTGCGGTGTGGCCGGCGCCATGTTCTCGTCCCTGCTGGCGTACCACGGCGTGTACAGCTCCATCCCGGACACCCCGCAGTTCGCCGAACTCTGCAACCGCCTGGTGGCCTACGCCGGGTTCACCGACCCCGTGACCCCGTGGCAGCTGGTGCCCATGGTGGGGGCGTCCGCGTCCATCTACGGCGTGATGGTGGCGGCGGCGTTCATGTTCCCGGATGCGCGGCTGCGCCTGCTGTTCCCGCCCATCACGCTGCAGCTGCGGACGTTTGCGTGGGTGGTCATCGGCATCGCCACCGCGGTGATTGTCTTCAACTTCCACAACGCCGGCGGCGAGGCCGGACACCTCGGCGGCATCATCCTCGGCGCCATCGTCATGCTCGCATGGAAATGGCGCGTCACCCACTCCAACAGACAATGACTGCTATCTTCGACATGGACGGGACGCTGTATCCCGGAGACTCCCAGCTGCGGTTCGCGCGGCGCATCTTGAAACGGCACGGCGCGCGGCGCCTGTACCTGCTGCTGCTCATTCCGGCGGGCATCCTGCGCGGGCTGCGCCTGGTGGGCACGGAAACGCTGAAGCGCGCGTTCCTCTCCATGCTGTGGCGCATGCCCGCGGATGAGCTGGAAGCGGAATGCGCCGCCTTTGTGAAGGAGGAGCTCCTGCCCATCATCCATCCCGCCCTGCGCGAGAAGCTGGAGCAGCACCAAAAGGACGGCGACAAGACCGTGCTCTGCTCCGCCTCCCCCGGCTGGTGGACCCGCCTGCTGGGACGCGAGCTGCAATTCGACATCTCCATCGGCACCCCGGTGGAGGCGGAGGGGCGCGTTGCCCTGCTGCCCCGCATCGCCGCTCCCGGCAACAACCGCGGCGAGAAAAAGCTGGAACGCCTGAAAGGGCTGGCCATCACCCATGCCGACGTGCTGTACACCGACAGCGCGGCGGACGAGCCGCTGATGGCCGTCTGCGGGCGCACCGTGCTGGTGGACCCCTCGCCGGAGCTGGAGCGCAGCCACCCGCAGGCGGAGGTGCTGCACACGGGCGCCGCGCGGGACGCCGCGTCCCTGTCCTTCGCCTGCCGCTGCCTGTTGGGAATCTGACATATCATGAAACTGAAGCGCATCATCGACACCATTATGGAGCACATCGGCACGGGGCTGCGCCTGTGGCTGGCGCTGGTGCTGCTGCTGGCGGCGGCATGCTACCTGGACGGTCCGCGTGACGCCTCGCTGGTGGATTTGCTGGAGGCCTACGGGCCGAGCGGGTGCGGGCTGGTGCCGCTGGGCTTCTGGAAGGTGCTGTGCATCCTGCTGCTGGCGGCGGTGGCGTTTGTGCCGCGCGGGATGGCGGCCCTGTGGAACCTGGTGCTCTGCGCCGCCGTGCTGGTGGCGCTGCCGTGGCTTTCCTGCATGGTGTTCGGGCCGAACCTGCTGCTGCCCGCGCCGCTGGATTCCTGCCGCGAGGCCATCTCCTTCATGCAGCTGCCCGACACGCACGGCGCGCTGGTGGCACTGGGGCTTGCCGCGCTGGTGATGGGCCTGTTCTGCGCCGGCAACCGCGTGCGCACCATCACCACGGCGCTGGTGGCCTACGGCCTGTGGTTCCTGTGTGCCGACCTCTTGTGGGCAGTGCTGGGAAGGGACATGGCACAGGATGCGATGCTGTACGACATATCGCGCTCCGTGCAGTTCCACCCGTGGGTGTGCGCGCTGCTGCCGGGTTTGTTCTTCGGCGTGTTCGCCCTGCTCACCTGCCCGCTCTACGCATACTCCGGACGCATGAAGAAAGAGGATGAGGACGAAGATGAGGAAACAGAGCAGCCCGCGCCTGTGGATGAACCCCAACCCACCATTGTGGAGGCCGAGGTGGTGGAGGACACCCCCGCCCTGCCAAACCATGATGAGTAAGCCCTTCTGCATCCTGCTCGCCGCCGCTATCCTTGCCATGGTTCCCTCCTGCTCCCCCGACGAGACCGACCGCGTGGCGATTGCCTACCGCCATGTGAAACCCGCCTGGGGCGGGCATTTCGGCAAGCCCGTGTTCATCCGCATCGTCAAGGAGAAGCGCGAGCTCGAGCTGCATGTGAAAGAGGGTGACTCATGGAGCCTGCTCAAAACCTACCCCATCGCCGGCATGAGCGGCACCCTCGGCCCCAAGCAGGCGGAAGGCGACTTCCAGGCCCCCGAGGGCTTCTACGAGGTCTACCCCAACGCCCTCAACCCGCGCAGCAACCACTGGCTCGCATTCAACGTCGGATACCCCAACGGGTACGACCGCTCGCTCGGCCGCACCGGCAGCTACATCATGGTGCACGGCGGCGACAGCTCCGTGGGCTGCTTCGCCATCACGGATCCCGCCATTGAAGAAGTCTACACCATGGTGGACCAGGCCCTCAAGGCCGGCCAGACCTGCGTCCCCGTGCAAATCTACCCCTTTGAGATGACCCCGCAGCGCATGCAGCAGGAACAGGATTCACCGCACATTGAATTCTGGCGCTATCTCCAACCCGGCTGGCAGTTCACACACGAACATGCCGCTCCATTCCAGCCAGGGGAATGAGTGTTGACTAAATCCCTTATCTCCCGGGCACCATTTCAAAGGTGTAGCCCTTGAGGTATTCGGTTTCCGGGATGTTGAGGAGGACGGGGTGGTCCGGGCTTTGGCCGTGGGACTTGACGAGGCGGAGGGTGCAGTGGCCGTCCACGGCGGCATCAGCGATGGTTTGCTTGAAGATGGCGGCGCTGGCGTGGTGGGAGCAGCAGAAGGTGGAGAGCACGCCGCCGACGGGGAGCATCTGCATGGCGCGGAGGTGGATTTCCTTGTATCCGCGCATGGCGCCGGAGAGGCTCTTCTTGTTGCGGGTGAAGCTGGGCGGGTCCAGGATGATGAGGTCCCACTTGGGGTCGGCGCCGTTGCGCACGGCCTCGCTCTCGCGCTTCAGGAAGTCAAACGCGTTTTCCGCGATGGCGTCCACCTTCACGCCATTGAGCTGCGCGTTCTTTTTGACGGATGCGATGGCGTCCTCCGAGATGTCCACGGCGGTGACGGATGCAGCGCCGGCCTTGGCGCAGGCGAGGGCGAATCCTCCCTGGTTGCAGAAGCAGTCCAGCACGCGGCGGCCGCGGGCGAACTTGGCCACCTCGCCGTAGTTCTGGAGCTGGTCCAGGTAGAGCCCGGTTTTCTGCCCGGTGGCGAGGTCCACGAGGAACTTGATGCCGCGGGCCTCGGCCTCGAAGGGTTCCGGCTGGCCGCCGCGCGCCACGTAGGTCTCCGGCTCGATGCCCTCCGCCGCCAGCATGGGCGAATCGTTGCGCACGATGATGCTGCGCGGGTTGAAGAGGTCGCCCAGGATGTCGCGTATCAGCCCCAGGCGCAGGTACATGGCCATGGTGAGCGTCTGCACCACGAGCACATCCGCATAGCGATCCACGATGAGCCCGGGCAGGCCGTCGCTCTCGCTCCACACCAGGCGCATCAGGGATTCGCCGGGGAGCATGCGCTCGCGCAGGCTGGCGGCCATGCCGATGCGGCGCGCGAAGAAATCTCGGTCCAAATCCTGCTTGCGGCGGGAGAAGCGGCGCGCCACAATCTGGGAGTGCGGGTTGTACATGGCGGAGCCCAGGTAGCGGTCCTTCTGGTCCTTGAGCAGCACCACGTCGCCGGGCTGCGGGTTGCCGAACACCGTGCGGACCTCCGTGCCGTACACCCAATCATGCCCGTGGAAGATGCGCGCCTTGGGCGCTATGATCAAACCTGCCATACGAGCACAGGATAACCCAACAGGCGGGAGGAGTCAATTGATTTGCGCCTGACGGCGGCAAATCAAATTAGGATGAGGATGAGGATTAGGAAAGGAATGCGCGCGTGTGAATTGCAAGGTTAAATGCGACAGATGACGCAGAGTCTTGAGGTTGTCATG
>JAUNNT010000013.1:0-1378 GCA_030531305.1 Akkermansia sp.
TGATGGCGGAGCGGGTTCGTTGTCAATGGGGGGATTGTCCTAGATGTCCTTGCGTGCGGAGATCCAGCTGGCGAGCGCCACCACGAAGAGCAGGGAGCACACGCCCACGGTGAGCACCTGGTCCGCCAGCTGCCTGTCGCGCGGGCGCAGGTACAAGTCAAACCCGAAGAGCACGGCACCGCCGATGAGCAGCGCGATGATGCCCCACTTGTTGGCTCTCCACATGGACTTCCACATGGGAACGGGCAATCAATAGTTGGCGGCGTTGATGCGGAAGTATGCCTGCGGATGCGCGCACACGGGGCACACCTGCGGGGCCTTCTTGCCGATGACAATGTGGCCGCAGTTGGAGCACTGCCAGATCTGGTCCTCGTCGCGGGAGAAGACGAGCCCGCCCTGGATATTGGCCAGGAGCTTGCGGTAGCGCTCCTCGTGGGTTTTCTCAATGGCGGCCACGCCCTCGAACTGGGCGGCGATGGCGGGGAAGCCCTCCTCGCGCGCCACCTCGGCAAAGCCCTTGTACATGTCGGTCCACTCGTAGTTCTCGCCCGTGGCGGCGTCCAGCAGGTTCTCCTCCGTGGAGGGCATGCCGCCGTGCAGGAGCTTGAACCAGAGCTTGGCGTGCTCCTTCTCGTTGCGCGCGGTCTCCTCAAAGAGCTCCGCAATCTGCACATAGCCGTCCTTCTTGGCCTTGGAGGCGTAGTACAGGTACTTGGTGTGGGCCTGGGACTCCCCGGCGAACGCTGCTGCCAGGTTCGCCGCCGTCTTGGTTCCTTTCAGTTCTTTCATGGTGAAAAAATGGATTCGTTACGGACGCATGATAGCACATCGCCGCCCGGAATGCCAGCAAATTCGGAATTTTTCCAATCTGGGGCGAGGCATACCAAAAAGATGTTCACGAAACAGGCTTGATTTCAGGGAGCGGATTTGGTATCCTACCCCCCGTATGAAAAAGACCCTTTTAACACTCGCGGCGGGAGCCGGGATACTGGCTGTTTTTCCGTCCTGCAGCACCAAGAACGTAGCCTACCCCGGCGGGGAGGAGGAAGCCGTCATGATGAGCGATGCCACGGACCCGGGCGTGATACCGCCGTGGGCCACGGAGGAGGACGTGCAGGTGTCCGCGGGCGCCACCACGGAGGACCGCAACAACTACGCCATCCCGGAAGGCCCGGTGGCCTCCACCAGCCAGAACCAACCCGCCGCCGCCACGCAGCCCACCTCTCAGCACCAGCCGGAGGCCGCCACCACCGACACGGGCGACGAGGTGATGGTTGAGAACGACCCGCAAACTAACCTGGGCACCCCGTTGCCGCCGGCAGAGCACCACAGCACCACCACCCGCAGCGGCGGCAAGAAGACCGGCAAGGGCGGCAAG
>JAUNNT010000013.1:1388-40170 GCA_030531305.1 Akkermansia sp.
GTGTCCGACAGCGCGGTGCTGGAGCTCTACGGCGGCAAGGCCGGCAAGGGCGGCAGCAGGCGCATCTCCCCCGCCAAGCCCTCCATGGTCACCTACAAGGTGCGCCCGGGCGACAACCTGACGCTCATCGCCAAGCGCAGCAACACCACGGTTGAGCAAATCCGCAAGGATTCCAACATCAAGGGCGATGTCATCCGTCCCGGACAGATCATCAAGGTGCGCTACACGCCCAAGGGCTACAAGGCCCCGGCCAAGGGCGGCAGCAAGGGTGTATCCGGCGGCAAGTCCTCCGGCGGCAGGACGGTGACGGTGAAGAAGGGCGAGTCCCTCTCCTCCATCGCCGCCAAGAACGGCGTGACCGTGCAGCAGCTCAAGGCCCAGAACGGCATCAAGGGCAGCACCATCATGGCCGGCCAGAAGCTCACCATCCCCGGCAAGGCTTCCTCCACCAAGAAGTCCTCTTCCACCAAAAAGAAGAGCAGCCGCCGCAAGCGCTAACCCAAACCCGCGAACGCCATGAAAGCATCTGTCCCATTCGGTCTGCTGGCAGCCGCCGCCCTGTCGCTTGCCTCCTGCCACATCAACAACGGCAAGCTGGACATGTCCTGGGTGAGCGACCGCATGGAAACACCCGTGAACGATGAGGTGGAGCTGGAGGGTGCGCGCTCCACGGGACCCACCGTGGCCGTGACCGCACCGCCCGCAGGACCTGTGGCGCCCGCGGCGGCAGCCGCGCCCACCGCGCCCGCTGCGCCCGTGGCCGCTCCGACCGCCGCCACAGCACCCGCTCCCGCAGCCAAGGCCGGCACGTACACCGTGAAGAGCGGCGACACGCTGGGCGGGATTGCCGCGCGGCACCACAGCAGTACTGCGGCCATTGTCTCCGCCAACCACATCGCCAACCCGGACGCGCTCAAGGTGGGCCAGGTGCTGCGCATTCCCGCGGCCTCCGCAGTGAAGAAGCCGGCGGCCAAGAAGGCCACGGTGCCCGCATCACGCTACACCGTGAAAAGCGGCGACACACTCTCCGCCATCTCCCGCCGCACGGGCGTGCCCGTGCAGCAGCTCATGCGCGCCAACAACATGAGCTCCTCCAGCCTGAAGGCGGGAGCCAAGCTCACCATCCCCAAGCACTGATGCCATGAACAAGGCGCTCCTGCCGCTGGTTTCCGCGCTGCTGCTGGCATCCTGCCAGCAACCGCTGCCGCAGCCCAAGCCGCAGCCCGCGCCCAAGCAGGAGAAACCCGCGGAGAAGGCGGAGCCCGCCGCCGTGGTGGAGGTGCCCAAGGGCGACTTCAACCCGCTGGACATCCCCGGCAAGAAGGCCGAGGGCTACCAAAACCCCTTCCCCAAGGGAAGCTACGAGCACTTTGTGGCCAAGCCCGCGTACCCTCGCACCATGGCCGTGTTCGAGGACAACGCCCTGCTCAACCAGATTTCCCCCGCCAACTCCAAGCTCATCATCTGCATCCCCCAGCAGCGCGCGCGCCTCTACATCAACGGCAGGGTGGCGTACGACTGGCCCGTCTCCACGGGCCGCGACGGACATGAGACGCCCACCGGCGTCTTCCGCATCATGGAGAAGGAGAAGAACCACCACTCCAACAGGTACGGCAAATTCGTCTCCGCCAGCGGCAAGGTGACCGACAGCAACGCGGACATCGCCAACGGCACGCCCAAGGGCATGACCTTCCGCCCGTCCTCCATGCCCAACTTCAACCGCCTGACGCTGGACGGCGTGGGCATCCACGGCGGCCGCGTGGTGGCGGGAACGCGCCTCTCCCACGGCTGCATCCGCACCCCGTACGATGTGGCCGCCAAGTTCTACGAGTACAGCGCGGTGGGCCTGCCCGTCTACATCTCCCGCGCCGTGGAGGACTACAACCAGGGCGGCTATGTGAAGCCCATCGACGTGAAGTACCGCCCCAAGCCCGGCAACGACTACACCGACACGGTGCCGGCCACACCCGCCTCATGACCCCGCGTACCCTGCGCTGCGCCAACCACCATTTCTACCTGGGTGTGGTCATCCTGGTGCTCGGCGCGTGCGTGCACGCCCTGCTGCGCGAGGGGCATCCCGCCTGGCAGTATGCCGCAGCGGCGGCGGGCATTGTGGTCACCCTGCTGTGGGGCGGCTCCTACCTCATCCTGCGCTACACGGTGGACGATACGGGCATTGCGCGCCGCACGCTTTTCGGCACCCGCCGCATCGCCTGGGCGGACATCACCACCGCCCGCGTGGAGCGCCGCGAAACCGCCCCCGGCATTGAAGCCAAGGCCGTCACCCTGGTCTCCCCCGCCCTCACCCTCCGCCTCACCAGCGAGCTCCTGGACCCCGACGACATCGACTTCCTCGCCGGGGAAATCACCCGCCGCCAAATCCCGGTGGAGGATGAGCCATAATACCCCCGCGCCAAACCTTGATGCCCGACCAAAGCGTGTTCACACCTTGCGGGTGAGGCAATACCAGATGAATTTGCTGTTGTGGACGCAGTAGCGCTTGAAGAGGCGGCGTGGTTCACAGCAAAGGCGGTAGAGCCACTCCAAGCCGTGGGAGCGGATCCACGCGGGGGCCTGCTTCACCAGCCCGGCGTGGAAGTTGAAGGCGGCACCCACACCGAAGTAGAGCGCGGGGGGCAGCTGGCTGCGGTTGGTGAAGAGCCAGCGCTCCTGCTTGGGGCAGCCGAGGCCCACCCACACGCAGTTGGCGCCGCTAGCGCGGATGGCGTCGAAAATCCGCTCGTTGGTGCCCTCCGGCCAATCGCCCATGGGCGGGCAGAAATGCCCCGCGATTTCCACGCCGGGGAAACGCTCGCCCAGACGCTGCGTCAGCAGGGATATCGCCTCCTCCGTGCCGCCCACCATGAAATGCTTCAAATGCGCCGCGCGCCCCTTGTCCCACATCATCTCCATCACGTCCGGGCCGTACAGGCGGTGCGCATCCGCCCCCTTGCGCCGCATCAGCCACACAATGGGCATGCCGTCCGGGCAGATGAAGTCGAACCCGCGCACGCCCGCGCCGTATTCCTCATCCCCCAGGATGCGGGTGAGCACATGCACGTCCGAATGCGCGGTGAGCTGCGCGTGGTCCGTGGCGGCGGCGGTTTCCGCCCAATATGCGCACGCGTCCTCCAAGGACGCCGCCACATACGGGATGCCGAAAACCTCCATGCGCTCCAACGCTGCCATGCCGCTACAATAGGTCAATGGTTAGGAAAAGTCAAGCAACACTACCTGCGGTACTTCTTGCGGAAGTCCAAGATGGCCATCTGCTTGGAGATGGAGGCCTCCAGGAAGGTGAGCTCCTCGCGGGACATGACGGAGGCTGCGTTCTTAATGGCCTCCTTGGCGCGCGCGATGGCCTCCTCCACGGTGTCGGTGTTGATGTCGGCGGCTTCCAAGGCGGTGTCGGTCACAAGGAGGATGTGGTCGGTCTCCACCTGGAGGAAGCCGCCGCCCACGAAGAGGCTCTTGCGTGCGCCGTCCGCCTTGGCGCGGTAGATGAGCTCACCGTTTGCGACGGAGGTGATGAGGGAGGCGTGGCCGGGGAGGATTTCCATCTCACCCTCTGTGCCGGGCAGCTGGATGCCGAGGACCTCGGTATCCAGAGCGGTTTTCAGCGGCGTGATGATTTTGAGGTGCATGGCGGTTCAGGTCAGGCTTTCTCCACGGTGTCGATGCCGCCCTTCATGTAGAAGTTGCCTTCCGGCACGGCGTCCCACTTGCCGTCCAGGATTTCAGCGAAGCCGCGGACGGTTTCCGCCACGGGCACGTACTGGCCCTTGATGCCGGTGAAGACCTCCGCCACGGCGAAGGGCTGGGAGAGGAAGCGCTGGATCTTGCGCGCGCGGCTCACCGTGAGCTTGTCGGCCTCGGAGAGCTCGTCCATGCCCAGAATGGCAATCATGTCCTGGAGGTCCTTGTAACGCTGGAGGGTCTGCTGCACGCCGCGTGCCACGCGGTAGTGCTCCTCGCCCACCAGCTCCGGCGTAAGGGCCTTGGAGGTGGAGGCGAGCGGGTCCACGGCGGGGTAGATGCCCTGCGCGGCGAGCGCGCGCTCCAGCACCACGGTGGAGTCCAGGTGGGAGAAGGTGGTGGCGGGCGCGGGGTCCGTCAAGTCGTCCGCGGGCACGTAGACGGCCTGCATGGAGGTGATGGAGCCCTTGCGCGTAGAGGTGATGCGTTCCTGGAGGCCTGCCATTTCCTCCGCCAGGTTGGGCTGGTAACCCACGGCGGAAGGCGTGCGGCCCAGCAGGGCGGACACCTCGGAGCCGGCCTGGGAGAATCGGAAGATGTTGTCCACGAACAGCAGCACGTCGCGGTTCTCCTCGTCGCGGAAGTACTCGGACATGGAGAGGGCGGAGAGCGCCACGCGGAGACGGGCTCCCGGGGGCTCGTTCATCTGGCCGTACACCAGTGCCACCTTGGAGTTCTCCGGGTGCTCCTGGTCGATAACGCCGGATTCGGACATCTCGTTGTAGAAGTCGTTGCCCTCGCGCGTGCGCTCGCCCACGCCGGCGAACACGGAGAGGCCGGAGTGCGCCTTGGCGATGTTGTTGATGAGCTCCATGATGAGCACGGTCTTGCCCACGCCGGCGCCGCCGAAGGAACCGGCCTTGCCGCCCTTCAGGAACGGGCAGATGAGGTCAATCACCTTGATGCCGGACTCCAGCACCTCGGAAGACGTGGCCTGCTCCTCCAGGGAGGGGGCGCCGCGGTGGATGGGATAGCGCTTCACATCCTCCAGCTGACCCTTCTCGTCCACGGTCTCGCCCAGCACGTTGAAAATGCGGCCCAGCACCTTCGGCCCCACGGGGACGGAGATGGGGGCGCCGGTGTCCACCACCTCCATGCCGCGCTTCAGGCCGTCCGTGGAGCTCATGGCCACGGTGCGCGCCCATCCGTCGGTGAGGTGCTGCTCCACCTCCAGGGTGAGGGACTTGGGCTGGCCGTCCACCTCGTAGGCGACGGTGAGTGCGTTGTAGATGGCGGGCATTTGCGCGCCGGAGAAGTCGACGTCGACGACGGCGCCGATGATTTGAACGATTTTACCAGTGTTCATAGCGAGGGGGGATGGTGGTGGGTTATTCCATGGCCTTCATGGCGGTGGTGATTTCGAGAAGTTCGTTGGTGATTTGGGCCTGACGGGCCTTGTTGTATTCGAGCGTAAGGTCTCCGATGAGGGTCTTGGCGTTCTCGGTGGCGGCCTTCATGGCGACCATGCGGGCGCACTGCTCGGAGGCCTTGCCCTCCAGCACCAGCTGGGTGATGGCGTTGCTGAAGTAGATGGGCAGGATGGCGTTGAGCAGCTCCGAGGGGTTCGGCTCCAGGATGAAGTTGCCGTTGTCGGTGTCCGGCATGTCGTCCGTCCCGGCCACGGCCAGCAGTTCCTCCTTGGTGATGGGCAGCAGCGGCGCCACGTGCGGCTTCTGCACCATGATGTTCACGAAGCTCTGGTAGGCCACCAGCACCTCCCGGTACGTGCCGTCCGTGAACGAATCGCGCACGTGGTCCAGCACGGGCTTCAGGTCGGAGTCCGAGAAGTCGTCGCCCAGCGAGTAGGTGGCCGCCAGGTTGCGGCCGGCCTTGGCGATTTGCGCGTTGAGCTTGCCGCCGATGGTGATGTAGTCCGCATCCGCGGGAGCCTTGAGCAGCACCTCGCGCATGAGGTTGGAGTTCAGGCCGCCGCAGAGCCCGCGGTCGGTGTTGATGACAAGCACCAGCACCTTGCCCTGCTCACGCTTCTGCATGAGGGGGGAGGAACTTTCCGCGATGGTTTCCTGCAGGTGCTCGAAGACGTTTGCGATGGCGGCGATGTACTCGCGGCCGCGGAGGGCGAGCTCCTGGGCGCGGCGCATCTTGGCGGAGGCCACCATCTGCATGGCCTTCGTTATCTTGGAGGTGTTGGTAACCGAGCGGATGCGCCGCTTGATGTCTCTCAGGCTTGCCATGTCACTTCTTGATGCGCGTCTTGAACGCGGTCATGTATTCCTTCAGGCGGGCGTCGATGTCGTCCGTCAGCGCCTTCTCGCGCTCGATGTCCGCCAGCAGCTCCGCCGCGTTCACCGAGGCGTCCTCCTCCAGCGCGTCGCGCACGCTGCGGATGTCGTCCACCGGCACGTCGTCCAGGAAACCGCGCTGGATGGCGTAGAGGTTGACGGCCTCCACGGCGAGGCTCTTGGGGGCGTACTGGCCCTGCTTGAAGAGCTCCACGATGCGGCGGCCGCGCTCCAGCTTGGCCTTGGTGGCGGCGTCCAGGTCGGACCCGAACTGTGCGAAGGCCTGCAATTCCTCGAACTGGGCGAGGTCCAGCTTCACGGAACCGGCGAGCTTCTTCACAATCTTGGTCTGCGCGCTGGAACCCACGCGGCTCACGGAGATGCCCACGTTGATGGCCGGGCGCACGCCCTGGTAGAACAGGTCCGTGTCCAGGAAGATCTGGCCGTCCGTGATGGAGATGACGTTGGTGGGGATGTACGCGGAGACGTCGCCCGCCTGGGTCTCGATGATGGGCAGAGCGGTGAGGGAGCCGCCCTTGCGGCCGCCCTCGCTGTTGATGCGCGCGGCGCGCTCCAGCAGGCGGCTGTGCAGGTAGAACACGTCGCCGGGGTAGGCCTCGCGGCCGGACGGGCGGCGCAGGATGAGCGACACCTGGCGGTAGGCCACGGCGTGCTTGGAGAGGTCGTCGTACACGATGAGGGCGTCCTGGCCCTGGTCCATGAAGTACTCGCCCATGGCGCACCCGGCGTAGGGGGCCAGGTACTGCATGGCGGCGGAGTCGGAAGCGGAGGCGACCACCACGACGGAGTACGGGAGGGCGCCGCTTTCCTCCAGCTTGGCCACCAGGCGGGAGACGTTGGCGCGCTTCTGGCCGATGGCCACGTAGATGCTGTAGAGCGGGCGGAAGGAGGCGTCTCCGCTTTCCTCGCCGCGCTTGTTCTGCCGGGCCTGGGAGATGATGGTGTCGATGGCGATGGCGGTCTTGCCGGTGGAGCGGTCGCCGATGATGAGCTCGCGCTGGCCGCGGCCGATGGGAATCATGGCGTCGATGGGCAGGATGCCGGTCTGCACGGGCTGGTTCACGCCCTGGCGGGAGATGATGCCGGAGGCGATTTTCTCCACGGGGTAGTGCGCGGCGGCCTCAATCGGGCCCTTGCCGTCCAGCGGGTTGCCCAGCGTGTCCACCACGCGCCCCAGCAGGCCGGGGCCCACGGGCACCTGCAGCAGGCGCCCCGTGGTCTTGCAGGTGTCGCCCTCCTTGAGGTCGGCCCCGTTGCCGATGAGCACGGCGCCCACCTCGTTCTCCTCCAGGTTCATGGCGAGGCCCATGACACCGCCGGGGAACTCGATCATTTCATTGAGCATGGCGTTGCTGAGGCCCTCGATGCGGGCCACGCCGTCGCCGATGGCCTTGATGGTGCCGACGTTGTCGGATGCGGCCTGGGTGGTGATGTTGCGGATTTGCGCTTCAAGTTCTTGTACGATGTTGCTCATACGCGTTCGATTTTGGAAAGGTTTGTTCTGGGAGGTTCAGGAGATGCGGGAAAGGCGGTCAATGCGGGATTTGACGGAGGCGTCCGTCACGTTGTCGCCCACCTTCACGGTGAGCCCGGCTATCAGCGAGGGGTCCGTGTTCCACTCGTACTCCAGCCCGGTGTGGCGGGCATCCAGGCGGGCCTTGATGGCGGCCTGCTGCTGCCCGGTGAGGGGCACGGCGCTGGTGACGGTGGCGGTGCGGCGCGCCTGCTCCAGGCGCAGCAGCTCCGTGAAGGCGGCCAGCAGGGGCACGTAGTTGCGGGGCTTGCGCTCCTGCAGCGTGGCGGCCACGCGGCGCACGGCCGCCTCGTCCGGCAGGCCGTCCGCGCCGATGCACGCGCGCATGAGGCGGCGTGCCTGGGCCTGTACTTCCTTGCTGATTTTCATCTGGGGTTAAAGGTTGTTGATGGCTTCGTCGTTGATGCGGCGGTGGTCCTCCTCGGAGAGGACCTTGCCGGTGACCTGAGCGGTGGCGGCGGCCACCAGGCGCACGAACTCGCCCTTGAGGGCGTCCTTCTCGCGCTGGGCATCCATGGCGGCCTGCTTGTGCGCGTTGTCAATCACGGTCTGCGCCTCCGCGGTGGCCTTGGCGGTGAGGTCCGCCTGCAGGCGGGCGGCGGTCTGGCGGGCGGCGTCCAGCTCCTTCTTGCCGGTGTCGCGTGCCTCGGTGAGGATTTGCTCGCCGGTGGCCTTCACGTCGGCCAGCTCCTTTTCGGAGCGTGCGTGCATGGCCTCGCCCTCCTCGATGCGCTTGCGGCGCTCCTCCAGCTGGGCCATGATGGGCTTGATGCCGAAGAAGACCACCACCCCCACCACAATGGCGAAAGCGATGAAGTGCGCGATGAAGGCGTCCGCGTGCAGGCCGAACTTGTCGGCGAATTCCTGGAGGTCGAAGGCGAGCATGTATGGCATGGCGTGATACGGTGCGGTGAAATGGTATGGAAAGGGGACGGTGCCGCGGCGGGGATGCCGCGCGCGGCACGCGGGCTTTTTACTTCGTGCCCATGAAGATGGCCACGAAGGCAACACCTTCCACCAACGCGGCCAGCACGATGGAAAGGGCGAGAATCTTGCCGAAGGCGGCGGGGTTGCGGCCTGCGGCCTCGGAGGCGCCGCGGCCGATGAGGCCGATGCCGATGCCGGCACCGACGGCTGCGAGACCTGCTCCAATTGCGAGTTCGGGTATCATAATGATGTATTTTTTGTTTTGTTGTTTCTGTTTTGCGAAACCCCCGACCTCACGTGGTCATGATCCGCCGGGGGAAGGGTTTTCTATTTTTCCTATGCGGTGGGTTGTGGTTTCTCCTCCTCTTCCTCCTCCGAACCCACCTGGGTGGAGAGGAACAGCGCCGTGAGCATCAGGAACACCAGCGCCTGCACGAACGCCACCACGATTTCCAGCGCCATGAACGGCATCACCGCCAGGAAGTTGATCTCGCCCATCTTCTCCATGATGGCCTCTCCGGCGTAGATGTTGCCGAAAAGTCGCGCGGCCAGCGCCACCGGGCGCACCGCTATGGAGATGAGCTCAATGATGCCCACAAAGAAGAAGATGGGCATCAGCAGGTATTTCAGCACGCCCACCAGGCCACCCTTGGGGCCGAAGATGTGCTTCAGGAAGTGCCACGGCCCCTGCTCCGCTATGCTCCAGATGAACCACAGCAGCGCGTAGAAGAAGCCCAGGAACACCGTCACGCCCAGGTCGGCGTTCGCGCCGCGCAGCAGGGGCTTGCCCTCGTAGGTGATCTCACCCACGCCGGGGATGAGCCCCATGTAGTTGCTCACCAGGATGAGCAGGAAGATGCTGGCGAAATACCAGAAGTATTTCTTGGCGAGATACGGGCCGGTCAGGCTCTCCACAAAGTTGTACAGGCTCTCGAACACCCACTCCACGAAGTTCTGCAGCTTGCCGGGAATGCGCTCCATCTTGCGCGTGGCCAGGCGCAGCAGGATGGTCAGCACCACCACCGCCAGGCAGAACATCACCAGCGAGTTGCTGATGGGCAGCGAGTGCCCCGGCCAGAACGGCAGGTCGATGTTCCACAGCACGGGTGCATCCGTGGTCAACCCCTCCGCATGCTCCTCCGCCGCCTGCGCCGTCGCGGCTCCCGTCATCAGGAGCCCCGCCGCGCCGAACATCATCTTTTGCAGAAGCATTCTCATCTCTTTCTGGGTCATTATACCCCCACGCGTGCGCGAGTCAAGAACAAACCCCCACTTTGCGGGGGCAGCCTGTTGATTTTTCAGCGGCGGCAGCGTTCCCACCACTGGAATTCGCTTGCGTTTTGCGCGGTGGATGATAGCCTTGTGACAATGAAGCGGACCATTCTGACAACTTGGGCGTGGGTGTGCCTGGCGGCATGCCCGGGCATCGCCTGCGCAGCCGACCAGCAGAAGGACAGCGGGCGGAACAACCGCCAGCAGGTCAGCAAGGCAGAGGACCAGGCCGACAGCCAGTTCGAGGACAACCGCACCTCCGCCGAACGCGGCCAGTACGTGGACGCACCCGACACCGGAAGCGAGGGCACCGACAGCGACACCTACAAGATTTTCCAAGCCATCGTCAACCACAAGGCGGACGACCTCTCCGACCTCTACGAGGAGGCGGAAACAGGCATCACCCCCACCAGGACGGGAACGGACGGCAAGCAGCAGCAGGCCCAGCCCGCAGCCGCGGACCCCACCGCCGAGCCCGATGCATCCAAGATGCGCGACATCAACTCCGACGTCTGCTTCGGCAGCCTCACCAAGGACGCGCAGGACGCCCTGAAGCAGCGCATGGACCAGCGGGAGCTGCTGGTGCGCGCGCACATCAACAAGCTGGGCAGCCTCACGCCGCTGGCGCTCGCCGCATACTACGGTGACGAGAAGATGGTGGAGACCCTGCTGGACGCCGGCAAGGCGACCGCCCAGAAGACCGTGCTGGAGAAGCAGACCCCGCTCATGCTCGCCGCCTTCGGCCACAACAAGAGGGTCATCCAGCTCCTGCTCAACACCGAGGGCAAGGACGCGGAGGACAAGGTCACCGAGCAGGACGCCTACGGCATGACCGCCATGCACTACGCCATCATTGCGAACGACCGCGACATCCTGACCGAACTGGTGAACGCGCTGGGCACCTACCACGGCGGCGACAAGAGCGACGCCCCCGTGAACACCGCCAACATGATGGGCTACACCCCGCTCCACTACGCCGCTCAGCGCGGCAACCTGGACATGTTCAAGCTGCTGCTCGACAAGGGGGGCGACTACACCATCGAGGCCAAGGACGGCGAGACCGCGCTCATGGCCATGTGCGCCGGAGGCCACCGCGAGATGGTGCAGGACTTCCTCACGCGCCTGCGCCGCGACCCCCACCGCCTGGACATCCTCAACGCCCAGGACAAGCGCGGCAACACACCCGTCCTCCACGCCATCCGCAACAACAAGGAGGAGGTGGCCAAGATGCTCATCCTGGACGGCGTGGACCTGCGGCTCACCAACGAGGCCGACCAGAACGCCCTCATGTTCGCCGCCGCCGTGGGCAACAAGGAGCTCATCCTGGAATGCGTGAAGGTGGGGCTCCTCGCCAACGAGGAGGACAACCGCGGCCGAACCGCCCTCATCTTCGCCACCATCAACGGCCACACCGATGCCATGGTGGAACTCGCCCGCGTGCACGCCGACCCCAACCACTACGATGAAAACGGCCTCACCGCCTACCTCTACGCCAAGGCCATGGACGATGCCGAGGCCATGACCACCCTGGCCGGAATCGGCGCGGACCCCGAGGCCGAGCCCGCCGAGATGCAGCCGGAGAAGGGCTGGGGCGGCGCCAACCCCGCCCTCATGGACGCCATCGAGAAGCTCAAGGTGGGCCGCGTGCGCGCCCTCCTCAAGGACAAGCGCGACGCGCAGGACGCCGATTTCGCCGGCAACACGCCGCTCATGATCCTCTGCGCCCCGCTGGACCCAGAGAACCGCAAGGACGTGGAGAACAAGCACCGCAAGATGGCGCAGATTTTGGACATGCTGCTCAAGAAAGGAGCGGACCCCAACGCGGTGAACGCCGGCGGCCAGACCGCCCTCATGCGCGCCGCGGCCGACCTGGCTAAGAACGACCTCAACAGCGGCATGGTCTTTGAAATCATGAAGAAGGGCGCGTACCTCAACGACCGCCACGGATTCACCCATGCCAACGCCCTCTGCTACTGCGGGTACGAGTCCATGGACGCCAAGGAGCAGCAGGAGGAACGCTGGGGATGGCGCCTGCTCGCCGCCGGAGCCCGCGTGCGCGACATCCAGGGCAACGGCGTGGACGCCCTCTACGCCTCCTGCGACACCGATTCCCGCAAGAAGCAGAAGGAGGACGAGGAGAAGAAAAAGGAGGAGCGCGAGGAAAAGGAGCGGCAGGAGCGGGAGAACTCCACCCCCGGCAGCTTTGTGCAGGATGCGCAGGACCTCGTCAATTCCACCGTGGACGGCACCATGGGCCTGCTGCCCACCGACATGATTCCCGGCCAGGAGAAGTCCGGAGAGGAAGGCTCCGACGATGAGGCGCAGGAGGCGCAGGAGGAACAGAAGGAAAAGAGCGACCAGAAGAACACGGACGGCACCGCGCCAAAGGACACCGACAAGAAGGCCGACAAGAACAGCAGCAAGAAGGATGCGGAGGACCTGAAGGACTACGTGTTCCCCGGCATGTGCCGCCTGCTGGGCGCGGATTCCCGCGCAGAGGTGCACAAGAAGGGATCCCCCAACTGCACGGATGCCCTGCGCAACAGCATCGTCGCAAACTCCATGCGCTGGTTCATGCGCATCATCACCTACCGCCCGCCCAACTCCGCCGCGGAAAACACCACCGGCGGACGCATGGGACGCGGACAGCGCGGCAACCGCAACGGTGCCAACCGCGGCGGCAACAGGGGCAACCGAGGCAACGGAGCCAACCGCGGCGGCGGCAACCGTGGCGGCAACGGCGGCCGCGGTGGCAACGGCGGCAACAACCGCCGCCGCTGAGTTGCAATCGCCATCTCCGCGCGAGTGCAATTTTAACATACCATATGGTGCAAATTTAACACGCCATGTTAAATTTGCACCAAATTGTATTGACGGGGAGAGGAAAGGGGCGTATGATGGCGGCATGAAAAAGGGAGAGATACTGGAACGAAGCATGCTGCCGCTGGTGAAGCGCGCGGGCAAGGCGTTTCCGTGCGTGCTGCTCACGGGAGCCCGGCAAGTGGGCAAATCCACCCTTCTGCAGCGTTTCCTGCCCAAGGGCGTGAAGTATGTTTCGCTGGATGATTTTGCCACGGCGGCAGCCGCAAAGGCAGATCCCGCCATGTTTCTGGAAACATTGGGGTGTCCCGCATGCATAGATGAAATCCAGCATGCGCCTGAACTTCTGCGCGCCATCAAGGCGCGCGTGGATGCGGCGCGGCGACCGGGCATGTACTTCATGAGCGGCTCGCAGCGCTTCGGGCTCATGGAGGGGGTGACGGAGAGTCTGGCGGGCCGTATCGCCGTGCTGGAGCTTGGCACGCTCTCCCAGCGCGAGCTGACGGGCAAGGGCGCCAAGGTGCCGCCGTACCGACCGGAAAAGCCGCTGGACATCATGAAGGATGCCCCTGTGTGCCCCATGGCTGAGCTATACAAGCGCATCTGGAACGGCGGGTATCCCGGCCTGATGTGCTCGCGCGGCATGCCGCGCGACCTGTTTTTCAGTTCCTATCTCCAAACATACATCGAGCGCGATGTCAGCGCGCTCACGCAGGTGGCCGACAAGGGAGCGTTCCAAGACATGATGTATGCCATGGCCGACCTCACGGGGCAGCAGCTTGTGTACAGCGATTTGGCGCGCAATGCCGGGGTATCCATGCCCACCGTCAAGCGTTGGGTCAGCATCCTGGAGACGAGCGGCATCATCACCCTGCTGCGCCCGTACAGCACCACCACACCCAAGCGGCTTACGAAATCCCCCGTGCTGCATTTCATGGACACAGGGTTCTGCTGCTGGCTTGCGGGCATCAAGACCCCGCAGGAGCTCAGCATGCACCGCAAGCTCAACGGGCATATACTGGAATCCTGGGTGTTTGGCCAGCTCATGCGCAGGTACGCCAATTGCGGGGACATGCCGCTCATGCATTTCTACCGGGAAGCCAAAGGGGCGGAAATCGACCTGCTCATAGAGCGTGCCGGAACGCTCTACCCAATCGAGGTCAAGCGTTCCCTCACCCCCTCCGCAAGCGATTTGAAAGCCATGCACGGCATACCCCTGGGCAGCAGGAAACTCGCCCCCGGCGTTGTATTCTGCCCCATCCAGGCCCCGCTTCCCTTGGGCGACAAGAACCTGGCCCTTCCCATTTCCGCGATTTGAGCCGCGCCGTCCCGGTCCCGCGCGCGCTCAGCCCAGGCGGTTGGCGTAGTCGGGGAAGCCGAAGCGGCGGACGCATTGCTGCGAGCCGTCCGCATGGAGGAGGTAGATGTCCGGGTGGGGTACGCCGTTGAAGTGCGTGGTCTTCACCATGGTGTAGTGGCTCATGTCGTCCAGCACCAGCTCGTCCCCCGCGTGCAGGGGGGCGTCGAAGGAATAGTCGCCGAAGACGTCACCCGCCAGGCAGGTGGGGCCGCCCAGGCGGTAGGTGTACGGCTTCTGGCCCTTCTCCGCGGCGGGGGAGTAGCACTCGCCGGGCAGGCAGACCGCGGGTTGCGCGGCATCTGCGGAGGCGGGAGTGTCCGTGATGGCGAACACATCCGCGCGGTAGGGCATTTCCAGCACATCCGGCGTGTGGGCGCTGGCGCTGGCATCCAGGATGGCGTGGCGGTAGCCCAGGCTTTCGAAGACATCCAGCACGCGCACGCGCAGCACGCCGGTGTGGATGGCCCACGCCTCCCCCGGCTCCAGGTACACCTGCACGCCATACACGGAGCGGATTTCCCGCAGCAGGGAAACGAGCGCGTCGCGGTCGTAAAAGGGTTTGGTTATCCAGTGGCCGCCGCCCAGGTTGAGATAGCGCAGCGTGCCGCCGCGCAGCAGGTGGCCGCATGATTGTTCAAAGGCGCGGAAGGTGTCGATGAGCTCCTGGGCGCCCTGCTCGCAGAGGGTGTGGATGTGCAGGCCGGAGATGCCGCGCAGGGCGTCCGCCCCCGCCTTTTCCAGCTCCTGCGGCGGGATGCCGAGCCGCGAGCCGGGCACGCAGGGGTCGTACAGCGGGGTGTGGCCCGTGGAATGGCAGGGGTTGATGCGCAGCCCGAACAGCACCTCCCCGCCCTTGGCGCGCGGGTGCGCCAGGCACATTTCCCTGTAGCGCAGCCATTGCGGCACACTGTTGAAATCGATGTGCGCGGCGAAGTCCAGCAGCTCGCGCAGCTCGGGCTCCGTGTAGCCGGGGGAGAACACCGCCACCTCGCCGACCAGGCCATGCGCCAGTCGCGCCTCGTAGAGTCCGCTCGCGCAGTAGCCGTTGCAGTACGGTTGCACCGCCTTCAACGCGGCGGTGCAGGCAAAGGCCTTGAGGGCCACCAGCATGCGCGCCCCGCCGGCATCCCCCACTTGGCGCAGGATGCGCGCGTTGCGCTCCAGCGCGGCAGGGGATATCAAGAACCGGGCCACGGGCGCGGGTTATCCGTTAGTTGGCGGCGGGAGCCTCCTCGGCGGGAACCTCGGCGGGCTGGGTGGCCTTCAGCGCCTCGATGAGCGCATCGTAGTCGCGCTTGGTCTCCAGCTTCTGCAGCAGGTCGGTGGTGCCGTTGTTGGCGGCGGTGCAGAGGTTGGCAGCAATGGCCCAGGCCTGGCGGGCCTTGTCGGAGTTGCCGTTGCGCTGCTCCAAGTTGCCGTAGGAGGTGTAGATCTTGGAGAAGCTCACGGCCATCTCCACGGTGGGCTGGCCCTGGTACTTGGCGGCTATCTCAATGCCCTTCTTGTAGGTGTCCAGCGCCTCCTCGGGGTCGTCGCCGATGAGTTGGCAGTCCGCCAGGCAGCGGTAGGAATCCACCACCTCCACCACGGCGCGGGAAAGGGCGGTGATGGCCTCCTTGCCGCTGATGGTGTCGCCCTCCTTCATGTCCACGGCCTTGAACTGGGCCTCGTCAATCTTGAGGGCTGCATCGTAGTACTGGAGGGCCTCCTTGTTGTTGCCCTGCATGAGCAGGCAGGAGGCGATGCCGTTGTTGATGGAGCTGAGGGTGTGCTGGCCCTCCGGGGAGTCGAGCTCCGCCGGGGTGAGCGCCTGGCATTCCTTGAGGGCGTCGCGGTAGGCGGCTTCCGCGCGCGGGTACGCCCCGCCCACGTTGCGCAGCACCTTGGCCAGCGCGCTGGCCGCGCGCACGCGCTCGCGTGCATCCTTGGATTCCGCGCGCAGATGGTCGTAGTAGTTGCTCAGCAGCTCCACAAAGTCGCGCGCCTTTGTGTTGAACACGGGGAACGCATCGTTGTCGCTGATGGTCAGCACCAGGTCGTACACGGCGGCGTTGAACAGGGCATCGCGGGATTCCGCCAGTGAGCCGGCGGCCGCAGCTTCGGGCGCGGCGGCTGTTCCCGAACCCTGCTGCGCGAGCTGGGCGTCCTTGGGGCCCTCGTCACCGCAGGAGGCGAGGAAGCTCAGGGAGAACAGGCCGGCGGCGGCCATGCTGACGGTACGGCGGGTGGAAAAAGTTTTCATACTGCCGCCATTCTGTCCCATGCGCGCGGGCGCGTCAAGCCAATTCTGCCGCATGGCAGACTTTTTGCGCGGGCGCCGAACGCATTTTTTTCGGGAGGGCTCACTTTTTTGCTTGTCTTTCCACGGAAAACGTGACTAGAATAGGGAAACCTAACGACATGAAGCATCTTTCCTCCATTCGGTGTCTGGCAATGGCTTGCGGTGCAGCAGCCATCTCTCTCCTTGCATCCTGCTCCGGCAGCCGCACCCCGCAGGCGCTGGCAACGCAGTTCCAGCAGGCGTGCAACGTGGCGGTGTTCAGCTACAACGATGCCTACTCCCCCCGCGTGAGGCATTGCGTGGAGATGGGCCCGCTGCCCGCGGAAACCGCACGCGCCATCGAGATGTGGATTCGCCAGTCCACCGTCAAGAACTTCTCCTACGTCTATCCCCAGTACTTCATCGCCATGCAGCAGCCCGGTTCCAGCACGCTGCGCGTGTGGGGCATCTGCTCCGACGGCCAGGGCAACCTGGTGGGCATCCTGGTGCCGCACGACGGTGTGCATGCGTGGGACCTTCCCTACCGCGGCTCCTACCGCGTGTATGTGTGCGAGAACAAGAACCGCGCGGCCATCGGCGGTGCCATCATGGAAGCCCTGGCGGACGCCGGGTATGACCGCGTGCGTCTCGATGCTCGCCGCAGCCGCGGCCTGCTGGAGGACCGCTACCTGATTTCCAAGCCTGCGGAGGACAACAGCCTGGCGCACGAGCAGAAGCTGCGTGAGCAGGAGGAAGCCTCCGTGAAGGCCGCCCAGGAGCGCAAGCAGGCCGCCGCCCAGGCCGCCCTGCAGGAGGAAACCGCCGCCATGGAGGATGACGAGGAAGAGGAAAGCGCCTCCTCCAGCGACGACAGCTCCTCCCTTGACCTGGATTCCACCAGCGAGGACGACGAGTTCTAAGCATCCCTTCCCAAGAAAATCTCTCTCCAATTTCCAAGCGGGCGCATCCCAACGGGTGCGCCTGTTTTTTTGCACTCCGCCAGGGTTTGTGATACGGCGTGGCCTTTGGGTATGCCAACGATTGGTGCCATTCCCTCCAGGCGTTTCATGTACGGGCCCGCATATGAGAGAGCCCCATCCGCACAAGCGGACGGGGCTCTCCGGAAGGTTGAATGCGAGAGGGAATCAATAGGCGGTGCGGCGCTGGTAGATACCCTTGGCGTAGCTGCGCTCGTTGACAAAATCCTTCATCGTCTTGCCTTGGGCGCGGTACTCGCCGCCAATGGTCAGCAGCTCTCCCATCTTCTTGGCCCAAAGCTGCAAATTGGCGTCCGCCGCGCCGCCGCGCTTGTAGGCGTTGGCGCTGTAGAGGCGGGCCTTGGCGCGGTTGGAATCCTTGAACGCCATGAGCAGGCGCCCGGTCTTCACGTCGCGTATCGTGCCCTCAATGCAGATATCTCCCTCTGCAAAGTTGGACACCACGGAGGACACGCCGGGCACCGGTATGAAGTAGCCGCCCACCTCGGACGCCACACGCAGGCCGGGGCGCTGGGTGCGGAAGCGCACGATGGAGAAATCCATGCGCAGGGTGGCGTTCTCCGGGGAGTTCGCAAGCGTCCACCTGTTGATGAGCTTGTTGGTGCTGATGGATGCGGAGACGGCCTTGGTCAGGTAATCGTGCATCTGCTGCTTCATGAGCGGAACGTATTCCTCATGCCCCTTTTCCACCAGGTGCATATCCAGCGGGGCAATGTAGATGCTGCCCACGGCGGGGGCGTCGTACGGCACATCCGGCAGCCAGTAGCCATCCACCGCCACCTTGAGGGAGTGGGTGAGCGGTACATCGTAGAGCCCGCTTTCCGATTTCAGCTTGGATTGCGAGAAGCTGCACGATGCCAGCAGCATGGCTGCCCCCAACAGAACGAGATGGAACGTCTTGAACATAACGGCAGTATACCGCGCGCCGCGCGCCGTGTCAAGGTGCTAATCTCACCAGGGGGAAACGGATGCGTGCGCACAAACGCGTTGCCATGAGCGGGAAATGCTGGTAGTATTTATGCACCCACGCGGGTACACGCCCGCGAACAACCTTTCATCACCATGAAAACCGCCACACTTGCACTCGTATCCCTGGGAATGGCCGGACTGCTGCTGTGCTCCTGCGACAACAAGGACGCAGCCGCCGCAGCGAACGCCGCGCAGCAGGAGGACGCCGTCTCCGTGTTCCGCATCCTGCCCCACAAGGTATTGGACTCGGAAGACTGGTTCAGCACGCTGGCGCTGGAGGGGGACGGCACCGTGCACATCCACCCGCGTGTCAAGGGCACGCTGCTGGGCTATGAATACGAGAAGGGTTCCCTGGTGAAGAAAGGAGACGTGCTATTCCGCATAGACCCCGTGACCTTCCAAGCCGGCCTGGAGCGCGCGCAGGCCAACCTGCAAGCGGCGGAGGCCGCGGTGGCCACCGGCAAGGCTGACGAGCTGCGCTGCCGCAAGGATTTCGAGCGCAACGAGAAACTGAGCCCCTCCGGTGCCATCTCCAAGCGGGAGCTGGAAGCATCGCGCCACGCGCTGCAGGCGGCGGAGGCCACCGTGCGCAAGGCGGAGGCCCGGGTGGAATTCAACCGCGCCGCCGTCAAGCAGGCGGAGCTTGATTTGGAGCGCACCGTCATCCGGGCTCCCATAGACGGGCTCATCGGCGTCCCCACCGCCTCCGCAGGCGACACCGTGGGGCCGGAAACCAAGCTGGCCTCCATGTACAACGCCACCCCGCTCAACGTGGTGTTCCACTTCAGCAGCGAGCGCCTGGTGCGCCTGTTCCACAAGTACGAGCTGGCGGAGGCGGACTACTCCGAGCTCGCCAAATTCCAACTTGTCCTGGAGGACGGCACCATCTACCGCCACCCCGGCAAGATCCACGCCATCAACAACTCCATCGGCGAGAACGGCATGGTCAAGGTGGAGGGCGATGTGCCCAACACCGAACTGGAGCTGCGCCCCGGCATGACCGTGCGCGTGCGCATGCCCATAGACGAACGGGAGGTGCTGCTCGTGCCGCGGGATGCCGTCATCTCCCAAATGCTCAACACCTTTGTGCTGGCTGTGGACAAGCAGGGCGTGCCGCACCTCATCCCCGTGCGCCGCGACGGCGAGTACGAGGTGGCCATCCAAGAGGAGGGCGGCTATACCTCCACCCAAAAGCTCGTGGCCGTGGCCGGGCTTCAGAAGCCCCTCGCGGATTCCCTCAAGGAAATAGGCTACGACAACCCGGCGGACGCCCCCGTGGTGGCGGATCCCATCAACGGCGTGCGCGCCATTGCCGTGTCCTCGGCCAACAGCCGCCGCGCCAAGGACACCGCCCCCGCAACCTTGAAGACCGCACCGCGCAGCTTCAAGCCCGTCATCACCCCGGAAATTCGCCAGGCCGCGGAATCCCTGCTCAGGGACGACGACGCCTCCGCAACCAGCGCGGCGCAGCCCACCCTGCCGCCCTTCCCCGTGAAAGTGGCCCCGCTCGTGCGCCGCGACGTGGATATCAACGAGGAATGGTACGGAACCATCAATGGACGGGACGAGGCGGAACTGCGCCCCAACATCTCCGGCATCCTGGAGGGAGACACCATCAAGGCCGGAAGCCTGGTGAAGAAGGGAGACAAGCTCATCCAGATCGAGGCACGGGACTTCGAGATAGCGGTGGAGGAAGCCAAGGCCACCCTGGAAGCTGCGCGCGCCGGCAAGGCCCAGGCGGAAGCGGCGCTCGCCATGGCCAGGGATGATGCAGAGCGCTACCACGCCATGCAGAAGAGCTCCCCCGGCTCCATCTCCGAGAAAACCGTGACGGATGCCGAGCTGGCCGTTGTCTCTGCCGAAGCCGCTGTCACCAGTGCAGAGGCGGATATCGCCCAGGCCCGGGCCGCGCTCCATATCGCGGAAATAGATTTGGGGTACACCACCATCACCGCGCCGTTCGACGGCCGCATCAGCTTTGCCATGGGTGACACCGGCAGCATGGTCTCCCCCGCCACCGCCAAGCCGCTGGCCGTGCTCACCTCCACCAATCCCATGGAGGTGCGTTTCAACGTGAGCGGCTCCCACGCCCTGCGCGGACTGCGCAAGGCCATGCAGAACCCGAACGACGATACGGGTGACATCACCTTCGACATCATCCTGGAGGACGGCGTGGTCCACCCCTTCAAGGGTGTTGCCACCGGAATCGACAGCCAGCTCAACGAGGCCACCGGCACCCTGCAGGTCATCGGTGAGGTGGAGAACCCGGATGCCATGCTGCGCTCCGGCATGCCCGTGACTGTGCGCGCCGTGCAGGAGACCATCAAGGGTGCCTGGCTGGTGCCCGCGCGCGCGCCGCTCTGCGTGGGAGACAAGACATACCTGCTGCTGTTGCAGAAGAACAATGCGCCGTTCATGGTGCCCGTGGCGCTGCGCAGCATGGTGACCATCCCCGCCAAGGACGCCTCCGGCAAGGAGGTGGTGCAGCCCATGCAGGTGGTGGAGCCCGACCACGCCGCGCTGGGCGCCCTGCTGCTGATTGCCCACAAGGTGGACAACCTGGGCACCCTGCTGCTGCAAGTGGAAAAGGTGAAGGACTGGAAGGAGCTCGCCCTGAAGTACGACCCGGAACTCACCGCGGAGGGCTTCGACAAGGCGTATGCGGAGAGCGGCATACTCTCCCAACGCGAGTTTGTGCTGCGCCGCGCCAACGCCAGGGACGAGATTGAACTGGTGGCACACGCCCGCGGCTACGCGGACTCCATGGAGCTGCTGCTGCACGAATTGGGATTCGAGAACGAGGATCAGGTCAACGTGGTGGTGGAGGGCACCCAGCAGGCCGCCATGGCCGCCCAGGCCAACATAGCCGCCGGGGCGGATGCCAACACACTCACCCCCGTTCCCTTTGAATACACGCCGCCGCGCACCACCAGCGGCTCCATCACCACCGAGCCCGCCGAAGACAACTCCGACACCGCCAACTGAACCACCAGCCTTTCCACACACCATGTCACCATACTTCATCAAGCATCCCACCATTGCCGCGGTCATCTCCATTGTGACCACCCTGCTGGGCGTCATCTGCATCCTGGGCCTGCCCGTGGCGCAATACCCGGACATTGCGCCCATCACCATCTCGCTCTCCGCCTCCTATCCCGGGGCCAACGCCACGGAGGTGGCGGAGTCCGTCGCCACGCCCATCGAGCAGGAAATCTCAGGCGTGGACGGCCTGGACTACCTCTCCTCCACCTCCGCCAACAACGGCGGCTGTGAACTGAGCGTCAACTTCGAGCCGGGGTGCAACGCCAACACCTGCCAGCAGCTCACCTACATGCGCTACAGCCAGGCCACATCCTCCCTGCCGCAGGAGGTTGCCAAAATGGGCGTGCGCATTGAGCAGCAGGCCGGCCTGCCCATCCTCATCTACACCCTGCACTCCCCCAACGGCTATTTCGACCGCGTCAACATGACCGGCTACGCCTTCGTGAACATGGTCAACCCCATCAAGCGCGTCAAGGGGGTGGGCAACGTCTCCGTCTTCGGTGCCAAGTACGCCATCCGCATCTGGCTGGACACCAAGAAGATGGCCCAGAAGAACATCTCCGTCACGGAGGTGAACGCAGCCATCGCCGCCCAGAACACCATCAACCCAGGCGGCTCGGTGGGCGCGGAACCCATGCCGGACGGCCAGGAATTCACCTACACCATCCGCAACAAGGGCCGCATGGCCTCCGTGGAGGAGTTCGGCGATATCTCCGTGCAGACCAGGGGCACCCAGATTGTGCGCCTGCGCGATATCGCCAAGATTGAGCTCGGCGCGGAGAACTACGCGCTGACCGCCCGCCTGAGCGGGAAAACCTGCTCCGCCATTGCCATCTACCAGGCCGCCGGCTCCAACGCCATCGAGACCGTGGACAACCTCCGCGAGCTCTTCGCGGAAATGCAGCGCAACATGCCGGAGGGGCTTGTGGGTGAGGTGACGCTGGACACCACGCTCTCTGTGCGCGAGTCCATCTCGGAAATCGGGCAAACGCTGGTGGAGGCGCTCATCCTGGTGGCCATCGTGGTGTTCCTGTTCCTGCAGGGCTTCCGCGCCACGCTGATTCCGCTGCTGGCGGTACCGGTATCGCTGGTGACCACGTTCTGCTTCTTCCCGCTGCTGGGCTTCACGCTCAACACGGTGTGCCTGCTGGGCATGGTGCTGGCCATCGGCCTGGTGGTGGACGACGCCATTGTGGTGGTGGAAGCCGTGGAGGCGCACATCGAGGCGGGTATGAATCCGCGCGAGGCGACGTTTGCGGCCATGCGCGAGGTGAGCGGCCCCGTGGTGGCCATTGCTCTGGTGCTGGCGGCGGTGTTCCTGCCGTCCGTGCTGCTGCCGGGCATCACCGGCACGCTCTTCCAGCAGTTCGCGGTCACCATTGCCGTGTCCATGGCCATCTCCGCGTTCAACGCGCTCTCGCTCTCCCCGGCGCTCTCCGCCCTCCTGCTCAAGGAGAAGTCCACCAAGAAATCCCTGCTGCAGCCCTTCTACAATCTTTTCAACAAGGGGTACGACTGGCTGGCGGACAAGTTCGCCAAGTGCTGCGGCTTCCTGTGCCGCAAGCTCTACATCTCCATTCCCCTGCTGGCCATCGTCTCCTCCGCCATCATCCCCGTTTCCCAGCGCGTGCCCGGCGGGTTCCTCCCCACGGAGGACCAGGGCTTCCTCATCTCCGGTCTTATCATGACCCCGCGCGTCTCCCTGCAGCGCCTTTCCCAGCAGGCCTCCACCGTGGAGCAGGTGCTGGCCCGCGAGCCCGCAGTGAAGGATTACGTGGCTATCCTCGGCGTCAATATGGCCAACGGCGTGCAATCCGCAAACGCGGCCTCCTTCTTCATTGTTCTCAAGGAGATGGAGGACCGCCCCATGGTTGACGGCCACAGGGTCACCGCCGCGGAGGTGTGCGCCAGCCTCAACGGCACGCTCGCCATGTCCGGGGTGGACGGCATGACCTTCGTCACCTGCCCGCCCGCCATCCCCGGCGTCGGTACGGGTGACGACATCACCTTCGTGCTGGAGGACCGCGCGGGCCAGGGCGTGCAACCCCTCTACGAGCAGGTGGTGCGCCTGGAGGCCGCACTGAACGCCGCCCCGGAGATTGAAAGCGGTTCCGCATCCGACATGATGATGCCGGCCGTGCCGCAGAAGTCCGTGACCGTGGACCGGGACAAGTGCCTGGCGCAGGGCGTGGACTACGCGCAGCTCAACGCCATGCTCCAGAGCTTCAACGGCTCCGCCTTCATCAACTACTACACCCAGTTCGGCCAGCAGTGGCAGGTGTATGTGCAGGCCGCCGGCGCCGACCGCGTGAACACCGACCAGATCGCCAACTTCTACATCAACAACAGCAAGGGTGAGCCCGTGCCCATGAGCACACTCGTCACCGTCAAGGACACCAACGACACCGAATTCGTGCTCCACAACAACACCTACAACGCCGGCAAGATCAACCTGCGCCCGGCTCCCGGCTACTCCAGCCAGCAAGCCATGGACGCCGCGGAGCGCATCTTCCGGGAAACCATGGACGTCACCAAGTTCGGCATGTCCTTCGTGGATATGAGCTTCCAGCAGAAGAAAGTGGCGGACGGCCTGGGCCTGGGCGCCATCTTCACCCTCTCCGGCGTGTTCGCCTTCCTCATCATGGCGGCGCTGTATGAGAAGTGGACGCTGCCGCTGGCCATCTTCCTCTCCGTGCCGGTGGCCGTGCTGGGCGCGTTCCTGGGCCTGTGGCTCACCGGGATGGACATGAACCTGTACGCGCAGATCGGCCTGGTGATGCTGGTGGGCCTGGCGGCCAAGAACGCCATCCTCATCGTGGAGTTCGCCGTGCTGCAGATGGAGAAGGGCAAGGACCTGGTGGAGGCGGCCATCATCGCCGCGCGCATGCGCCTGCGCCCCATCCTGATGACCTCCTTCGCGTTCATCCTGGGCTGCGTGCCGCTGGTGCTCGCCGTCGGCTCCGGCGCGCTCTCGCGCAACGCCATCGGCATCGTCGTGGTGGTCGGCATGTCCATCGCCTCAGGCGTCGGCATCTTCTTCATCCCCTGCTCCTTCGTCTTCGTCATGAAGCTCTTCCGCTCCACCGTGCAGAAGAAGCAGACAGAAGACCCGGATGAAATCTCCGCCAACGCCAAGTTGGACGCCACGGAAAACGCTTAAAAAACGAGAAAGGCACCGGAACTTCCGGTGCCTTTCCTTCAAGCGGAGCGGGGGGGATTCGAACCCCCGGTACGGGTTAATGCCCGTACGACCATTTAGCAAACGGTTGCTTTCAGCCTCTCAGCCACCGCTCCAAATGCGTGCCGCAAGTATACGGGACTTTCCCCCACCCGTCAACACCTATTTCTCTTGGTGACAGATTTTCCGTGTGCACCAAAGATTTTTTGCCAGGCGTGGTTGGTAGGCATGCCTTGGCGCTCATACGCCCCGCCGCGTAGCGGCGGGACTCTCTGCCGAGACGTACCAACGTGGTTGCCCCCAGGCCTTCCGGCCTGGGCTAACCTTGTGTCGCCATCGGGATGGCTCCAAGTTAGCCGCGCCTTGCGGCGCGGATGATTACAAGTTTCCTCTGGCAATATGCCAGAGGAAACATTTCGCCACGCGCCGACAGGCGCGCTCTATGTGAGCCATCCCAATGGCGACACAAAGTTTGCCCCATCCCGGAAGGGTGGGGATTGTCCCCCTCCGCACTTACAACTAACAGAGTCCCGCCCTTTGGGCGGGGCGGATGAGCGCCAACCCGTTTTTTGCGCTTGAATCGCGCGCGGGCGGGCGTATAATGGGCGCGTTATGCTAGATATCCGCATTGTCAGGGAAAAGCCTGATTACGTCAAGGAACGTGTCCGCCTGCGCGGCGGAGACCACTGGATGCTCGTGGACAAGGTTCTGGAGTGCGACGAGAGGCGCCGCGCTGCGGAGACGGAAAAGCAGGCGCTCTCCCAGGAGCGCAACAGTTCATCCAAGCTCATCGGCCAGATGATGAAGGAGGGCCGCCGCGACGAGGCGGAGGAGCTCAAGAAGCGCATGGGCGAGGTGGGCGACCGCATCAAGGAGCTGGACGCCATCTGCACCGCCGCGGGCGAGGAGCAGGAGCAGCTGCTGCTCTCCATCCCCAACATGCCGCACGACGGCGCGCCCGTGGGGCTGGACGAGACCGCCAACCCGGAGCTGCGCCAGTGGGGCAGCAAGCCGGAGATTGCCGAGCCGAAGGACCATGTGGAAATCGGCACGCGGCTGGGCCTGCTGAACTTTGAGGACGCCGCGCGCATCTCCGGCTCCGGATTCATCGTGTACCGCGGGCTGGGGGCGCGCCTGGAACGCGCGCTCATCAACTTCCTGCTGGACACGCAGACGCTGGAGAACGGCTACCAGGAGACGGGCGTGCCGTTCATGGTGCGCCGCGAGTGCATGTACGGCACGGGCCAGCTGCCCAAGTTCGAGGAGGACATGTACGGCCTGGAGGAAAACCAAATGTTCATGGTGCCCACCGCGGAGGTGCCCGTCACCAACCTCTGCCGCGACCAGATTGTCAAGGAGGGCGACCTGCCCATCAAGATGACCGCGTACACCCCCTGCTTCCGCCGCGAGGCCGGTTCCGCCGGGCGCGAGAACAAGGGCATGATCCGCGTGCACCAGTTCGACAAGGTGGAGCTGGTGGAAATCTGCAAGCCGGAGGACGGATGGAACGAGCTGGAGAAGCTCACCGGCCACGCGGAGAGCATCCTGCAGAAGCTCGGCCTGCACTACCGCGTCATCGAGCTCTGCACCGGCGACGTGGGCTTCTCCTCCGCCAAGACGTACGACATCGAGGTGTGGGCGCCGGGCCAGGGCAAGTACCTGGAGGTGTCCAGCTGCTCCTGCTTCACGGACTACCAGGCGCGCCGCATGAAGCTGCGCTACAAGGGAGCGGACGGCAAGATCCACATCCCGTACACGCTCAACGGCTCCGGCACGGCGCTGCCGCGCCTGTACGTGGCCCTGCTGGAGCAGTGCCAGCAGCCGGACGGCTCCGTGCGCATCCCGCAGGCACTGGTGCCGTACTTCGGCGCGGACTGCATCAAGCCGCAGGCCTGAACGCCCCGCGCACGCCGCGCGGAATAGAACGAACCACCCCACCAACGTAACGCTATGCTGGAAACCATATCCGCCATGGGCCCCATGTTCTGGCTCATCCTCATCTTTGCCGCAATCGGCCTGGCCGTGGTGGCGGAGAGGCTCTTCTACTACCACCGCGTCAACATCAACAGCGAGGACTTCCTCCGCGGGCTCACCTCCCTCATCCGCTCCGGACAATATGCGGAGGCCCTGCACGAGGCGCGCCAGCTCCCCGGCCCCATGGCGCGCGTGGTGGAATCCGTCCTCGCCCGCCACAAGCTCAACCGCCAGGAGCTGCGCGAAATCGCCATGGGCGCCGCGGAACTGGAGGTCTACCGCATCGAGCGCCACGTGCGCCTGCTGCAGATGGCCGCCACCGTCATGCCCCT
Organism: Akkermansia sp.; assembly: GCA_030531305.1. Taxonomy (GTDB): domain Bacteria; phylum Verrucomicrobiota; class Verrucomicrobiia; order Verrucomicrobiales; family Akkermansiaceae; genus Akkermansia. Next base: position 28,075 of record JAUNNT010000013.1, read on the forward strand.
GCTGGGCATCCTGGGCACGCTGCTCGCGCTCATGGACTTCTATGAGAGCCCGGGCGTCATCGACGGCGCGGCGGCACCGCCCGCCGTGGCGGAAACCATCCAGCAGGCCCTGCTGCTCTCCGCCATCGGCCTGGCTTTCGCCATCCCCGCCTACATCTTCTACATGTACCTCGCCTCACGCGCCCGCAAGATCATCAACAACGTGGAGCGCGCCGGCCTGGAGTGCGTCTACATCATCAGCGACGCACGCATGAATGCCGCAGAGGGCGATCAACCCGCGCAAGAGTAAACCCGCCATGCACGTTCCGCACGACAAATTGCCGGACCGCGGCCCCGTGATTGTCATCGTGGCCGTGCTGTCGCTGCTGCTGGTGCTGTGCGTGCTGGTGCTGCTGCCCAACCACATTGTGCCGCGCTACGGCATGCTGGCGCGCCCGTCGGAATCGCATTTCGTGATGGGCGCGTACGACCGCGCCACCGGGCATGTGGTGTCCGTGGCGCCGGGGGACACGCCGCGCGTGTACGTGGAATCCAAGGAGGTTCCCGGCGGCCTGCAGGGCTTTGAGGAATGTCTGCGCCAATGGGATTGCGACACGCCCTCTCGCGTGCGCGTGCTGCTGGTGGTGGATGCCGCCGTGCCCGCCGGGGTGATGCAGCAGCTCACGGACATGGTGCTCTCGCACGGCTTCAGCTGCGGATTCTCCGGCATTCCCAACCACGAGTGATGAAGGACGAAACCGACAAGTTGAACCCCGAATCGCGCGGCATGCTGGCCGCGGCATCCGGCTGCCTGCCGCTCTATGTGGTGGTGGCGCTGGCCGTGCTCGGCACGCTGGTTTGGATGGCGCCCGTGGAGACGCCGCGGCATGAATTGCCCAAGAAACTCGGCATGGTGGATTTCCTGCACGACGACTCGGCGGATTTCCTCGTCAGCCTGCGCACCCCGCTGCCGCTGCCGTTCGTCGGCTCCGCCGCGAACGAGCCGCTGCGCGCGGAGCTGCCGCCCATGCAGGCACCCGCCATGGAGGCCCCGCCCTCGTTGGGGGATGTTTCCCCGCTGCCGGATTCCGCCGTGCTGCCGCGCGCAGAGATGCTGCGCCTGCCGCCCGGCATGCAGCCCCAGCCAACCGGAAAGGAGGTGCAGCCGTGATGGCGGTCACCTCCTGGGCGCCGCACACCTTTTTCGAGGTGGTGGTGTGGAGCGGATTCATCCTGCTCCTGCTGGTGTGCATCCCCATCCAGCTTGCATCCAAGCTGCGCCGCCTGCGCCGCCGCCGCGCCACCCGCGTCTGCCGCATCTGCGGCTACCGCTTCCTCCGCAAGGACGACCCATGCACCTGCCCCGTCTGCGCCGCCAGGAACCGGTAGTCCCCCCCTGCCCCGCGCAGCAAACGCCGCGCCGAATTTTCAAATTGTAAATCGTAAATTGTAAATTTCTGGACACCGCATTCCTAAAATAGTATCATCCCCTCACCATGAGACAGTACAAGATTGCGGTGTTGGCGGGTGACGGCATTGGGCCGGAGGTGATGGAGCAGGCCCTGCACGTGATGGACGCGGTGGAGGCCAGGTTCGGCTTTTCCACGGAACGCGCGGTGTGCCATGTGGGCGGCGCGGGCATCGACCACTGCGGCAAGGCGCTTCCCGCGGAGACGCTGGCGGCGTGCGAGGCCGCGGACGCCATCCTGTTCGGGTCCGTGGGCGGGCCGAAGTGGGACGCGCTGCCGCCGGACGAGCGGCCGGAGCGCGGCGCGCTGCTGCCCTTGAGAAAGCACTTTTCATTGTACGCGAACCTGCGCCCCGGCATCTGCATGGCGGAGCTGGTGGGTGCCTCGCCGCTCAAGGACAGCCTCATCCCCGGCGGGTTCGACATCCTGTGCGTGCGCGAGCTGACGGGCGGCATGTACTTCGGCGAGCCCAAGTTCTACGGCGAGCGCGACGGCGAGGTGATGGCCATCGACACCCTGGTGTACAAGCGCAGCGAGGTGGAGCGCATCGGCCGCGTGGCCTTCAACGCCGCACGCGGCCGCAAGGGCCGCCTCTGCAGCGTGGACAAGGCCAACGTGCTCTCCTCCTCCGTGATGTGGCGCGACGTGATGAACGCCCTCGCCCCGGAGTACCCGGACGTGCAGCTCTCCCACATGTACGTGGACAACGCCGCCATGCAGCTCGCACGCAACCCGCAGCAGTTCGACGTCATTGTCACGGAAAACACCTTCGGTGATATCCTGACGGACGAGATGGCCATGATCTGCGGCTCCATGGGCATGCTGCCCAGCGCCTCGCTGGGGGCCAAGACGGAGCGCGGTTTCTTCGGCCTGTACGAGCCCTCCGGCGGCTCCGCGCCCGACATCGCCGGCAAGGGAATCGCCAACCCCATCGCGCAAATCCTCTCCATGGGCATGATGCTGCGCTACTCTCTCGGTGAGGCGGAGGCCGCCGATGCCGTGGACGCCGCCGTGCGCCGAGTCATTGCCGACGGCATCCGCACCGCCGATTTGGCCGCCCCCGGGGAAACGACCGTGACCACCGCGGAAATGGGGGCAGCCGTTGTGGAAAGGCTGAATTAGGATTAGGATTAGGATTAAGATTAGGAGGTGCTATGAAGCTGGTGAGTTGGAACGTGAACGGCCTGCGCGCCGCGCTGGGAAAGGGCATGCAGGAGCAGCTGGACGCCCTGAACGCGGATGTGCTCTGCCTGCAGGAAATCAAGGCGCGCCCGGAGCAGGTGGCGGATTTGTGGCTGGCTTCCTGGCCGCACGCGCTATGGAACCCCGCGGAACGTCCCGGATATTCAGGCGTGCTCATCCTCTCCAAGGTGCAACCCCTTTCCACCTCGCGCGGCATCGGCGTGCCGGAGCACGACACGGAGGGCCGCGTGGCCACCATGGAGTTTCCGGATTTCTTCCTGGTGTGCTGCTACACCCCCAACTCCCAGAACGAGCTCGCACGCCTGCCCTACCGTCAGGAATGGGATGCCGCCTTCCGAGAGTACGTCGGAAACCTCGCCAACACCAAGCCCGTGGTCTTCTGCGGTGACCTTAACGTGGCGCATCAGGAAATCGATATCGCGCGCCCGGATTCCAACCACTTCAGCGCTGGCTTCTCCGACGAGGAGCGCGCAGGCTTCACCCAGTTGCTCCAGGCGGGCTTTGCCGACACCTTCCGCCGCCTGCATCCCGACACCAAGGACGCCTATTCCTGGTGGAGCTTCCGCGGCGGCGCGCGCGCCCGCAACGTCGGCTGGCGCATCGACTACTTCTGCGTGTCGGAATCCATCCTCCCCCGCGTGCAGTCGGCGGAAATCCACCCAACCATCACCGGCTCCGACCACTGCCCGGTCTCCATCACCCTGGCGTAAAAGAATTTTGTGCCATTAAGCACATTGTGCTTGCACGCGCGGAGAGTCTCGCGTATAATCCGCCCCACACGGGGCATTAGCTCAGTTGGTAGAGCGGTTGCATCGCACGCAACAGGTCAGGGGTTCGAATCCCCTATGCTCCATCGGCTCCGAGCCGTTCACCATCGGACATGAGGGTGGACGGCTTCCTGTTTTTTCAAGGGTTCGCGGACATCGGCGGCAAAGGGGGGAAACGCGGGTCTGGCACTTTTGCATGCACCATCCAGCCCCCTTGTGTTGCACTTTTGCATGCACCGGGTGTTGCACCGGGGGAAAGCCGCGAACCCGCATGGCAGGCGGCTTGTCAGCCCTCCGCAAAATCGGTTGTCATGCACTTTCCGTTTCCTCATGCACTCGGTCATGCACCGTTGGCGCGGTGTTCAGGGCGCGGGGGCGTGCGAAAAGTTCGCGCGCGAATTTTTAGAACTGTGATATAATGGACAAACTTTTGCACCTTTCGTGCGGCGGTTTCCGCCCTTCTCCCTCCTTGCGTGATTTTTTTTGCGGACGAGACGGAAATTCGCGGTGTTCGCGCGAAAAAAATAGAACTGTGTTAAAATAGAAGTATGAAAAACAAAGAAAGGAATAAGAGAAAATGGCGAGTGTAATAAAAAGGAAAAACACATGGTTCGGAACATGGGTGGGGCTTGACGGACGCAGGCATCAAAAGACAACCTGCGTCAAGGTGAAGTCCAAGGGCATGACGGAGAAGCAAACCCGCATGATTGCACAGAGCGTGGCGGACGCAATGGAGAGAGCCGCCAAGGGCTTGACCCCCGTTGAGCAGGCAATGGAGAGCGTGCGTGCGGTCGCCGTGGCAAACGGCATGGCAAAGCCCGTGCCGAGTATCGCGGACTACATGACGCAGTTCCCCGCGCAGGCATGCGCGCGCGCTGAACAGCAGCGGCACCGCACCTTCCGAGACTTCCTGTCGTGGCTGGGAAGGGACGCGAAGCTGCCTCTCACCTGTATCTCCACCGACCACATGCGAGGACACCTGATATGGCTACTCCAGACCTACCGCAAGGGAACGGTGGACCGCAGGCGCGAACACTTGGCATGCGCGTTCAACAGGGCGCGGGACATAGACAAGTTCATCACGCACAGTCCAATGGCGGGGCTGAAAGTCAGCCAGCTCATGCGCAGTATCGGCGGGCAGGACGACACCGTGGACCGAGACCCCTTCACGGCGGACGAAATGAAAATCATCCTCTTCAAGTTCCCCCAGCCTTACAGCGACCTCGCGGCGGTATCGTATTATCTGGGCGGGCTGCGACTGGGCGACTCCTGCATGCTCCGCTGGGAGAATGTGGACTTTGACAAGGGCGGCGTGTTCGTGCGGGAACGAAAGACGGGCAAGCCCCGCTACATCCACCTCCTGCCTGAACTGCGGGAACGCCTGCTTGCTCGCAGGGCGGCTCAAGAGGAGGGAGAGGAGTTCGTGTTCCCAGAAGCCGCGCGGAAGTATCAGTATAGCCCTGGGACGGTCTCTACACGCTTCACGCAGCAGCTAATGGCGTTCGGAATCCGCAAGGACGACGAGGACACCAAAGCCCTGCGCGGTCGCCGCAGACCTGTCGCACGCAAGAGCTTCCACTCCCTGCGCCACACCGCCGTGAGCATGGGGCGCAGCGCGCCCAACCTGACCCCAGACATCGTGCGTGATACTGTGGGACACGACTCCGAGAAAATAGAGCGGCGGTATTTCACGGCTGCGGACAACGCCAAGCTCGCCGTGTTGAAGACGCTGGCGGACATGGTGCGTCCCGACAGCGACGCCACCGCCCCTGCCGCCGTGTAGGCTTACGCGCGCTCTCCCTTGCCGTGCATGGCGGGGTGAGTGCGTGCTGCCATGCCATGAGGACAAAGAGAAGCCCCACCCGCCAAGAAGCGAGTGGGGTTTCCCGATTGATTGATTGGTTGGAGATTGATTACTTGCGGCGGCGGGCGCAGAGACCAGCCAGAGCCAGAAGCGAGAGCGTGCCTGTGGTCGGTTCGGGGGTGGGCTTGCCGTTGGCTACCAGCTTGAGGGCGTGGCTGCCTTGATAGTAGCCTGTAAAGCCGATTTCACCCTCTTGGAAGGTGTATGTGTCCTCCTGAGGTCCCACATAGGTGAACTGGACACCGCCCATCTCTACGGTCTGGTTATAACCCACGCCGTTGAGCGTGAGGGTGGTCATAGAAGGCGACCCACCATAGTAGAAGCTGAAGCCCCCGCAATCCTCGTTCAAATCCGAGATAAGCGTTATCGGAGTCCCAGCCGAAGCGGCAACGATTGCCTGTGCGCCAGCGTCAAATGTGAAGTTGTAGACATCGCCGGTATTGTTGAAAAAAACGGTTGGAGAGGCCCCTCGCGACTCCGCTGTGAAGATACTGCAAATGGCATCGGCTCCGTTCTCCTTCGAGAACGCAAGGGTTGCGCCGTTGTACAGGTCGAGATAGTTGCCTAAAGTGAGAGGTGTATCCACGACGAGCTTGTCGTAGGTATAGGCACTGCCAAGAGTGATTGACCCGCCCGTGTAGTCGGAAGCGTAGAGCGTTTCTGCTGCGTTGGCGACTCCGCTGCCCAGTAGGGCTGCGGCGAACATGGTGGTGAGATATAAGGTTTGTCTCATGGTGATATATTTCGTTGTTGTTGAGGTGCCATGCGCGCAACCGTTGCGCGCATGAGCCGGGGGTAAGCCTACAGTATTCGCAATACTGTACACCTGTCCAAAGTCTGCAAACCCTACTCGCAGCGCGGTTCGCAGCGTGTCGGAGCATGCGGGCGTACTGAGGGCTTTCAACCGCCTGCCCCCAAAAAGCCCTGATTGCCAAAGTTTTTTGCACTTTAGGCTTGCATTAGTATTGCGAATACTTATGCACCCCGCGAGCTTCCTCGCCTGCTGATTTCCCCCGTGCTGCCCCTTACAAACCCCTGTGGAGCGTTCCTGCGCCTGCCCGTGGGCGGTGTTCCACTCGGTGAACCAAGAGCCTTGCAGGGCGGTTGTAGAGCGGCGCGGGGAGCTGTCGGCATGCGGACTAAATAACCACGGAGACATGAAGACGACTGACGAACTATTGGACGAGGCGCGCGCGGAGCTGGCAACCATGCGGGTTGTAGTGGACGGTGAGGATTACGAAATCACGGGGTGCGACAACCCAGAACGGCTGCTGCTGCGGACTGCGCTGGCTTACAGGCGGGACAGCGGCTACTACGCGGAGACTCCCGATAGAAATGCGATAACCTCCACCACTCTGCGCTTGCGGGACGGACGAGGAAATCCGCACACGCTGCGGGTGGTCTACTGCGTGGAGGACAAATCGCAGCACGCCTACATGGACGCGGAGGAGCTGGACGACGGCTCGGACGGAGCGTTGATTGCTCTGGGCGTTCCCGCAGACACGGACTTTGACTTGTTCAGCGTGGTGTGGGTGGACTACACAGGCGCAGTTGAGGAAGCCATGCAGTTGTTCCACGACAACACAGGCTACTCGGACGGAGTGGAAATCACCACCGAGGAGCGCGGCATCACCAAGACGGAGGTGCTGCACGGCGAGAGGCTGCGGGACGCGATTTACTCTGCCCTGCTCACGCGCTGCTGCTGGCTCACGATAGACAAGCCGCTGACAATCGGCAACGCGGAGCATCGCGGTGAGGGCGGTCTGGGTCCAGGGCATGTCAGGTGGGTGGAACCAGAGTGGTTTGATAGGCATCGTCATAAATAACTTAAACGGAAAGGATTATAAAGATATGAAGATAAAAGACATTATCAGGATTATAAACGCTTGGAGGGAAGATTGTGAGACTGCGGAGGGAAGATAGCAGGAAACATCAGCAAAGAGCGAGAAGAAGAGTATAAATAGGTAGCGGTGGCAGAACTACGCGAAAGACCGCCCACTCTACAAATAACAAAAGCACTAAATATAGGTGTTCCGTGTGAAAGGAACTTTCCGCATGTAAGTGTGTTGAGCCGTTGGGAGTTATTCTCGGCGGCTCTCTTTTTCTTTCAAAATTTGCACCAAAAAAATTTTGACTGACCACCCCTTATAATAGTGATATGCGGTATATTGTATTTTTCTGACTTCGGGTGTTCTGGGATTGTGCCGTATGGTGATTTCTTTTGCTGGTTTATTTTCTGATTTTGTCGGTGAAAGAACACTAAATAGTAGTGTCTCGTATAGTAGACAACAACAGTTGACTTTATCTTCATGGGCTGGTGGGTAGTATCCTGCCAGCCTCTTCTTTTGTTTGTTGTGAGTGTTCGCGTTGTTTTTTTAGAACTCCGGTAAACTTATTATTATGAAGATAAAACAAGAAGAAAAAGAAGTCAGCTTAACCGATATTATTGATATAATGGCGCGTGCCTACGAGGAGAGCCAAGAGTTATGTAATAGTGATAACAGCAATAATATCCCCGATTATCAACAGCAAGCGGGCGGGGCCACATCCAATGAGCCGCACGGGCTCTCCCCATATTGTTCCCAGATTGGAACAAGCAAGATTGAAAATGATAGTGAACATAGCACGCCCACAGTAAAGCGCGAGTTATGCGGTCAGTCAACACATAGTCATTCCCCATACTGTTCCCAGATTGGAACAAACAAGATTGACGACCATAGTGAGCAGCAAATCAACACATCACCATCTCATATTATCATAAACAACACACTACCCCCATATTGTTCCCAGATTGGCGAAAGGCAAGTTGAGATATTGAGAACCATCGCATCAATAAGTCATCAAACAATCAAGCAGGACGAGACGCGAAAGTGGAGGACTGGCATCATCTGCCAGCAGTCGGATTTCCGAAACGACATCACCACCCCAGAGCAGTTGTGGACACGCCTGCGGGGTAGTCGCAAGGCGGCAGTAAACCTTGAACGCCTGCACACGGCTTGCGAGGTGTGGGAAGAGTATGTCGCAGACGGTGTGATTGAGGCGGTGTATATCCCGACAACAGGCGTGCTGGCACGGTTGTTCAGCAAATCGCATGCGAGCAGGCTGATTGAGCGGGCAGAGGAGTTGGACCTGTTGAAGTGTGTGGACCACTACTACTGCCGCAGCACTCCGACAAAGAGCAGACGGAAGAACGGCATCTCCCGCAAATTCATCGTCAACCCGCGCATGGTGGAGCTTGTCAAGCGGACATATCGGGGCGTGAGCAGCCGTGGGAGGGCAGTAGGAACTGGCAAGGACGGGGGCGGCGGTGGAGAGCAAGGGGAAGTGTCCAGCGAGACAGTCAAGGAGCTGCTGGGGCGTTATAACATCTGCCTGTCGTCCAGCCTGCGCCTGCCCTCCAGCCTGACTGACGAAGAAGTGAGAGCCTGCATCCACGCCCGCTTCCCGCAGCTCGCCGTGCTGGACAACATGCGGGAGCGCATCAACGCCACCTACTACGCGGACAAGCCGCCCCTGCAACTGCGGCAGCGAATCAAGATTTCGCGAGGTGCCACGGGTATGATAAGCAAGATAGGCACGCGCATCACGAGCGGGCTGTGCCTGCTCCGCGCCAACGACATCCCCCACGGCTACGCGGGCTTGACTCGGCACATGTTTCTGCACGACTACTACGAGGGGCGTGCCTACTACGAGTATGACATCAAGAGCAGCATCTACCGCGTGGCTCGGTTTCTGCGGACGGGGGAGTGGCTGGCGGGAGCCGTGGACTTCTACGAGCGCATGTCGCCGTATGAGTTTCGGAACGAGCAGGAGCGCGCGGACTACAAGAAGCTCGCCATGCGGCTGTATTTCGGTGGCACTCCCAAGAAGATTACAAGTGCCTTCTTCCACGAGCTGCGGAAAGGTGGCACGGAGCTGGACTACAGCAAGGAAGAAGTGGAGGAAGCAGTAGGACTGGCGCAGGCGCGCATGTTCTCGGAGGTGGGCGAGAGTATCGGCAGCGAGGTGTTTCTGCACGAGGGCGCGATTTATCTCATGGTGCTGGACAGGCTGTTGAACATGGGCATGCGCGTGGTCAGCGTGTATGACGAGTTCATCGCGGACGACCCGCGACTGGAGGAAGTGTGCGAGGAGCTGCTGCCCGTGGTGGCTGCGGAGTATAGGGAGCGGTGGTGCTGACGGAGGGCAAGAAAGAACCCCCGTCCAGTCAAGGACGAGGGCTGAATATATGGGAAAGCTGCCGTGCGCGTCAAGGTTGCTGGTCGGAGAAGAACCGCTCCAAATCACCGAGGTGGAACATCTTCTTGCCCTTGGTGCCGTATATGTCGGTGGGAGTCATGGTGCGCACCCTGCCCGACTGTTCGGCGGCGTGGAGGAAGCGTCGCAAGCTCCTGTCCGTGTATCCCCACCGCTCTGCAATCTGGTGGGGGCGTGCGTAGACCTGCCCCGCCTTTGCATCGGAGAGCTGGGACTGCATGCACTCTGCGAGGTTGTCTCCGAGGACGGAGAGCATAACCGCGATTTGACCGGTATAATCGGTGGGGGAAACATTGGCGATAGCCGCCATCATCTTACTGCTCAATATGGACTCTTTACTCATATCTTAATCTTACCATAGTTCTCAAAAAACGCTTGACTGGGGCCCAACAACGCGGCACAATAAGAACGACCCCAAATCAAGCTGCCACTACCCCATGAAAGGCCACTTCCCAAACCACCTCCGAGAGGCTCATTTTGATATGCTGTCATGCACTTTTGATAGCACCGCCCCACTTAACTCGTTGATTGCCAACAACACGAATCCCTTATGCTCCATCGGCTCCGAGCCGTTCACCATCGGACATGAGGGTGGACGGCTCCTTGTTTTTCAAGGGTTCGCGGACATCGGCGGCAAAGGGGGGAAGCGCGGGTCTGGCACTTTTGCATGCACCATCCAGCCCCCTTGTGTTGCACTTTTGCATGCACCGGGTGTTGCACCGGGGGAAAGCCGCGAACCCGCATGGCAGGCGGCTTGCCAGCCCTTCATTAAACAAACCCCAGGATTCACCCCTGTTTTTTTAATGGAATACTGGCACCACCCCGCGCCCGTCTTCGTGCGTTGCGCCACGCCGAGGCAGGCAAGGCGGTGTGGGCCGGTGTATCGTGCCTACCAATGCCCCTCGTTGACACCCATCATTGCGCTCCGACTTACGCTGCCCCCTAAAATCCCGGCGGGGCGCCGTTTTTTCATTGCCCCGCGCCCTGCCCTGTGTTAGCATGCGAGCATGTCAAATCGCTTTATATTGAACGAGACCAGCTATCACGGGAGCGGAGCCGTGAAAGAGGTCGTAACGGAAGTGCAGGCCCGCGGATTCAAGAAAACGCTCATCGTCACGTGCGCGGACCTGGTGAAGTTCGGCGTGGTGGGGAAGGTGACGGCGCTGCTGGACGGCATCGGGCACCCGTACGCGGTGTACGACAAGGTGGAGCCGAACCCCACGGTGGAATGCGTGAAGGATGGCGTGGCCATGTTCAAGGAAGTGGGTGCGGACAGCCTGATCGCCATCGGCGGCGGCTCCCCGCAGGACACCGCCAAGGGCATCGGCATCATCGTGAACAACCCTGAGTTCGCAGACGTGGTGTCGCTGGAGGGCGTGGCGCCCACCAAGAACAAGTGCGTGCCCGTCATCGCCATTGCCACCACCGCCGGCACCGCTGCGGAAACCACCATCAACTACGTCATCACCGATGTGGCCAAGCGCCGCAAGTTCGTGTGCGTGGACCCGCACGACATCCCGGTGGTGGCCATTGTGGACCCGGACATGATGAGCACGATGCCCAAGGGGCTGACCGCCTCCACGGGCATGGACGCACTCACGCACGCCATCGAGGGCTACACCACGCTCGGCGCGTGGGAGCTGGCGGACACGCTGAACCTGAAAGCCATCGAGATCATTTCCCGCAGCCTGCGCCAGGCCTGCGAGAACGACCCCAAGGGGCGCGAGGACATGGCGCTGGGCCAGTACATGACGGGCATGGCGTTCTCCAACGTGGGGCTGGGCGTGGTGCACGGCATGGCGCACCCGCTGAGCGCGTTCTACGGCACACCGCACGGCGTGGCGAACGCGGTTCTGCTGCCGTACGTGATGCGCTACAACGCGGAGTACACGGGCGACAAGTTCCGCGAGATTGCACGCGTGATGGGTGTTGCCAGCGTGGATTCCATGAGCCCGGCGGAGTTCCGCAAGGCCGCCGTGGACGCCGTGGTCACCCTTTCCAAGGATGTGGGCATCCCGCAGACCCTCAAGGAAATCGGCGTGAAGGAGGAAGACCTGGACGCCCTCGCGGACGCCGCCATGGCGGATGTCTGCACCGGCGGCAACCCGCGCCCCTGCAACAAGCAGGAGCTGCTGGCACTCTACCAGGAAGCCTTTGGGTGATTTACTAGGTACGATGTACTAGGTACTATTTTAGAATTTGCCGCGCCCAGGGGCGCGGGGATTTTCAGAGCCCGTCCGGCGGTACGCCGGGCGGGCTTTTGAGTGTTGCGCGCGTATGCGGTGAATTCCGTGCTTGTCGTGCGCGCGGGGGTGTGGTATAAGGTGGGATACAAACCGTTTTCCGTTATGGCAACCCCCAAACTCAATACATCCCAGGCAAACAGCCCGCTGGGCTCGCTCGTGAAGGCAGGAACCCCCGGCAAGCGCGTGGTGCTCAAGGGCACCAACGGCAAGGCCATCGTCCCCAAGCAACCCGCCCTCTCGCCGGAGGAGCAGGCCGCGCAGGATGAGGCCGCGCGGCTCGCCCAGGAGGAATACGAGAAGCAGATGGAAGA